>DUUM01000314.1 GCA_012841565.1 Candidatus Epulonipiscium sp. | reverse complement strand
TTAGTTTACTAGAACCCAAGGCAGATCCGAGTAGCAAAATTATACCTGACGCAGATACCTTAATGATTGTGCCGGGTTTAGCCTTTGATAAGGATCTTTATCGTACTGGTTACGGTGGTGGGTTCTATGATAAATATATTGCTAAGTATCCATCTCTGAAAACTATAGGTGTTTGCTATGATTTTCAGGTGGTTGATAGTATCCCCAGGGATGAATATGATCAGGCAGTGGAAATATTAGTGACGGAAGTAGATGAGGAATAAACTAAGAGTATCCCTTAAGTATCCTATATCCCGGGCTTTCCCCGGTTTAGCAAGTAGCTTTTCTCCGCAATGGTTGGGAGCACCTATCCCAGCGAGCATCCTTTGGCTTACCAGCCAAGAGATGCGAGAAGGGATAGGTACTCCCAACCAAATGTGGCGACAAACCAGAGTTAACCACAAACCCTCGAAAGGAGCATTACAATGAGTAGACTAATAGAGCAAGGTAAAAAAGCAAAAGAAGTCGCCAGGACCATTGGGCAACTATCTAGCCAAGACAAGAACAGGGGACTTACTAGTGCAGCAGACAATTTAATTGCCCGCATGGATGAAATAGTAGAAGCCAACAAAAAAGATGTTAGCAGTGCAATAGACCAAGGTATCACAGGTGCCCTAGTAGACCGTTTGACATTAGACAAAAACCGTATTGAAGTAATGGTTGAAGGAATAAGACAAATCGTTAAGCTAGATGATCCGGTTGGAGAAGTGTCGGAGATGAAAAAACGCCCTAATGGACTAGTGATAGGCCAAAAACGCGTTCCTTTAGGCGTTGTTGGAATTATTTATGAAGCAAGACCTAATGTAACAGCCGATGCTTTTGCACTATGCCTAAAGAGTGGTAACGCAACTATTTTGCGTGGTGGTAAAGAAGCTATTGGTAGCAATATGAAAATCGTTGAAATTATAGGAGAAGGCCTTGAAAGTGCTGGTATTCCTAAAGAAGCCATTCAGTTAGTTGAAGATACGAGCCGTGAGATTTCTGTTGAAATGATGAAAATGAATGACTATTTAGATGTATTAATACCAAGGGGCGGTAAAGGACTTATTAGGAGTGTTATTGAAAATAGTACCGTTCCGGTTATTGAAACTGGAGAGGGTAATTGTCACGTCTATATTGATCAGTCAGCAGATATGGAAAAAGCTATTGCTATCGTCATTAACGCGAAAACCCATAGACCAGGTGTTTGTAATGCCATGGAAACACTTATTATACATAAAGACATGGCTCAAGATGTATTACCTGAACTTGTAAAAAAACTACAATCTTTAAGAGTTGAAGTGAGAGGCGATGAAAAAGTAAAGCAGATTACGCCAAATATTACTTTAGCAGTAGAAGAAGATTGGGCAACAGAATACCAAGATTATATTTTAGCCATTAAAATCGTGGAAGATTTTGAAGAAGCAACAGATCATATTGCAACTTATGGGACGGGGCACTCAGAGGCCATAGTAACAGAAAGCTATACAAGGGCTCAAAAGTTCTTAGATGTAGTCGATGCAGCTGCAGTGTATGTTAATGCCTCTACTCGCTTTACAGATGGCTCTGAGTTTGGCTTTGGGGCGGAGATTGGTATCAGTACCCAGAAGCTACATGCAAGGGGACCTATGGGCCTTAGGGAACTAACCACAAGTAAATATATAATTTATGGGGATGGACAGATACGTCAATAAAACAAAGGCTGACTTTATAAAGTCAGCCTTTGTTTGGCCTAAAAAGGTATGATAAAAAGAAAAATGCGCAACCTATAGATACTAACATTGAAATAGGAGGATAAAAAATGCGCACATATAAAAAATATATAGCAAGCCTTATACTGATAATACTATCCGTGACATATGTCTGGGGACTGTCCCCAAGTCCTCAGGGATTTAAAATAATATCAGAGGATTATGTGGAGTCTATGGACTCTAATGTCATTACGTATCAGCATAGAAGTACAGGAGCCCAGGTCATTCATGTTAAGAATACTGATCCTAACCAAGTCTTTGCCATAGGATTTAAGACGCCTATACATGATAATACAGGGGTTAATCACATTGTAGAGCATACGGTTTTTACAGGTTCTGAGAAATACAATATAAAAGATGTTTTTTTTGAAATGAAGAAAAAATCACCTAATATTTTTATGAATGCTTCAACGGCAGCTGATATGACTGTTTATCCTTTTTCAACCCGTAATGAGAAAGACTATAATAATTTATTAGACATTTACTTAGATGCCGTTTTTTTTCCAAACTTGCAAAAACACCGTTATGGATTTGACCAGGAAGGATGGCATTACAGTGTTGATAAAGATGAAAAGTTTCATTTAAGTGGTGTTGTTTATAATGAAATGAAAGGCGCTAGTGTAGCCCCAAGGCGAATACTGACCATGGCCAATCGGACGGCTATGTTTCCAGACACCATGTATATTTATAACGCCGGGGGCAGTCCTGGAGAGATACCAGACCTAACCTATGAGGCCTTTAAAGAGACACATAAAGAATATTATATACCCTCAAATAGCTGCGCCTTTATTTATGGAGATGTAGATATAGAGCCGGTTTTAGCCAAATTAGATAGCTATTATAAGCGGTTTAAGAAAGGTAATAATCAAAATATATCCCAAAAGCAGCAGCCCTTTGGACAAATGAGCTATTACACAGATTATTATCCTGCTATATCCGTTAATGAAAGTTATTATATGTCTACTAACTTTGCAGTTGGAGGGATTGAAGATATTAAGCTTCAAATATCTATGGGAATCCTGATGGATATACTGATACAGTACGAGCAATCTCCTCTACGAAAGGCCTTTCGTGAAAAACAAAGCAGCAAAGCATTATCTTATGATATCGACTCAGCAATCCCACAACCCATGTACAGTATCATAGCCACAGATGTTAAAAAAGAAGATATTCAAAATGTAGAGCGACTCATTAAGGAAACGTTGGCGCAATCAGCCAAAGAGGGATTTCATAGGGATCTTATTAAGATGGCAGTCAACAATTACGAGATAAATACTAAGCAAAGAGCCAGTGATATATCTAAAGGCATTGATATGGCATACAGTGCTATTTATAGCTGGGGGCACGGGGTGTCACCGGTTAAGATGCTACAAGGACAAGATTTTATAGAGCAGATAAAAAAGGAAGGTGACAGTTTATATTTCCAAGAACTTCTTAAAACTCACCTATTACACAACAATCACACATCACAAGTGGTTTTAGTACCTGATGAAAACCATATAACCAAAGCTCAAAATCAAGAAACAAGGAAAATAGAATTAGAAGAAGTAAGTAATGATCAGGACGCAATAAAGGTCCTCATGGACAATCAAACAAAATTAGAGCAGTGGCAACAAGAAAAAGGACGAATAGAAAGCTTGCCACAGCTTAACCTTAAAGATATTAATCAGTCAATATCATTACCACAACTAACAATTAAAGAAAATAAAACAGGTAAGAAAATGTATTATCTAGCAGATACCAATGATCTAATATATATGGATTTATACTTTGATACTGCTTATATACCACAAGAAAGTCTTAATGATTTGTTTTTATTTGCAGACCTTATTAGTCAAAAAGAAAAAGATTTAGTTGCCTTGTATACAGGGGGGATGAGCTGTAGTCCCATAGCAATCCAACAATTTGAATGGTATAATAAGTACGACCCAAAATTAAAACTTGCCATGTGCGCGGAAAAAGACAATATTGGCAAGGCTTTTGAGATATTAGAACAAGTAACCAAGGAAGAAGAATGGGATGAAAAATGGGTTCTTACCCAAATTCACAAAGTCCGTAACCAATATGAAAACTATTTTAATGCCAACCCACTAGAGCTTATGAATGTTGCAATAGGAAGTACTCAAGATGGAGCAAGTAGATATGAATATGAAAAGGTAATACCCTATTATCGCTATATTTGTGAAATAGAAGAGAATTATGATCAGTATAAAGATCAAGTAATTAATAAATTGAATATCATTAACAATAGTATATTTAACAAAAATCAATTAGTACTAGGTGCAACTTTAGAAGAAAAAAACATAAAGACCCTAGAAAAAAACTATATTAAATATAGAAAGAACTTAAAGGACGACAAGTATCCTAAAGCTATCTATCATTTCGCTCAAAAAGAAAAGAAACAAGGGTTTTCAATTGCCTCAGATGTTCAGTATATTATGTGGGGTGGCAGTTATAAAGAAAAAGGTGGGACATATGATGGGGCACTATATGTCTTATCTAATATTTTGAACTCGGAGTATATGCTCCAAAATATACGGGTGAAAAACGGTGCCTACGGTGCAGGTATTAAGTTTAATCCTTATGGTGACATGATGATATATACGTATCAAGACCCAAAACTTGCCGAGTCACTTCAGATAATAGAAGATATTCCAAAATACATTGCAGAAGTTCAGATGGATGAGAATACCCTAGATGACTATAAAATAGGAGCATTTTCTAAATTTGAACAAGAATTAGGGCTTAATAATCACCCAGCTGTAATAGGTGAAACGTTGCAACGATATAATCTCTCGGGTCTTAGGACTGAAGCATTAGAAAAAGTAAGGGAAGAAATCTTTAGAACAAATATAAAGGATATAAAGAATCAAGGACTAGTCTTAGAAAAAGTAATTAAAGACAGGCGCTACAGCGTAGCAGGTAGTAATCGTAAGTTATTGACTAATTCTACCTACTTTGATATAATTCAATCATTTCAAAGTAGGTAGGATGAGAGTTTGTAATACATTAAAGGGGGATTTTAAGTGAAACGAAGATTTATGTTATTTATAAGCATTATTTTGATAAGTTCATATATGGTGGTAGGATGTGCTAAGCCAGCGCAAGGTAATAATGGCCCAGACAAAGAAAATCTTACTATAACAACATCATTTTATCCTATATATCTTCATGTCATCAATATAGCTAAAGATATACCTGGTATAGAAGTTGTTAATATGACCCAGCCGCAAACAGGATGTTTACATGATTATCAAATATCGCCAGATGATATGAAGACTTTAAATAGGGCAGATATATTTGTTATTAATGGCGGGGGTATGGAAAGTTTTATGGATAAGGTTTTATCACAATTACCTCAAATGGCAATTATAGATGCAAGTGAGCATATAGAATTATTAGAAGAAGAGCACCATGATGATGAACATGATGATGGTGAAAATAATGAAGAAGAGCACCACCATGAATTCAACCCTCATGTATGGGTAGGCGTTTCAGGGGCTATAGAACAAGTGAGTCAAATAGCAAAAGAATTAGCTATTTTAGACCCAGAGCACAAAGAACAATATGAGAAAAATGCTGATATCTATATTGGAAAATTAGAAACTTTAAGAGACGAGATGCATGCTAGCCTAGATGATATCCCAAACAAAAATATCGTAACCTTCCATGAGGCGTTTCCCTACTTTGCTAAAGAATTTGGACTAAACATCGTAGGTACAATCGTAACAGAGGCAGGATCTGAGCCAAGTGCGAAAGAACTAGCAGCAGTCATCGAAAGTATTATAGAATTTAATGTTCAAGCTGTCTTTGCAGAACCTCAATTTACCAGTAAGTCAGCCAGTCTAATTTCAAAAGAAGCAAATGTAGCCTTATATACACTAGATCCAGTCGTGACGGGCCAAACAGATCAAGATCAAAAAGAAAATTATGATGATTATATAAACACAATGAAAGAAAATCTAAAAACATTAGAAGAGGCACTACGATGAGTGAAAGAATATGCGGATTATGTTGTAGTAAAATCGAAAACTTTAATGTGACAAAAGGTAAGATGGAGATATTAAAGGATATTAATATCCATTTTCATTGTGGGGATTTAACGGCAATCATAGGACCTAATGGCGCAGGGAAAACAACTCTGCTTAAGGCTGTTTTGGGAGAGATTGAGCATACAGGCACCTTAACGTTTTTAAATCTAGCAGGACAAAATCATGAAAACCCAATTATAGGCTATGTCCCTCAGCAATTAAACTTCGATCTTGCTACACCAATGAGTGTAGCAGATCTATTTGCATCGTGTATTTCTAAAAGACCTGTATGGCTAGGTCATAGTAAAAAAACAATAACCGAGATTGAGGAAACTCTTGATAAAGTCAATATGGGGTATGCCATAGATCGTAAGATAGGGGCTCTTTCAGGAGGAGAACTTCAACGGGTATTATTAGCTTTAGCCTTAAGCCCAGTGCCAAACATATTATTATTAGATGAACCCATCTCAGGAATTGACCAAGCAGGTACCGAAATGTTCTATAAGATAATTTCGCAGCTTAGAAAAGATTACGACATGGCAATTGTACTCGTGTCTCATGATTTACAATTACTAGCCAAGTACGCAGATCGGGTGATTTTATTAAATCAGAGCATAGCGTGTGAAGGTACCCCAGACTATGTTTTTTCTCATAATAAGACAAAAGAACTCATGGGCACATTTTGGATAGGAGATTAAAGACATGCAGATTTGGTACAGTATATTAGATCAAATATTACCTTTTGAGTGGCTTAGCTTTAGCTTTATGAAAAATGCGTTTTTAGCTATTTTATTTGTAGCGCCTACATTTGGACTTTTAAGTACAATGGTGGTCAATAATAAACTCGCTTTTTTCTCAGAAGCTATCGGACACTCTACCTTAACGGGAATTGCTATTGGTGTTATCTTTGGAATCGGGAATCCTTTATGGGCGATGCTTTTATTTTCCCTGATCCTTGCCATTCTGATTTCAATCGTCAATAAAAACAGCACATCGTCTACAGATACAATTATAGGGGTGTTTTCATCAGCATCTATTGCCATAGGGACGGTCATCCTCTCAAGAGGTGGGGGATTTGCTAAATATTCATCTTTTCTAATAGGGGATTTGCTGAGTATTACGCCTTCAGAAATAGGCATATTAGTGGTGGTATTTTTAAGCGTACTATTATTTTGGATTGTCTTGTTTAATCAACTGGTCATTATTAGTATGAATAAATCTCTTGCCAATAGTAGAAGAATATCAGTGTTTAAAATTGAAACTCTATTTACCGTGGTTATTGCAATTATTGTAACCGTATCAATTCAGTGGGTAGGTCTTTTAATTATTAATTCTTTTTTAATACTTCCAGCCGCAACATCAAGAAACCTTGCGCAAAATATAAAGCAGTACCATATCATATCCATTGCGGTCGCTACATTTTCAGGTATTGTTGGACTTATTGCATCTTATTATATAGGAAGTGCAACAGGAGCTACCATTGTGGTTATCATGGCACTATGTTATTTATTAACTCTTGTTATAAAAGTAGTTAAAAAAATATAATACATATATTGTCAGGTGTATTGAAAAAGTAACCATAATAGTTAAGATAAGACAAGTTTATCCCTAGTATAGTGACGAAAAACTAGTTAATGTGCCTAATCGTATTGACACAAAATGAACAAACGTATAAAATGATAGAGGATTAGATTTTAAAATACTAGGTAAGAAAGGAGATTCACGATGAAATACTCACACGAAGTAGAACAAATGTGTCCTATTGCTAAAGGCCCAAATCATGGCTCAGCACCAATTCCTCAAGAAGGAAGATGGGTACAATCAAAAGAAGTTACAGATATAAGTGGATTAACACACGGAGTAGGCTGGTGTGCACCTCAACAAGGAGCATGTAAACTAACACTCAATGTAAAAGGTGGAATTATAGAAGAGGCTCTTATTGAGACAATCGGATGTTCTGGAATGACTCACTCTGCAGCTATGGCATCAGAAATCATTACAGGAAAAACAATCCTAGAAGCATTAAACTCAGACTTAGTATGTGATGCAATTAACACAGCTATGAGAGAATTATTCCTTCAAATTGTTTACGGAAGAACTCAAACAGCTTTCTCAGAAGATGGACTTCCAATAGGAGCAGGTTTAGAGGACTTAGGTAAAGGACTTAGATCACAAGTCGGTACAGTGTACTCAACAGCTGCTAAAGGACCAAGATACTTAGAAGTTGCTGAAGGTTATGTAACGGAGCTAGGACTTGATGAAAATGACGAAATCATTGGTTACAAATTTGTACATTTTGGAATCATGATGGACCTTATTAAAAAAGGTAAAGAAGCAGGCGAAGCTTTAATTGCTGCTAGTAATCAATATGGAAGATTTGATGACGCTGTACGTACAGTTGACCCAAGACAAGAATAATAATCAGGAGGTGTAAAAATGCCATTATTTGAATCATATGAAAGAAGAATTAAACAAATCAATGAAACGTTAAATACATACGGTATCGCAAACATTGAAGAAGCTGAGAAAATCTGTAAAGATAAAGGATTAGATGTTTACAACTTAGTAAAATCTATCCAACCAATCGCTTTTGAAAATGCTAGCTGGGCTTATGTAGTAGGAGCTGCTATTGCAATTAAAAAAGGTTGCACAGTAGCTGCAGATGCTGCAGAAGCTATCGGTATTGGTATACAATCATTTTGCATCCCAGGTTCCGTTGCAGAAGACCGCAAAGTAGGTCTTGGACATGGTAACTTAGGAGCAATGTTACTAAGAGAAGAAACAACATGTTTCGCATTCTTAGCAGGACACGAATCATTTGCTGCTGCAGAAGGTGCAATTGGTATTGCTAACTCAGCAAACAAAGTGCGTAAGCAACCTTTACAAGTTATCCTAAACGGACTTGGTAAAGATGCAGCTCAAATTATATCTCGTATTAACGGATTCACATACGTAGATACAAAATTTGACTACTACACAGGTGTAGCAACAGTAGTAGGCGAAAAAGCGTACTCCAAAGGAGATCGTGCTAAAGTTCGTTGTTACGGCGCGGATGATGTTAGAGAAGGGGTAGCAATTATGCACCTTGAAGAGGTAGGAGTTTCTATTACAGGTAACTCAACAAACCCAACTCGTTTCCAACATCCAGTTGCAGGAACATACAAAAAAGAACGTTTAGAAGCAGGAAAGAAATTCTTCTCAGTTGCCTCAGGCGGAGGTACAGGACGTACACTTCACCCAGACAACATGGGAGCTGGACCAGCTTCATACGGAATGACTGATACAATGGGAAGAATGCACTCTGACGCTCAGTTTGCAGGATCATCCTCAGTACCAGCTCACGTAGAAATGATGGGCCTTATTGGAATGGGTAACAACCCAATGGTTGGTGCTACAGTTGCTGTAGCAGTAGCGATAGAAGAAGCATGTAAATAATAAAATAGGCTAACATAAGTTTGTTAGCCATATTACGGGTAGATACACACTCAGCAGAGTGTGTATCTACCCTTTTGTTTTATGATTTTAGTGAGACATTGGAATAAATAGGCGCACTTAATAGAGGATTGTTTACATATAAGAGTTGATTAGTTTTTACATAAAAGCTATAATTTAGCAAAGATAAACAAATTAGGGAAATGCATAAAGACATTATTGTATAGAAAAGAGGAGAGTGGGTAATAATGACAGATAAGAAAAGACTCAATTTAGGTAGTTATAGATTTTTAATAGCATTAGCGATAATGCTGAATCTTTTATTATCAGTAATAGCACCTTACACAGTACAAGCAGTAGAGAGTGATTATGCACCTGACATGAATGCAATTAGTATTCATTTAAGTGAAGCAGAACTACGAGTCGCCCAAACATTACACCTAAATGTGATGTTTGATCCCGATGATGTGGTTAATAAAAAGGTAACCTGGAGTAGTAGTGATGAAGCAGTAGCTACTGTTAATGAAAATGGCATTGTAGTAGCCCTTAAACAAGGTCAAGCAATGATTACTGCTACAGCAGAAGAAAATGGCTTACAAGCATATTCTCAAATTACTGTGAATCCCTTATTAGGGAATCCATCTAAGCCTACCATTGCAGGTTATGGATATGTACATCCCTTATCCTGGGCTAATATGAAGATGACCATGAAAGTGGAAAGTCAGGTGAATGGAGCGCAACTGATTATGGTGATTCCTAATAATAAGGCCTTATTACTTGATTTTGTGAGTGATGTAAAAGTTAAACTTAAAGAGGGGCATAAGACTAAAACCGTAGGAGGAACAAGTTATAGTGTTGAAAACAATACGATAACTATCAATCTAGGTCATTTAACGGGTGCTAATAAGGTGCCTAATATATATACAATAGCCGTTTATGTCAAAATGAAGCCTGCTGCCACATTAAATAATATCAGTAAGTATAATCATGGCATAGATTCAGCGAAAGGAAAGATAACTGTGTCAAATAAGCTTTATGCTTTCATAGATATAGGTGGGTCATCTGAACCAATAAACTTTGACTTAGAATCTTATGAATTAGAGCTTATTAAGATTCCCAATATTAACTAAGACGCAATGTGCTAGTTACAAAATTATATAAAGTTATAAAATGCAAAAAATGAAGCAGGTGAATGGCTTGAGAGATACTGAAAAAAGAATGGGCGATTTATTAGTAGATACAGGCATGATTACCCAAAATCAATTAGATACGGCAATAGGCATACAGCAATCTACAGGAGAAAAATTGGAAGCAGTATTTCTTGAAAAGGGTTGGATTTCAGAACAAGATATGCTTGAGGTTTTAGAATTTCAACTAGGAATTCCCTATGTGGATCTGACAAGGTATTGGTTAGATCCTAAAGCCACTTCCCTTATTAATGAAACACTGGCAAAAAGGTATATGATGATACCTATTCGAAGTGAAAATAATACATTACATGTTGCTATGAGTGATCCGCTTAATATATTTGCTATTGGCGATTTAGAACTTATTACAAAAATGGAGATTATTCCAATGATGGCTACCACTGCTGATATTAGTAGGACCATTGATAGGGTTTACAGTGCAGGTAAAACTCAAAAGATTGCAGAGCAGTTTCAGATTGAGTCCAATAACATTAAAATAGCGACAAATAAAATGAAAGAAGGAGAGACGGAGGATATTACAGATTCTCCAATTGTTAAATTCGTAGATACGGTTTTTCACCAGGCCATTTCTAGAGGTGCATCAGATATTCATATTGAACCATCTGAAACATACATACGCATACGGCTCAGGATAGATGGTCAAATGACAGAGTTGCTAAGAACAGATATAAGTGCAATGAACGCCATTACGGCAAGAATTAAGATTTTATCAAACCTAGATATATCAGAACGACGCCTTCCCCAAGATGGAAGAATAGCCATGATAAAAGATGAACAAGAATTAGACTTAAGGATAAGTGTACTGCCAACCATTCATGGTGAAAAAGTCGTTATTCGGATTCTTTATCGTACAGGGATGAGACTAGCCATAAATCAACTAGGATTTTACCCAACAGATGAGGCTAAGGTGAGAGCCTTACTCAAAGTGCCCAATGGCATCATTTTAGTGACAGGTCCTACGGGAAGTGGTAAATCCACAACACTTGCAACCGCCCTTAGAGAGATAAATGACCCCAGTATTAATATTATAACAGTAGAGGACCCAGTAGAAAACATGATAGAAGGGATTAGCCAAGTGGCAGTTAATGTAAGGGCTGGTCTTACATTTGCGAATGCACTCCGGTCTATCTTGAGACAAGATCCTGATGTTATTATGGTAGGAGAAATGCGTGATTTAGAAACCAGTGAAATTGCAATACGGTCAGCTATTACAGGGCATCTTGTTATGAGTACATTACATACCAATGATGCAACAAGTTCTATTAATCGATTAATCGATATGGGATCACAACCTTATATGATTGGTTCTTCAGTTAGAGGCGTTATTGCTCAGAGGTTAGTCAGAAGAATATGTAAAAATTGCAAGGAAATATATATAATAACCATGGAAGAGCATCACCTAACACAGATACCGCTAGATGCGACACTTTATATAGGTAAAGGATGTCAAAGCTGTAATCAATCAGGATATGAGGGCAGATTTGCAGTTCACGAGGTTTTTGTCATAGATATGCATATGCAAGATTTTATATCTAAGAATAAACAAACATCTGAAGAACTTCGCAAGAAAGCAATTAAAGCAGGAATGCGTACATTACAAGAGAATACACGTTGGAATGTACTAGAAGGTAATACAACAGTTCATGAAATGCTCAGAGTTACATATGAACTATAGGGGTGAACCAATATAGAAAATTATTTATATAAAGCACGTAAAATAGGTACAAAGAAAATCATAAAATCTGAAGGAAAATTTGAATCTAAAAACCATGCAAATCAGTATTTAATTAGCAATAAAATGGTGCCTTTATCTGTTGCTAAAAAAACTGCAATGACAACAGATTTAAAAGACATACCCCTGTTTCAACCCAAAATAAAAACACAAGATATTGCGTTTTTATGCAAACAATTTGCAGTTATGATAGAAGCAGGTATTAGTATTGGTGGGGCACTACAGATTTTAGGAGAACAAGCACAAAACCGTACACTTCAAAAAAAAATTCAGCAAATTAATAAGGATGTCCAAAAGGGCAGTAACTTATCAGATGCAATGGCTAGACATAAAGAATTTCCAGACCTTTTAATTAATATGATTAAGAGTGGTGAGGCCTCTGGTTTTCTAAATCAAGTGATGAAAAAAATGGCTATTCACTATGAAAAACAGATGAACTTAAAACGTCTATTAAAGAAGGCAATGACTTATCCTATTCTTGTTTTAATAACAGTATCTATCGTTATTCCAGTTTTAATGGTATTTGTTATTCCTGGCTTTGTAGAAATATTTCAAGATACAGAAATCCCTTTACCTATGGCTACGCAAATAATTATTCTAATAAGTGAATGGATGCAGGTAAATTGGGCAATGATGTTAATGGGGATGGCCTTTATAATTATAGGATTAATATTCTTTAAGCAAAGTGCAAGAGGGAAAATATTTTTTAATAAAATGTTCTTATGGATACCCATTGTAGGTAGTTTAAATAAAAAAACAATCACAGCGTTATTTTCAGAAACACTAGCTTTACTTGTAACAGCAGGTGTCCCGGTATTTCAATCTTTAGAAATTGTAAAAGATGTTTTATCCAATTCCGTAGTTAAAGCAGAAATGGAGATCACTTTAAAGGATGTAAGAGAAGGGCGTACTATTTCTAGTTCTTTAGAAATGAGTAAAATATACCCATCCATGATGATTAGTATGCTCCGTATCGGGGAAGAAACAGGGGCATTAGATGAAATGCTAGGAAAAACAGCCGAATATTATAATTTAGAAGTAGAAACAGCCATAGAACAGTTAACAGTTCTAATTGAACCAATTTTAATGTTTATAATTGCATTTTTAGTTGGGGGAATTATGATTGCGGTGATTTTACCAACGTTTACACTAGCAACAGAAATAATGTGAAAAAGTGTAAACAATGAAAAAGGAGATATGAAATTAAAATGAAAGATAGAATGAGTATTAGGTCAGAGCTAGGTTTTACCATGATAGAACTTATTATCGTTATTGCTATTATAGGAATTCTATCAGCTATTTTAGTACCATCATTTACAAGTTTATCGAGAAAGTCAAAATTAAGAGCAGACATTAGTACACTTAAGCAAGTTCAAACACAAATTGATTTATTTATGACAGAGCACGAAGGCATTTTTCCTGGAGGAAAGGAACCAGCTGCAGGACCAGCAGCTATACTACCTATTGCTGCTGTAGATCAATTGGTAGCGGATGACTATATCAAAGCTTCTAATACCGTGGATTCACAAAAAACCACCATTAGGGTACAGTCTAAAAATGCCACCGTGTTATATAATGCAAAAAAGGAACATTTAGAATTAAAGGTAGCTGATAATGAATTGCTTGAGGCTAAAAAAATGGCTGTGTCTGATAAAGAGTGGATAAATGGAGAGTAGTATTAAATTATATCATAAGCAGATATCACCAGATATCTGCTTATTTTGAAAGGAGGTTACGATGATAGAATATGTCATGGTTGCCGTTTTAGGCGCCATAATAGGCAGCTTTTTAAACGTCTGTATATATAGAATCCCCAAAAAAGAAAGCCTTAATTATCCAGGGTCCCATTGCACAAGTTGTAAACATAATTTAAGGCCTTTAGATTTAATTCCAATCTTAAGTTATGTAGCCCTTAGAGGAAGGTGCAGATACTGTGGTGCGAAGATTTCGATTCAGTATCCGTTTATTGAAATGATCAATGGTGTGCTGTATATACTTATCTATCATTACTTTGGAATAGGTCTTACATCAGCCGCCTTAGGCGTATTATTCTCTACTCTTTTAACTGTCGCAGTCATTGATTACTATACCATGCGTATTCCTAATTCTTTAATTGTTTTTGGAACAAGTGTAGGCATAATCTATCTGATGCTACAAGCTTTGTATATGAAAGAGAGGATAATTATAGTACAAGGGATTGTGGGGTTCATTGTAGGTGGAGGTATGATTGGTCTTATTATAATATTTTCTCTTTTGGTTTTTAAAAAGGATGGAATGGGAATGGGAGACTTAAAACTACTAGCCATGATTGGGTTGTTTACTGGCAGTAAGCATGCCTTTTTTACGATTTTTATTGCTGTAATAGTTGGTTCGTTTTATGGGATACTCATATTAAGGAGAAAAAAGCAGGAACTATTTCCTTTTGGCCCATTTTTATCTGTAGGGGCAGTAATTGGAACATTGTGGGGAGATGTAATATGGACTATATATATGAATTGCATGCATTAGTTAAAGAAATAGATTATGAAGGCATTTAAAAAAGACAATGGATATACCTTAATAGAGGTTGTTTTGGTACTGGGATTAGTGGGTGTATTATTGGTATTATTATCGGTGAACTATCTGTCTATTCATAAAGCTTATATAAAATCAGCTCAAAAGGCTGATAACTTAGAAGAGGCACGGTTAGTTATAAATGAGCTAACAGATAATTTTCGAAAATATGAAGCTGGTTATTGCCAGGTCCTAATTGGAGAACCGGGGGTTAAGCTAGTAGATCATGGGGAAGGTACTGTGAAGAAGATTATTTTTAAAAAACAATATAATAGTGTAGGCTCGGATATTATAACTTATGATAAGGCTAATAAAAGGGTGAGTTTTGAAGGGAATGAAATCTCAAGTCATATTATTGGTTTTACAGTCAAACGCAAGGATCAATTGTATGATTTCGTTATAGAGGTTGAACAAGCGGGTAATAAGGCTATGCCGGAACAAAGGATCACAGTGGGAACAACTGTGAATTTGAAATATATGAAAAACATACCATAGCAAGAAAGTAGGGTCTAATGGCACAGTATATTTTAGGATTAGAGATTGGAAATGCAAACATCAAATTATTAGAGTGTAGAAAACAAGGTATGCAGCTTATGATTGAAAAGTCACGCATAATTCCAACTCCCGAAGGCATTGTTTGTGATGGGATTATTATGGACTCAGAAAGCATTTATAACATTATCAATGAAGAAATAAAAAAAGGAAAATATAAATCTAAAGATATTGTAGCTGTTATAAAAAGCAGTGAAATCATTACCCGCGATATTAGAATGGATGAAATGCCTAAAAAGGATATGGAGGCCATACTAGCATTGCAATATCAAGAACACCTATTAGTTGATATTGAGGCGTACCAGGTTACATATAAAGTGGTTCAAAAAGCCCAAGAAACCCAAGTGGAGGGTCAAGAGCAGGAATTACTCATTGTAGCAGCGCCTAATAAGATTATATATCCATTACTGGACGTTGCAACCCGGCTGAAAATGAGAATGAGATCGATTAATATTGCTTCTGATGCTATTACCCATTTGTTCTTAAAAGAAAGTCCAATTACAGCTATAAATGAACACGAAATAATGGTTATTGATATAGGTGGAACATCCACTACCGTAACAATTGTTTCAGATGGTATAGGTGTTCTAAATAGGGATATACCCTTTGGACTTGATGCCATTAACCCCCTAATGACGCGTGAGTTTGGGACAAAAAATACAGAAGCTATAGAAACATTTAAGACTCAGTATGCAGGCATATATGAAGATGAGATAGAAGATGAACAATACGGGCAGTATATTAGCTCAGTTATTAAACCTATGATCCAGTATCAATTGGTGGCAGAAATTCAACGTTTCTTACAATTTCACTTTTCACGCGGTAAAAATAAGGCCATAGAAAAAATATATATGATTGGTGGCGGATCTTATTTAAAAAATATAGGCAAGTATGTAACAGATTTACTTGGTATTCCTTGTGTATCTGGAATAGAGCTAAATCAAACTCACATCCAAGGTGATGCTGAATTTGAAAAACAAAGTGCATATTACATCAACATATTAGGCATTGTTAATGAATTTTGGGGGTGAAGGAATGAATCATATTAACTTAGTACCCTTACAGTATAAGCAATCTTTTAAGCGCAGATGGTATATTGGTGGGGGAATAAGCGCAGGGATATTAGTTATTATAGGATTGTCTCATCTTATCTATCTGCCATTACATCAAATTAAAATGGCAGAAAAAGAGCAAGTGGCATTAGATGCTAAACTAAGTAGTGAAGTATTAGCAGATATAAAAAATATGATTGAAGAGATTGCATTAGTGGAAAAAGAAAAATCCCAGGTAGAGCAGAATCTTAAAGAAATGAATAAACCCTCACATGCTTCAAGACAAACATTGGATATTATTGTAGCCAATGCTCCTGGAGGAATACGAATCAATCAAATAACCATTGACGGACCATCAAATACGACAAATATTAGGGGAAGTGCTCAAAATATAGCTAGTATCGCACAGTATATAGGGGGACTTCATAATACACAGCAGTTCCAAGAAATTACTTATACAACGAGCCCAAATAGTGATCAAGATATTAAGTGGAAAATTGAGTACGATATAGATATACGACTGAAACCTTTTCGAGAAGATGTAGAAGAATCAGATGATAGTGGTGGTGAAGACGCTTTATGAGTTATATAAAAAAGAATATTAAATTACGAATGATTCTAGTGAGTATAATTTTTATAACGGGAGTCTCTTATTATATTCTATTCATATTACCGCCACAGCTAGAAACCATTCAACTATTTAAAGATGAAAATGAAGTCAGGAAAACACAACTTACCTTTTTAGAACAAAAAGTACAAGAACTACCCAAAATAAAAAAAGAACTTAATGATAAGGTCATGGAAACCCAAGCGTTGAACAATAAAGTGCCGCATCACCAAATGTCTATGACAATGATGATGGAAATAGTGAACTATATCGACGCTTATGACTTTCAAGATATCCAAGTATTAATGGGAGATTCCATCATAGAAGAAAAGGGGACAAGTACCTATAACACCATTCCAATGACAATTACATTTACAGCACCATATTCTGATGTAACCCAATTTCTAGAAGAGATGAGTCGATCGGATTACATGGTAACAGTGGATCGTTTTTCAATCGATAATAGCATTCAGGAGGAAAAAGATGAAAGTGGAGCTTTTACAGTATCAGGAGACACTGTAAAAGTTAACATGCTATTATCATTGCATTATATGGATAGTGGTAACAAGGAAGCGTATCCGAACTTTATGGGATTTTCAAATGGGGCGGATAATGTGTTCTTAAGACCCAGTAAAGAAGCGGGAGATAAACTTGTCCAATCTAATCAGGAAACGAGTCATATGGGATCTAATGAGCGGCCAAAAGATCACACACATTTTGAAATATACTTAACGGATATACTTCGCTCAGGAGACAACTATAGTTTTAGTGGATATAGTCCAGGTAAAGATTCTGTTTACGCAGGAATGACAAGTGAAAAAGATATAACATTTATACTCACTGTACGAGAAGATGGGTACACTTGTTTGATACGAGATGCTGATGGCAAAGAACAAGAACAAGAAATAAATATAAAGGTTAAGGACCCTAGCATAAGTATTAATTCTAAAATTCAAAAAATCATGGAAAAAATGCCGACTATAAAAATTCAAATTCTAAATTATACATCAGACGTTATTAAAGTTAATATGGAGGGAACTCTTCTAGAGACTATATCAATTTATAATGAAAAGAATCAAATTATACTCCAAGGGCAGCAAGTTGGAAAAATAGCATTAAATAGATAAGGAGAGGTCATTGGAATTAATAAGAAAATACCTCAAAAATACACAAGGTTTTACACTTGTTGAAGTCTTACTTGCGCTAACTATTTTTGCAATAGGAATTATTCCTATTTATCAAATGATAGTAAGCAGCGCAAAGGTGCAAAATGTAGCAGAGGAAACCTACCAGGCAACTTTGCATTCACAAGCTTTGCTTCAAGATGTAAACAATCAAATTGAAATAGATGTAGGAGAAGCCTACGAAGTGAGTAGACAACTATCATCTAAAGTTATAGAGCCTTGGCTTGACCCTACTGGAGGGGATATAGATTCTTCACTCGTTAATTTTTTAAAAATAGCAGAAGATGAATTTAATGAAAAATATGACACTGAAAACTATTTATATGAAGTTCATATCTGGCCTATGGAGAATGGGAAGCCAGTAACTGATGCCATTTCCTTCATAGCTTACAAGGGGGGAGTTACAATACCAGGGTTTACGGCGGAAAACACATCTAATTTTACACAAGTAGAAATCAAGGATCTGATAGAACAATATTTTCAGGATAATAATGCGCTAATATGGGCAGGTTTGGGGGAAGTAAAACCCATAGGAATTGGAGAAGTTAAATATAAGGCTCATGATGCCATAGAAGTTACAGCTAGAGGGATTGAAGGATACAATATTGTGGTAGAGGACATTGCAGGAGAAGGTTTTTTAGGTAAGAACATAAAGCTCATCTACAAATGTCATGATGACGGTGGCCCTATTACACATGAATTAATAGTGGGGGATATGATTGGGTCAGTGGCAGGAGATATTATCCAGTTATCAGTGGATTTAACCACATTTCCATCTGGTATAAGGTCTAAGATTATTAGAATAGAAAATAGAACCAGTGCAACGCTTGTTGTATCTGCCTATAATGAAAAAAATGAAGCTGACATTCAAATATATCCTATTCAGCAAGCTAAAGAAGGTAGAATAATCGTTGAAGAGAGAGCTAAATTAGAGCCCTTTAAGAATTTTATAGTCGGAATTATCGTTAAAGATGCCAATAATATAACCTTTGGAGAACCCAATAAAGTCTTAGGTAAAATAGTAGATATTTATTCATTTGACTATAATAAGCAAAAAAGGAAGTAAGGGTGGCGATAGAGTGAACAGAATTAAAAATCCAAGATGGTTTTATGATGAGAGTGGAGGGGCTCTTAGTTTTGTTGTTATACTCATATTGTCAATGACTTTACTTGCAACTGCCTCAATGACCTTAGCTAAAACCCAGCTAACGGTATCAAGATTTGGGGAGCAAAGTTCTAACAGTTATCATTTGGCGCGCTCAGGAGCTGAAAAATTAGTCGATACCATGAATAAAGAAATAGCTATGGAACTACCGAGGCTTATGGAAGAGGCTAACAACAAGGTTCATGAGAAGCTACTGGCTGAAGGGAAAGAGATAGATGGTGTTACATACCAATATGACGGAGACCTTTATTCCGGAAGGTATGTAGGAAGAGACAATGAAAATGAATACAAGGTTGAACTAAAAAAACGTATTTACAACTATATTGTTCAAGAATTTGTAACTGGCAATAGGGCAAAGAGTAGTTACGAAGTATTTTTAGGTATAAAGAATAATATATCTATTCAAATGACGACGACAATATATAGTAATCAATCTAAAAAAACTAAGACAATACCGGGAGATATGACTACTATTGTGGGCCAATTGGCCACAGAAAATGATATTGGAACAAACCCAGATAATAAGGATGCCTTTGTAATAGAGGTAACTGCTCAGGCAAGAGAAGGCACTAAAGCATCTTTAGCAAAATCAAGGGTAGTAGGGACCATTGCGTTAGAAGAACTTTTAAAAGATGATCAACTTCTAGAGGAGTACGAATGGGCCACTAATACGAGTGGGAAGCGTATGACGTATCCAGAGGCACTGCAAGCAGCTGTTATTTCCTTTGGCGACTTTGTCATACAAGGAAAGAATAAAGTGACAATTGATGGCGATGTTCATGTAAGAGGAACCCAAAGAAAATCCAGTGGTGGTTTGAGTGGGAATGTACCAGAACCTGATCAGTGGGGAGGCATTATTGTATCAGATGGAGGAGCATTAAAGATTACTGACGGAAGTGCCTTTGTGGTTTCTAATATTCAAACCGTTAATTCATTTGGAAAAGAAGATCAAAGTAGCACAATCAATATTGCCAAAGATGCTATAGCCAATACAATATCTATTAATGATAGCTATTACTCAAAAATGTTACCTGAGGAGCACCCTAATAAGACACCTTGGGATAATCTTAGTAGTAACAATGTCATTAGTATTACCAGAAATGCCTATGTGGATGATGATATACGAATTGATCGGTACGTGATAAATGGAAAAATCCAAGTGAATGGAAGTGCTTTTGGTATTAGTGATGGGGATAAAGAGGGTAAAGCAGTTGTGGTTGATGGTGTTCGTAGAACAATCGTAGATCCTAATAAAAGTAGTGGGATTTTTTCATTAGGAAAGAACAGTATTATTTCCTTGGGAAGAGCTTTTATTGGAGGTCAAGCATTTATAGATTTTGGAGATGGTAATGGCTATCACCGTTTGCATGAGAGTGGGGGCGAACCTTTTCAAGAAGTCTATTACCTAGACAAATACAGAGAAAAATATGAAGATGATGAGACGTATATGATCGAGTTTGAAGATATAATTAATACAAACAAGATTACAATTATAGACAGAAATGGAGAAAATCCTGCTGCCTTTGCCCCTGCTTATATATCAGAAAATGGTGGAGTAGGTGGAAAAAGTAGTAAGATGACAAGTGGTTATGGATTTGTCAGCAGCCAAGAGGAGGCCAGAAAATTATTTTACGCTGGATATGGTGAAAATGTAGGGCTACCAGCTATTGGATGGGAAAATACTTTGGCTACTGAGTCAGAGTGGACTGAAGACATACCGGGTACAACTCTTAAATGGGGCGATTTAGTTCTTGATCCCTTAGGTTTTTATCAAAGTGATAATCCATACAAAAAACAATACCTACCCTTAGGGACGGATAGTTTTGTGTATGCCAGCGCCAAAGAATACAAAGGATTACAAGCCTATATGTTGGCCAAAAGAGGTGTTTTTTATAAGGGCCTTGAAGAAGTCACATCTAATCAGTATAAACCGGTAGAACGGAAATTCGAGGATTTTATTGACCTTTCTGTATTTGGTACAGGCGATCATCCATGGTCATATAATGACCCGATATACATGATATCTACATCGGATGAGATTGATATATCCGATTTCAGTGAAATTCCAACGGCTATCGTATGCAAGGATCCCAATACAATAATAAAACTTAAGGGATCTGGAATTTTTAATGGCATTATTATGACCCCAGGGAAAGTAGAAATTATAAATGATATGACAATTAACGGATCCATCATAGTAGGGAATGAATACCAAGGTGAACCATCAAGAGAAGATATCCAAAGTGGAAAGTATGCAGGTGTTCAAATATTGGCAGATAATGTAAAGGTTAATTATGATGAGGATATGCTTTTAAAGATTCGTTTTATGGACAAATCCTTACAAAGGAAGCTATATGATAGTCTTAAGATCACGAGCTATCAAGCGGCCACTTTAATCGGTGAAAACGCAAATAAAGAGCAGGAGAAAATAGATGCCATTATGGGGAAAAAAGACCATCGAATCATTCAACTCAGTCCAACCTCAGTTATTAGCTCGGAGCAAGGTGGATTAAAGTTTGTTATGAGATCCTTGGGCAAATTATAATGTTGAAATGGGGTATATCTTTTGAAAAGAAAAATAGTTATATATAGTATGTTGGGCAGCTGTTTACTACTCATAAATGGCTGCAGCTTGCAAAAGACTTCATCGGAGCTAATGGCAGAGATACAAGAGGTAGCCAAGGAACCAATAAATAGTCAAGTGGACAATAATATACAGATAACGGATAAAGATATGGAAACTTTTTTTGGTGGTTATCTAACCATTGATGAAGAAACTATTTTGATCTTAAACCAAAAACCTAAAATGATTGATAGTGATTATTGGGAGGCATATGGTGCTTATAAAATAAAAACTAATCAGATTTTAGGAAGTTATTTATCCGCAGGGGCTAAAGATAAGCTAGAGGAGCAGTACATACACGATGATTTTCATTATCCTAGGCTCTTAGAAATGAATAACGATATGATTACAGGATTTTCAAAGGTTGAAGAGGCTGTTATTATATCTAAATATGTTAAAAACGATTACGAAATTTACGAAGTAATGGTTACTGCCATAGCACATGTAATCGGTATGGACAAGGCAAATGAAAGATACAAGTGGGATGAGCGTAAAGGATATTATGATATAAGTTCAGAGTCCATAGAATACCCAGATAAGGTTAAAGTAACCCTAAAGTATTTGGTTGAGACAGTTCCTGGTGAGACCTTTGTAATTAACTCTGTGAAAGAAAATACGGGTATATATTTAGGCGTAGATGAGCAAACCAATATCAAAAACAATTCATTTATGACGAGGGTTCCTTATGTCGATCAAGTTAAAAATAAGGATAAAGAAAAGATTAATCAGTTTTTAGATTCCTTTATGAAACAAGACTATAATTTTTATAATTACTATAGAAAAGCTTATAGTGCCAATTATGAGATGTTTAAAATAGCATTAACCATGGATTTAAGGTTAAAAAACATCATTACTCTTAAAGAAGATTATCAGTCGAAATTTAACCCTCTCATTATTCCCTTAAAGGATAATATAGCTTCTTTAGAATTTAATGTTGAGGAAGATGTAACAATAGAACCTCATCTATCTTCAAGTGAGAATAACCCAACCTATAAAGTATTCGTTAAGGCGGAGGCTATTTTAGTAGATGGAAGTGCTAAAACCTATGAATATACCTATCTATTTACCTTTGAAAATGATATGATTTTATCAGTGAAATTTATTAATCAATTAAACATTTCAACAGATGAAGATATTTAGAGAGGTAGAGCATATGCTAAAACGATTTTTTCCAGATTACTATATTAAATCTATTTTTGAAATAGATGCAGAAGCTTTAAAGAAAAAAGGTATTAAGGCCCTTGTTTTTGACATTGATAATACCTTGGTTCCTTACGATGTAAAAGAGCCAACAAAGGAAATAATAAAGTTTTTTAAAGAATTACAAGAAAAAGGGTTTAAAATTTGTTTATTCTCCAATAATAATAAAGAGAGAGTGATTCGTTTTAATTCGGGATTAAAATTAATGGCAATTCACAAAGCAAATAAACCCCTAACAGCAAAATTTAAACATGCAATGAAACTACTTGGAACAGACACAACATCAACAGCTATCATTGGGGATCAAATATTTACAGACATCTATGGTGGTAATAGAGTAGGTATTACAACTATTTTAGTGGTGCCAGTAAGCGATAAGGATGAATGGATTACGAGAGTTAAACGTGGAATCGAAAGGAGGATTCTTAATGCCTATGAGAAATAACGTAAGAATTAACAAACAGGTATCAGGTGCAACTGGCGTTTTTGGAATTATAGGAAAGCCAGTGACCTTTAGTCTATCTCCAATGATTCATAATACTATTTCAAATTTTTTAGAGATAGATACAGTGTATGTACCGTTTCCTGTGGGTGACGGAGATCTTCCAAAAGCAATAGCAGGAGCTCATGGACTGGGGATTAAGGGGTTTAATGTAACCCACCCTTATAAGCAAGATGTGATCGCTTTGCTTACCCATGTTGATCCTTTAGCGCTAAAGATTGGTGCCGTCAACACACTCAAGTATGAAGAGAGAGGTTACAGCGGTTATAATACAGACGCTGATGGTCTCTATACCTCTTTAATTCAAAACAATATAAGCCTACAGGGCAAAGACATCGTTGTATTAGGAGCAGGTGGCGCAGCTAGAGCCGTATGCATGATGGCAGGGAATTACGGTGCCAAAAGTATCACTATCTTAAATCGCACACAAACTAATGCCCAGTTACTAGCAATTGAAGTGAAAAAGTATTATAATATAAGTATAAGTGCATTAACTTTAGAACAGTGGGATATCATACCACAAAATTGTATATGTTTTCAGACGACTAGCGTTGGTATGGGGTTATCTAAAGACGTAGCACCTATAGAGGATATACAATTTTATAAACGGATATCCGTAGCAGTAGACCTTATATATAATCCTTTCGAAACACGCTTTCTCAAAAAATCGAAAGAAAATGGGAGTTATATAATCAATGGGTTTGGAATGCTACTCTATCAAGCAATAAGGGCTTATGAGATTTGGAATGACATACAGCTTACAGATGCTCAGTTAAAATTATTACTTGATAAAATAAGGCAAGCGTATACTCAGATGACTGTATAATCCCTGTTTTGAAAGGGATAAAATATGCTAAAAGACGAACGAGGGTTTACTATGGTTGAACTGCTACTGGTGCTTTTAGGAGCAGTTCTTTTTGCAAACATCGGCTTAGCTACTCACAAGGCAGTAGACAGAATGACACTTTTTATGACAGCAAGAGAGATACAAACCCTCATCAGGAAAACACAAGATAGAGCATATGGAGAGCAAGAAGTTTATGAGGTAGGTTTTTATTCCCTTACGGGAAAATGTGCTCAAATTAATAATAATAAAGCAATTGAAGTCATAACAATACCACGTGGTATCGTTCTTGAACCAACAAATTTTCCGGGGGGTAATTTGTACTTTAGCGGCAAGTTGGCGCCTAAGGGTGGCGGGACTATTTTCTTAAAGTCCAGGTCTCATAAAGTTGAAATTACGGTATTGCCAGTAACGGGAAGGGTGAAAATATACCCAATAGATAGAAAATAAGGGGGGATTGACATGTTTGAACTTAAGAATTATATGGAGCTTTTAGTCGATCAAGCGTTTGATATGGCGACCCAAGATATGGACATCTGTAAATGTGATAAGTGTAGGCTAGATATTATGGCCATAGCACTTAATTCACTTAAACCTATGTATGTGGTTGCAGACGATACTTACCTATATGTCAAACTCAATACGCTGAAACAACAATTTAGTACAGATATCGTGACTGCGATTACAAAGGGAAGCATGGTTGTAAGTGCAAATGAGCGACATGAGAAGTAAGATGAAAAACATTGTCCTTATTGGTTTTATGGGTTCTGGAAAAACCACAGTGGGTAAGGTTCTAGCCGTAGAATTAGGCTATCATTTTGTAGATACAGATGATCTAATAGAAACAAATGAAGGGGTAGACATACCAACTATTTTTAAGACCCAGGGAGAAACCTACTTTAGACAATCCGAAACGGCGGCTCTTAAGCGAGTAATGGATTGGGAAAAATATGTTGTTTCAACAGGGGGTGGCATTGTAACCATACCAAGCAATCAAAAGATTTTAAATCAGGGTATCGTTGTTTATCTAGAGGCAAGCCCACAGCAGATTTATGACAATGTTAAGCATAATACATCAAGACCCCTGCTTAAAGGGGAGAATGTATATGCTAAAATATGTCGCATGCTAAAAGATCGGGAAATGTTATATAAAGAAGCTGCCCACTATACGATTCAAGTAGACGGCAAAACGCCTCAAGAGATTTGCACGTTACTATTAGGAGGAATTGCATGAAGAAAGTTGTTCTTATTCATGGTCCAAACCTTAATTTTCTAGGGATTAGAAGCCCGGAAATTTATGGGGGGGATACCTTTGATACGATTAACAAAGAAATTTTAAAAGAAGCTGCTAAATTTGAAATGGACCTGGAAATTTTTCAGTCTAATCATGAAGGGGCTATAATAGATTTTATACAAAACTGTTACACCAATGAAATAGAAGGTATTATTATTAACGGCGGAGCTTTTACCCATTATAGTTATGCCATTAGAGATGCTGTTGCAAGTGTTAGTATACCTACCATTGAGGTACATCTATCTAATATTAATAGCCGGGAGGAATTTCGCAAGGAATCCGTTATAGCTCCCGTATGCTTGGGACAAATATGTGGCTTCGGTAAATACAGCTACATACTAGGCATCCATGCACTGCATAACCATTTGAAAACAATATAATAACCTAACTAAGGAGTCATACCATGAATCAAAGAACAGAGAAACTACTTGCGTTACTTAAGGAACAAGACATAGATGCAATGATTATTGTAAATCCATCTAACAGAAGATATTTAAGCCATTTTACAGGATCTGCAGGCACTCTTTATATTTCGCCTAAAAAACAAGTGCTCTTAACGGATTTCCGCTATATAGAGCAGGCTAATAAGCAGTGCCCAGACTACGAGGTTCAAAACCATCAAGCTAAAGGACTATTACCTCTTCTGAAAGAACTTATGGATGCAGATCATGTTAAAAACATAGGGATTGAAAGTGATACAGTCACATATGCTCAGTACCAGGAATATAAAACAGTGTTTGGGGAAATTACTATTACAGGTACAAAATCTATGGTTGAAGATTTGAGACGTATTAAGGACCATGAAGAAATTGAATGCCTAACAAGAGCCGAAACAATAGGAGACATTGCCTTTACAAATATCGTTAGATTTATAAAAGAAAATTATTCAAAAGGTGTTACAGAAAATGAAATTGCATTAGAGCTTGAGGTCAATATGCGTAAAAATGGCGCTCAAGGTACATCTTTTAGTTCTATTGTCGCAGCGGGCACGAAATCTTCACTGCCTCATGCAGTTCCAGGCGATGTGCTACTCAAAGAAGGGGACTTTGTTGTGATGGATTTTGGCTGTATTTATAATGGCTACTGCTCTGATATGACAAGAACTATTTTAATCGGAGAGCCCACAGAAAAACATGTTGAGATATATAACACAGTTCTTTTTGCAAATCAAGAAGCTTTAAAAGCAATTAAACCCGGTAAAACAGGTAAAGAGATTGATGCTATAGCAAGAAAAATTATTGCTGATAAGGGTTACGGGGACTACTTTGGCCATGGCCTTGGACACTCTGTAGGCCTAGACATTCATGAAAGTCCACGCTTATCTGTTGCAGATGATACGAAACTTGAAGTAGGTATGGTGGTAACAGTAGAACCAGGTATTTATATCCCTAATTTTGGTGGCGTACGGATTGAGGATTTGGTCGTCGTCACAGAAGATGGAATAGAAAATTTAACGTATTCTCCAAAAGAATTAATTGTAATTAATTAGATGCAGGATAGCTTTAAATTTAAAGATTGAAAAAATGACGAATTTAGTTTAAAATAGGGAAGACAATCTTATTAGGAGGTATATAAACATGATTTCAGCAGGCGATTTTAAAAACGGAGTTACGATAGAATATGACGGACATGTTTTTCAAGTTTTAGAATTTCAACATGTTAAACCAGGTAAAGGTGCAGCGTTTGTTCGTTGTAAAATCAAAAACATTATTTCAGGTGGAACGATTGAAAAAACATTCCGTCCAAGTGAAAAAATGCCAAAAGCTCACATAGATCGTAAAGATATGGAATACTTATATGGTGATGGTGATATGTATCACTTTATGGATGTAGAATCATATGAGCAAGTTGCAGTAGATGCAGATAGCGTTCAGGACGAGTTAAAGTTTATTAAAGAAAACCAAATGGTTAAAGTGCTTATGTATAAAGGAAGTGTATTTGGTATTGAACCTCCTCTTACAGTAGAACTTGAAGTGACAGAAACAGAACCAGGATTTAAAGGCGACACGTCATCAGGCGGAACAAAGCCAGCAATCGTTGAAACAGGTGCTAGAGTAATGGTTCCTTTATTTGTCGAGCAAGGTGAGAAAATTAGAGTTGATACAGAATCAGGAGATTATTTAGGACGCGTGTAAGCATTCTAAAATAGTTAATCATAAGAAGCAGAGACTAAGTTATATAAGTCTCTGCTTTTTTTGTTCTAAAATAGGACAGCCTATCATATATATAATAATAGAAAACTCATGAAGGAGGACTTGCTAGTGAAGCGTACCATGTCTATAAAAGAAACAATTATAAGTGCCTTAGGCATAAGGCTTAAGACCATCTTTAATAAACTTGTCGCAGAAGAATTTAATTTAATTTATGAAATTAGAATTCGTATCAACCAACCTATTATTGTCGTTAAGGATCAGCAAGAGATTTTTATTAAGTCAGACGGAACCTACACCAAGGATCTAAAAGAAGCAATTATAGCCACGTTGGAAGATATTAACAATACCCTTGAAATGATGAGCCAATATTCTATGTATGCCTTTGAAGAGGAACTTAGGCAAGGCTATATTACACTCGAAGGGGGTCACAGAGTAGGCATTGTAGGTAAAGTAATAATTGAAAATCAAAAAATTAAATCCATCAGGTATGTAGGTGCCATGAATATAAGAGTAGCCCATGAAATTATTGGCTCTGCAGATAAAATCTTGCCATATATCTATAAGACTCACGATATGATTTATCATACCTTACTTGTTTCGCCTCCAAGGTGCGGTAAAACAACCATACTGAGAGATTTAATCCGTCAAATAAGTCAGGGGTCTGCTTTGAAAAATGGCATGACAGTAGGCGTTGTGGATGAGCGGTCTGAAATAGCTGGGTGCTACAAAGGGGTTCCACAAAACAGTATAGGCCCCAGGACTGATGTGTTAGACGGTTGCACCAAAGTAGACGGCATGCTTATGCTACTACGCTCTATGTCCCCCGATCTTATAGCAGTTGATGAGATTGGGAAAAAAGAAGACTTATTTGCCATCGAAGAAGTCCTAAATGCAGGGGTAAAAATAGTATGTACGGTTCACGGTAGCACATTAAAGGATATTATGAGCAAGCCCGTTTTAAAACAAATGATTGAAAAGCACTTTTTTGAGCGGATTATATGTATATCAGCCAGAAAAGGGCCAGGGACTATAGAAACCATATTGGATGGTGGGACACTGGAAGATTGTAAGGTCGTATCCTAGATGGAAAAGGAGGTAAAAGATGATTATTAAAACCATTGGAATGGGCTGTATTCTCATAAGTGCCACGATCCTAGGGTGGTATGTCGATCGACTTAAGATACTCCGCATAGAAGACCTAGAGGGCCTTAGAAAGATTTTACATATGCTTCACAGTGAAGTTAGCTACTCGGTTACCCCTTTGCCAATGGCCCTGAAAGAAATAATAGAGAAAAATAATACTAGAATTAATGCTATCTTTAAAGAACTCCTAGCCCTAATAGAAACTAAAACGGGTGAAAGTATTTCAATTCTTTGGGAAAAGGCGATTAAAAGCCAGAGGGCCTTTGTTTATTTAGAAGAAGATGACGTTAAAAACCTTTTATCCTTTGGACAAACTCTGGGGTACCTGGATAAGGAAATGCAAAAGAAAAATATAGAAATCACCTTGAGATATATTGAAAGCCAGATTAAAAGATTAGACAAGCAACAGGATAAAAATGGGCGCTTGTACAGAAGTCTTGGGATGCTAGGTGGATGCTTGTTATGTATATTGTTGTTCTAGGCAAATACTTAAGAGAACTTTATCATGAACCATACAAAAGGTTTTCAATAAAATCCCTATAAAAAATCCTAAGGAGGATGCAAATAAATGGATACGATGATCATATTTAAAATTGCTGGAATGGGACTGATGGTTTCCATACTCAATATTATTTTAAAAAAATGTGGCAGGGATGAAGAAGCATTTTTTGTAGCTTTAGCTGGAACGATTCTTGTTTTTTTATGGCTAGTACAGTATATTAGTCGTTTTTTTGAAGCGATCCAAACACTATTTATATTTTAGGGGTGATTAGCATTGGGGATTGTTGAAATAATTGGTATTGGCATTATAGCAACCATATTATCACTAACAGTAGGAAAACAAGACGCAACATGGAGCTTTTATATAAGATTTGCCACTTCCCTAATCATTATGTTTTTTATCATTACACAGTTATCTGGCATCTTTGATACGGCAAGTCACTTAGGGGAGAAAGCAAATGTAGGTACGCCCTATATTAAAATAGTTTTTAAGATTATTGGGATTGCCTATATATCAGAATTTGGCTCGGGACTATGTAAGGATGCTGGAGAGAGTGCCATCGCATCTAAAATAGAATTTGCAGGCAAGGTCATGATCTTAGCAACGTCAGCGCCAGTAATCTTAGCCCTTATGGATTTAATAACAAGTATGCTTGGGTAGATTTGCTCGGAAAATCAGGTAGGAACAAGATTTTGAAATAGTTAAATGAGGTGACAAATGAAAAAAGTTATTTTTATGACGATGATGTGCTTAGTAATCATATGGACCCCCTTATTTGCAGACGAATCCATTGACTCTATTATCAATAAACAAATAAATGTGCTTGATTTATCAGAACCTAACAAGGCAATAGATCAAATAAAAGAGGAAGAAGAAAACCCCTATTTAAACCAATTTGATATCAAACAGACCATGATAGATATGGTGACAGGTAAACAAAGTTTAAGTCCAATAAAATTAATAAAAGGACTGATGACCCTAACTTTTGGGGAGATGAACGTGTATATTAGCTTGATGGGGAGATTAATAATCCTTGCGATTTTTTGTACGGTGCTATCAACCCTTAGTGCTTCCTTTGGCAGTAAATCCACATCAGAGGTAGCCTTTTATATGTGCTATATTGTCTTAATCCTGGCCCTTACGGAATCCTTCATGGTATCTATGAACATAGCCTATCGGACTATTGAACAAATGGCTACTATTATGCAGGCCTCAATACCTGTCATGGTTACCTTGTTAATATCCACAGGCAATATTGCAAGTGGAAGCATCTTTCAGCCACTGGTCATCTCAACCATTCAAATAGGGACAGCCGTTATAAAAAATGCTGTGTTACCACTGGTTTTCTTTGTATCCGTTTTACAGATTGTAAGTAACCTAAGCGAAGACTTTAAAATAGATGCCCTGGTAGAACTGGCTTACTCCCTCATCAAATGGATTTTAACTGGGATTGTTACACTGTTTGTAGGGATTATGGGAATTCAGGGCCTAACAGCCCCTTTTGTGGATGGAACTCTCAACAAAGCAGCCAAAAGTATGACGTCCGCATTTGTACCTGTAGTAGGGGAAGCTTTAAGTGGAACCGTTGACTTGGTTATGAACTGCGGTGTTATCGTAAAAAACTCTTATACTGTAGGGGTTATTATAATGTTACTGCTGATTTGTACCATTCCCTTAATCAAGGTACTACTATGTATGGTGGCCTATCAGCTTACAGCAGCGATAATAGAACCTATATCAAATAAAAGGGTGGCACAGTGCATGGAGGGCATGGGCCGGGCAACGGGATACCTACTAGGCACCCTAACGACTGTTATGGTGTTGTTTATATTAAATATGCTTATTTTAGTAGGGGTTAGTAATATTACAGCCATGATGCAGTAAATAGTGTGGTAGATCATCAGATAACATAATGGATAGGGGGAGCCTACGGTGCAGGCCATATCACAGTACACCCAGAGCATTGCAATGATTATTATATTTACTAGTTTTATTAATCTCATCATGCCAAACGGGAATTTTGAGAAATATATAAAGATGGTACTAGGTCTTATTATTATTATTACCATTTTAGCCCCCATTAATACATTAGTTTTTAAAAACAAGCCAGATTACACGGATATTTTAAAAAGATATGAAACGGATATTGAAAGCACCTCTATGCAAAGACAAAGTGGCCAATATTTAGAAGCACAAAAAGATATCATCTTAGATAGTTACAAAGAAAAAATAATTCCCCAAATGACAGATGTCATTGAAAAAAGTGAGAAAGTAGCTGTTTTAGATTTAGATATTGACTTTGATCAAGATACAGATTCAGATGAATTTGGGAAAATTATAACCATTCATATAACTGTAGAGCAGCGCGCCGAAAAGACTAATAACAAAATAATTCAAATACCAAAAATCAAAATAGGTACCAAACAGGTTGAAAGTTATAGTGCGGATCAAATAGAGGGACAAATTGAAAAAAAAATAAAAACTTGCTTAATTGACTTCTATAATTTGTCCGACGTTAATATAAATATTATAGTACAAAAGAATTCCTAGAGAGGTGATAAATTTGAAAATACTAGGCAAATTACTACCAGAAGACAAGCGGGACAAAAAAACAATTTATAAGATACTAGGTTTACTAGTACTTGGGATGATGCTTCTTATTGTAAGTAGCCAGCTTAAAACGCCAGATCAAGGGGTAGCTAATAACACGCTAGAGCCTAGAACTTCAGTAGCTGTTGCTAGCAGTAGCCTAGAGGCTAAGGATAGCGAATCTTATGAAGTAGAAATGGAAAAAAGGTTGAAAGCTATTTTAAAAAAGATGCAAGGAGTTGGTGAAGTTGAAGTAATGATTACGATTACATATGGAAAAGAAATAATTTTAGCCCAAGATGTGACAAGTCAGACCGCAACGACAGTAGAAGAAGATACAGATGGTGGCACAAGACAGGTCAGTAACTATGAAGATCAGGCAAAAATTGTTATGCAAAACCTAAACGTTGCCTCAGGTAACGAGCCCGTTGTGATTAAAGAAAAACAGCCTGAAATACAAGGGGTTCTTGTCATAGCACAAGGAGCAGGCAATAGTGAGGTTAAACAATCCATAGCGGAGTCCGCCCAAATACTACTTGGAATCCCAGCACATAGAGTAACTGTTCACCAATTGCAAACGCTAAAAAAATAATAAGGGGGAATAAATATGTTCGTATTTAAAAGAAATCAAATCATTATAACCGCACTTGTTTTTATGGTATCAATCGCAGCCTACCTTAATTTTACAGACAATAAAAACGCAGTCCAACCAACCTTTGAGGGAGATGGTGAAAAAATCACGGCAGGTGTAGATGGCGCACAAGCTATCGATGAAAATTATGATGATTTTTTTACAACCTATGAATTTGCAGATATTGATACACTAGCACCTGATGATCCTATGGAAGAGGGACTAACAGCTGAGGGTGAAATAGCAGGTAAGGAAGCTTTAGTAGAGGAAGGGGTGGCGGGAGAAGGCTTAGTGGAAGAAGGAATAGCAGAAAATAGTTTAGGCCAAGACCAAACAACACACGAACTGCCACAAGGCAATATTATCATGTCACTTAAAGACAAAATGATGGCTGAAAATAAAGATGCTATGGCTAAAGCAAACCCAAAATCTGTTGATAATGAAGAAGTCGTCCTTGTTAGCAATTCCTATGATGTTAACTATTTTGTAGAAGCAAAAATGGATAGGGAGCAAAAACGTTCCGAACAAATAGAAATGCTATCAGAATGTATTGGCAGTGGCACCCTAGACAAAGACTCAAAATCAAGTGCAGCAACCAATCTTATTACCCTTCAAGAACGCATTGAAAAAGAAAGCGCTATTGAATCACTCCTAAAAGCCAAAGGCTTCAAAGAAGTTTTCGTAAGAATGAGTGACAATGACGTAGATGTTGTAATCAATAGAGAAAAGATTGAAGAAGCTGACATTGCTCAAATCGAAGATATCGTTAGACGTAAGACCGGATATGCCACAAGCCAAATTAAAATCAGTCCTTTGAAAAACTAGGGGCCACGAATAGGGACAGTCCCACTCTAGTACAATGAAGTGGGGACTGTCCCTATTCGTGATTTTGGGGTATAATGGATATACAAATGAGGTGTACTTATGAGAAAAAAGATATATAAGGGAATCATTGTGTTATGTTCGGTATTATTGGCATCAGTGATTATCGTTGAGGGATTCATTATTGTGGTAGGAAATAAAATAGAGACCCACCAGGAAGTGGATTATTTGATTGTCTTGGGAGCAGGATTATACTGGGATGTGCCATCACCGTCCCTAACAGAGAGACTTAAGGTAGCCCACAAGTATTTAGAAGAAAACAAAGATATGAAAGTAATCGTTTCAGGGGGACAAGGACTTAATGAGAAGTTTTCTGAGGCCTACGCCATGAGTGAGTATTTGCTAGAGCGTGGGATTGCTAAAGGCCGCATTATTTTAGAAGACAAATCTACCAATACGTTTCAAAATCTAAGCTTTAGTTTGGATAAAATCAAAGAAATAAATAATAAGGATAACCCGAGGGTACTCATAGCCAGTAATAAATATCATATTTTTAGAGCAAAAATATTGGCCAACCGCTTAGGCATGGTGCCTTATGGTTTGCCGGGGAAGATTCCACCGACAGTTGTTTTTAAATCATATGCAAGAGAATATTTTGCCGTGATTAAGTCCCTACTATTTGATAAAGTGTAAACACAAAAGAGGTGATATATAAGTGAGCTCAACAATGCTAATGATCATAATATTTGCCAGCATATTATCACAGCAGAACATGTTCAGAAAACTATTAATTACAAAAATGAGAAATAGAAAGGGGAAAAGTGTTATGACAAATGAGATGCTTGAAAAATATATAGGAAAGAATTGCAGGATATCAACTGGTCAATTTGGAGTTTATGTGAAAGGTAAAATAATTGATATAAAAGAAAATTGGATTGAGCTTGAAACTAAGAATGGTAAAGCCATAGAAATTATAAATGCAGAATTTGTTCAAAGTATTAAAGTAGTGTAAAGAGGGGGACAGTCCCCCGCTTCACTAGGGTAGAGTGGGGGCTGTCCCTCTCTTAGCTGCATCTTCTAGAAGAGGTACGTCAATAGTAAGTTTTTGAATAATACCAGTTAAAATAATAACTGTGGCTGGAAGCAACAGTAGAAATGAGCGGCTTATGATAGTGGCGTTATAAAGCTGAATAACCTTAAGAGAAATAAGGGTTCCAAGTACAAATCCTATCCAGCGTAGAGACCAAAAAACAACACCATTCCAGTTACCTTTAGCTAGATTGATCCCGATATCCGTAGAGGCACCTGTTAAATGGGTAGTTCGGTCAATAGCCGTTAGACTAGTTGCAGCATTTAACCCACCCATGGCCATAGGAATGCTTATAACAGAAAGATGCATACCTGTTTTAAGACTGGTAAAAGTAGTGACAACAAGCATTAAACTTGTAAAAGATAGCCCACCTGTTAACCCTGTTTTTCTAGTAATTAAGGTGGAAATACAAGCACCTACAATAAATGATAGGATGATTAACAATACAAAATCCACAGCCATAGTATCTCTATTAAATATTAGTAGCCCTAATTTTGCAGCCCGGCCCGTCATAGAAGAAGTCCGCTTATCCAAAAAAATCATCAAGCTAATCGTATCAATCCACCCCGCCATAACCACAAGAACAAAACCAATCAAATTAATAGGTGTAAAAAATTTAATACCTAACTTATTCATACTCCCAAGACCTTTCTTATGTAGTAATTCAACTATAAATTATAGCACTCCATATCCCACACGTAAACATAAATCTTTGTGGACAGTCCCCACTGCACTAGAGCAGAGTGGGGACTGTCCACAAAGCAAAATGTTGTCAACCTACCTTACTCATGGTATAATTAAATAATATGTTTATAAGTTTAGTGATAAATATAGGAGGAATCTAAATGGACGATAAAAACGTAATTACAATGGAATCAACTGACGCAGTAGGTCAGGTACAAATTGCAGACGATGTTATAGCAATTATAGCGGAAATAGCAGCAACAGAAGTTAAAGGTGTAGCAGGCATGGGCGGTACACTAACAAGTGATATTGTACAATCCTTATCACGTAAAAGAACACCAAAGGGTGTTAGAGTAGAACTTAACGGAAGCCAAGTAATGTTAGATATAACACTTATCATTAACTACGGCGAAAAAATTCCAGAAGTAACATTAGAAGTTCAAAAAAAGGTTAAAAACTCAATAGAAATGATGACAGGTTTAGAAATTATAGCAATTAATATTCATATCACAGGCATACATGTTGATAAAATGGTAGACACTACTAAGAAGCAAAAACAAAAAAGTAATTCAGTAAACTAACCCTTAGATTTAAGGGTTAGTTTGTTCTAATTTGAAGGAGGACACCTGTGACAAGACGGGAAGCTAGAGAGCATGTTATGAAGTTATTATTTCAAAAGGATTTTGTAGAAGAACAAGAATACGATTCACAAGCCATGGACTATTTAGAAAGATTCGAAATAGCTGAAAAACATCATGGTTTTATATTAAAAGAATACAACGGGGCTATTTTGCACCAAGAAGCCATAGACGATATCATTACGGAAAGCTCAAAAAAATGGAAAACAAGTCGTATGGCTAAGCTGGACTTAACAATTTTACGTCTAGCCGTATACGAAATGTACTACGAAGAGGATATTCCTAATAACGTAGCCATTAACGAAGCAGTTGAGCTTGCAAAAAAATATAGCAGTGATGAATCACCAGCATTTGTCAATGGATTATTAGCTAACGTCATAAGAGACATAAAGGAGTAAGCGTGTCATATGAAGAAAAAAGTATTTTCTGTCTCAGATATTAATAGTTATGTAAAAAACATGCTAGAAGACGACTATGTCCTTCGAAATGTTTATATTAAGGGTGAAATTTCAAACTTTAAACATCATAGCTCGGGGCATATGTACTTTACGCTTAAAGATCCAAATGGCGCAGTATCTGGCGTTATGTTTAGGGCAAGCGCTAGTAGCCTTACATTTGAACCCAAAGAAGGTATGATGGTAATCGCCCGGGCATCAGTTTCTTTATATGTGAAAACGGGCCAATACCAAATATACGTATACGAAATGGAAGTATCCGGAAGAGGAACCTTGCACGAGGCCTTTGAGCAGCTTAAAAACAAGCTAGACAAAGAAGGTTTATTTGACCAAGAATATAAAAAACCAATTCCATATTTTCCAAAAACCATAGGGGTTATTACTTCAGGAACAGGCGCAGCTGTCAGGGATATTTTAAATATTACAAGGCGCCGAAACCCAGGGGTTAAAATCTATGTTTACCCAGTCCTAGTACAAGGAGAAGGCTCAGCTTTTGATATTTCAAACGCCATAGAAGCCATGAACGAACACGGACTATGTGAAGTTTTAATTGTAGGCCGAGGCGGTGGATCCATAGAGGACCTGTGCTCTTTTAATGAAGAAATCGTTGCAAGAGCTATATTTAACTCCAAGATACCTGTTATATCCGCAGTCGGACATGAAACGGACTTTACCATTGCAGACTTTGTTTCTAGCCTAAGAGCGCCAACACCATCAGCCGCAGCAGAACTAGCCACGCCTCACGTAGAAGAATTACAAAGACGTGTGGATCAGCATACAGTCCGGATGGAAAAAGATATCTATCAATATTTAGAGCACAAGGCCCGTATCCTTAATATGTACACATCAAGGCCAGTACTGGCACAAGCGGGAGAGTATTTTGCTAGAAAAGGACAAGACCTAGACTTACTTCATAGCCGCTTACAAGATATTCTAGAAACAACTTTAAGTCGTAAGCAATCTTTTTTAGGTGAAAAAGTAGCAAAGCTAGATGCTTTATCCCCTTTAAATACATTGCAAAGAGGGTACGCCTTAGTGACAGATGAAAACGATAATGTGGTTACATCAATCGGTAGCGTACAAAAAGAACAAACACTTTCCATAAGATTAAAGGATGGAAAACTGCAGGCCAGGGTAGAATAAAATGAAGAATAAACCAAGGTAAATAGTAGTAAGAAAGGGGCATAAAATATATGGCAACTAAAAAAAAGCAGACCTTTGAAGATAGCTTAGAAAAATTAGAAAAGATTATTAATCAACTAGAAGGCGGAGACTTAGCTTTAGATAAGGCCTTTGAATACTATAAAGAAGGAATGGACCTGTCACTTTTTTGCTCAGATGAACTCAAACGAGTGGAGAAAGAAGTATCACAGATTCAAAAAAACCGAGATGGCGAATTTAGCATAACCTCTTATGAAACAGAAGAGGTGCTATAATGATAGAACAATTACTTGAGGTAATGGGGAAAGATATCACAGCAAAATTAGATAAATGCTTACCAAAAACAGAAGGGCGCCTATTTCATATTTACGATGCAATGAGATATAGCGCATTATCGGGGGGCAAAAGAATACGCCCTATTTTAATGAGCCTAGCATATGAAGCCGTTGGCGGGAAAGGGGAGAATATCGACCCGTTTTTATGCGCAATCGAAATGATTCATACCTACTCTCTTATTCACGATGATCTGCCAGCTATGGATGATGATGATTTTAGACGTGGTATGGAAACAAACCACATTAAATTTACAGAATGGACAGCTATCCTAGCAGGAGATGCCCTTCTTAACAGAGCTTTTGAAGTCATGTTAGAAGCCACTGTGAAAACCCCTAAACCTTCTTACATAGAAGCTATGCATACCCTTAGTATTGCATCGGGGACACGGGGAATGATAGGCGGACAGGTCATTGATATCATGTCCGAAAATGAGGATGTACACGAAGATACGGTAGATTTTATTCACCGCAACAAAACAGCGGCATTAATGGTGGCGCCAGTCGATATGGGCGCTATTTTAGGTGGCGCAACAGAAAAGGAAAAAGAGGCGCTTCATAAATTTGCCTTTAATATAGGAATGGCATTTCAGATAGCAGATGATATTTTAGATGTATTATCTACTCAAGAAGACCTTGGAAAGCCAATTAACAGCGATATAGAAAAAAACAAAGCAACTTATGTTTCTATTCACGGCGTAGAAAAAGCTAAAAAACAAGTAGAAGATCTAACCACTCAAGGCATAAGAGAGTTAGCAATACTTGGCGTAAAAGGGGAAAAGTTAAAACAAATAGCATTATTTTTAACGTCAAGAAAATACTAGCAATTAGGTAAGAAGGGATGTAACGTATCGTGATGAAAGCAATTTTAACAAATAAAGTGTTAATGGTAGCCATATTAAGCTGGGGGACAGCTCAAATATTAAAACTCATTATCACCTTTATTCAAGACAAGAGATGGGACTTTAGCAAACTAGTAAGTGCAGGGGGAATGCCTAGTTCTCACTCCTCCTTTGTAACAGCTCTAACCATAGGGATTGGCCGGGTGGAAGGATATCATACATCCTTATTTGCCGCAGTGGCAGTCCTTAGCTTTATTGTTATGTATGATGCAATGGGAGTTAGATGGGAAGCGGGTCAGCAAGCAGCAGCTATTAATAGAATCGTTCATATACTGCAAAATCCAAATATAAAACTAGAAACACAACTAAAAGAGATTTTGGGACACACACCTCTACAAGTATTTGCTGGTGTAATGCTAGGCGTATTATTTGGAGTTGTGTGTTTTTAAGGGGCCTGTGCCCCTTTTCTCTTGCCCAAATACTAAAAAAATGCAATAATAAGCATAGGTATAACTATACTGAAATATGATTAATATACGAAAGTGAGGTTGTCAGTGGGAAATTTATTAACGACCATATTATCTCCAAAGGATATTAAAAAATTAAATAATCAGCAACTAACCATACTCGGATCAGAAATAAGAAGTTTCTTAATTAAGGCATTATCCCAGACAGGAGGACATTTGGCCTCTAATCTAGGGGTTGTTGAACTTACCCTTGCCTTACATTGTTGCTTTGATACACCAAAAGACAAAATAATTTGGGATGTAGGACATCAAAGTTATGTCCATAAAATATTAACCGGCAGACAAGGCGGTTTTAAAACCCTACGAAAAAGTAATGGAATGAGTGGATTTCCAAAGCCAGACGAAAGCAAACACGATGCTTTTGGTACAGGTCATAGCTCCACTTCAATATCTGTCGCTCTTGGGATGGCCACAGCAAGAGACCTAAAAGGGGCTAATAACTCGGTCATTGCAGTTATAGGCGATGGCTCTATGACAGGCGGAATGTCATTTGAAGCGTTAAATCATGCAGGACGTGGCAATACTAACCTTATTGTTATTTTAAATGATAATGAAATGTCTATTTCTCAAAATGTAGGAGGCTTATCTAAATATTTAAACAAGATTCGTACAGATCAAAACTACTTAGGCGCCAAAAGAGGGATTGAAAAAGTTCTCCATAAGATACCTCTAGTGGGAGGGGCAATGGTTCAGGTGGTAAGAAAGACAAAAGAAGGCATCAGAACATTGCTTGTACCAGGTGAGCTTTTTGAAGAACTAGGCTTCACCTATATCGGCCCAGTTGATGGTCATAATATGAGAGAGCTATTACAAGTCTTAGGCAAAGCTAAAAAGATGAAAGGCCCAATATTAATACACGTTAAAACAACTAAAGGCAAGGGCTACTGTTTCGCAGAAGATGAGCCAGAAAAATACCACGGGGTATCCCCTTTTGTGCCAGCAACCGGAAATTCAATACCGGCTCCAGTTTCACCAAAAGCTCCTAATAATTACTCAAGTACATTTGGCCAAAGCTTAATTCAGCTTGCCAGAAAAGATAAAAAATTAGTGGCTATTACAGCTGCCATGCCAGAAGGAACAGGACTCAATATCTTTGCCAAAGTATTTCCGAGCAGGTTTATCGATGTTGGTATTGCAGAGCAACACGCCGTAACATTTGCAGCAGGACTTGCCGCAGAAGGTTACAAACCTGTTGTTGCTATATACTCTACATTTTTACAAAGGGCCTATGATCAAATCATACATGATGTCTGTATTCCAAATTTGCCCGTTATATTGGCTATTGACAGAGGTGGTATTGTAGGCGAAGACGGCGCCACACATCAAGGTGTCTTTGATTTATCATTCTTATCTCATATTCCTAACATGAGTATTATGGCACCTAAAAACTATGCAGAGCTAAAGTATATGCTTGAATTTGCCACAACCTACAAAGGCCCTATGGCCATTCGGTATCCTAGGGGCAGCGAAGGAAAAAGAGTTGCTCTAATTGATACACCATCTATAGAATATGGAAAATCAGAGGTTCTAGAAAGTGGAAAAGAAGTAGCCATCATTGCCGTCGGAAAAATGGTTGAAGTAGCCCTAGGAGCCGCAAGCTTGCTTAAAGGAAAGGGATTAACTCCGTATGTTATTAACGCAAGGTTTGTAAAACCAATAGACCAAGATACATTGGCTAACATAGCAAGTAACATAACAGATATTATTACAATAGAAGATAATATGATTAGCAGTGGGTTTGGTGAAAATTTAACCATAACCCTTAGTAAAAGCAAAAAGTTTAATCATATTAATATACACAACCTAGGCTTTCCAGATGAGTTTATTGAGCATGGATTAGTGGATGATCTATATAAAAAGTACGGACTCGATAAACAATCAATAGCCGATACCATATACACCCAAATACACAAAAAGAATTAAGAGAGGCAAGACATGGCAAAAAGAGAAAGACTAGATGTTTTAATTACTCAAAGAGAATTAACACCCTCAAGAGAAAAAGCAAAAGCCTATATTATGGCAGGCGTTGTCTATGTAAATGGGCAAAAAGAAGATAAACCAGGCTGTCAAACGAAACCTGATGCGGTCATAGAGATTAGAGAAAAAATGAAATATGTGAGTAGAGGTGGCTACAAGCTAGAAAAAGCAATGGCTGTATTTCCAATAACCCTAGAAGATAAAGTAACAATGGATGTAGGAGCCTCAACAGGCGGCTTTACAGATTGCATGTTACAAAATGGTGCAAGCAAAGTATACGCAGTAGACGTAGGATACGGACAATTTGCATGGAAACTAAGACAAGACCCAAGAGTTGTTTGTATGGAAAAAACCAATATGCGCTACCTAACAAGAGTTCAAATTGAAAATGATATTGAATTTGCATCCATTGACGTTTCTTTTATATCTCTTTCTAAAATTATCGGCCCACTACAATCCCTTTTAACTCAAAACGGCGAAATAGTAGCTCTTATTAAGCCGCAATTTGAAGCGGGCAGAGAAAAAGTCGGGAAAAAAGGCGTCGTGAGAGATCCTAAAGTGCATGAAGAAGTAATTGAAAAAGTCCTCATTTATGCAAGAGAAATAGGTTTTGGCGTTCACGGAATTGATTTTTCACCCATTAAAGGTCCTGAAGGCAATATAGAATACTTAGTGTATCTAAAAAACAATATACCAGGAATAGATGTGGATCAACAAGACGAAATGATTAAAAGAATCGTTCAGCAATCACATGAAATGGACCAAGAATAATAAAGAAAAAGCAGGTGAGATAATGAAAAGGATAGGAATCATCCCTAATATCATAAAAGATCAAGGGTTAGTCATGACCAAACAAGTTATCAAGTGGTTTGAAGATCATCATTTTACAATTATGGTAACACCTGATATTGCTAAGCTATTAGAACGAAGTAATCTAGAAAGTACAGAAGAAGAACTCTTTAAAACCAGCGATTGCATTGTTGTTTTAGGGGGGGATGGTACCCTGCTTGGAGTGGCTCAAAAAGCAGCCGTGGAGGCAGTGCCCATTATAGGCGTTAATTTAGGAAGATTAGGTTTTTTAACGGATATAGAAAAAGAAACTGCCCTAGCCTCTTTTGAAAAACTAGTCACGGAAGACTACTATATAGAAGAGCGTCTGATGCTAGAAGTACAAATTATTTCTGAAAGTAGTGAAATTCAAACATTTATAGCTTTAAATGATATTAGTATTACAAGGGATAGCTACTCTAGAATGATCGACTATAGTATTCATATCAATGGTCAGTATGCAGATGTATACCCAGCAGATGGCATTATAGTGGCTACGCCAACAGGTTCAACAGCCTATAGTCTATCTGCCGGTGGACCTATTGTAGATCCTAAGGCCAACATAATGGTCATTACGCCTATATGTCCCCATACCATTTACTCAAGGTCTATTATTGTATCAGAGCAAGATACCATTGATATCCTTATACCAGACCTTCAAGGCGGTAGTGTCGGTGTTTCAATAGACGGGAAAAAAGTATACAGTATTGAGCCAAAAGATATTATCCGTGTTTCAAAATCACATTTTACGTCAAGACTATTAAAAATATCTGACCATACTTTTTACGACATACTTAGAAATAAAATCGTAGAGCGCAGACCAGGCGTTCGCGAATATTAATCAAAGGAGCAAAGGAATATGAAAGGACAAAGGCAATCTGCCATTTTGAGTCTAATCCAAAAACATGAAATCGAAACCCAAGAAGAACTAGGGGAAAAACTAACTCAGGCTGGCTTTAAAGTAACTCAGGCCACTATATCTAGGGACATTAGAGAATTAAAGCTAACAAAGGCAAATAGCAAACAAGGTGGGCAAAAATACATGGCCCTAGCTCAGCATCAACAACAAGTATCGGGGAAAGTAATCCGTGTCTTTAAAGATGCCCTAATCTCTATGGATCGTGCTCAAAACATCCTTGTCCTTAGGACCTTAACAGGAATGGGTAACGCAGTTGCTGCAGCAGTTGATGCTTTTCACTTTGAAGAAATTGTGGGAACACTTGCAGGAGATGATACGATATTTTGCGCGACACGCTGCGAAGAAGATTTAGAAATGCTCATGAGAAAATTTAATGAAGTATTGCAATCATAGGTATTGCAATACTAAATGGAGGAGGTAAACAGTGCTAATCCATATTAATGTTAACAATATAGCTTTAATCGATGAAGTGAGCATAGAGCTACACGAAAACCTCAATATCTTAACAGGTGAAACGGGTGCAGGAAAATCCATGATTATAGACTCTATTAACTTCGCCCTAGGGGAGAGAACCTCTAAATCTATTATAAGGCGAGGCGAAAAATCCGCATCGGTAGAACTGCTTTTTGATCATAACACCAAGGAAGTTTATACAAAACTAGAAGAATTTGGCATTGACCGAGAAGACGCACAAATTCTAATATCTCGGAAATTGTACGACACAGGAAGAACTATATATAAAATAAACGGGCAAACAGTCACCAGAAAAATGTTAACTGAAATATCGACTATGTTACTTGACGTCCACGGTCAGCACGAACATCAGTCTTTACTAGATGCCTCTAAACATATTAACTTACTAGATAAATTTGGCGGAAAACCTATTGCTAAAAAGCTATCAGAACTACAAATAATATATGACAAATACACTGTTTTAGAAAAAGAATTAGATCATTTAATGGGTGATGATAAAACAAGAATACAAATGATTGATATTTTAAAGTTTCAAACAAAAGAAATAAAAGAAGCAGCCCTTAAAGTTGGAGAAGATAAAATCCTTATGGGAGAAATGAAAGTTTTAGGCAATGCGGAAAAAATAAAACTGAATCTCCAAGAGGCCTATGATTATTTACACTCAGAAAACACGGGAAATGTAGGGGTCATAGGAACACTTGGGGAAGCCATTAGCGCTATTTCTAACATTAGTGATATAAGCGACCAGCTCAATCAAATCTACAAAGATCTTCAAAATATCGAAGTCCAATTATGGGAAGTCATCCCAGAAATACGGACGCTTAACGAAGCAATAGAGTATGAGCCAGAAACCCTATTTGAAATTCAACAAAGGCTAGATCTTATTTACTCATTAAAACGTAAATACGGCGATACCATAGAAGAAATCTTATCACACCATCAGCAACTTTGTAGTGATTTAGATGCCCTTCAAAATAGCGATGAAAAAAGAGAGCAAGTCAGCGGGGAAATGAAAGTTTTAGAAGCAAAAATGATTGCTATATGTAGTGAAATTAGTGACGTTCGTAAAGAACAAGCAAAAAAAGTGTCTAATAGAATCGAAAAGGAATTACATGAACTTCAAATAGAAAACGCAAAATTTGAAATAAAAGTGACCCCAAGGCTGAAAATAAGACACAATGGGATAGATGATGTTGAATTTATGATTTCTACCAATATAGGAGAGCCTATGCAATCTCTTGGGAAAATCGTATCAGGTGGTGAAATGTCTAGAATAATGTTGGCGTTAAAAACAATTTTAGCCGATGTTGATGATATAAGCACCTTGATCTTCGATGAAATTGATACAGGAATTAGTGGAAGAACAGCCCAGAAAGTAGCAGAAAAACTAGCCATTATAGCGAAAAGACACCAAGTTATTTGTATCACCCACTTACCACAAATAGCGGCTATGTCGGACTATCATTATTTAATCGTAAAAAGCATTGATAATAGTAGGCCTAATACCCACGTTTCATTGCTTAATGCCAAAAATATAGTAGAAGAAATTAGCCGTTTAATGGCAGGCGCCGAAATCACAAATAAAACAATAGAAAGTGCACAAGAAATCAAAAATATGGCTACTACGTTTAAACAGAACCTGTAAAATATAATTCCAATAATTATTTAAAACACACTGCATAAAGTGCCTCTAAAAAGGGCACTTTAATTGTATGACAAAAAAACAGTGTGGAAGTGAACATAATGATAAAAAAGAAAAAGAAAAGAATTTTCCATATATCAGTTGGCCTATTATGCGTACTTACAATCATAAGTCCATTTGTTGTGCTCCATTATTGTTTGCCACACAGCATCCACTTGATTGAAGGTCAGGAGCATACCTTTGAATTTGCTATACCATTTGAAGCAAAGCTTACCCCAGAAAGGGTAGGTGTCCTTAAGATTAATAATAAGCCTATAGAAGATGCCAATATTAAAGTTAACCTAAAAGAACCCTTTACAATGCAAGTTGATGACCTTGGGAATGTAGATGTTCAGCTTTCGCTACTTGGCTTTATCCCAGTAACCACCATGAAGGTTGAAGTCATGCCTCATACCCAGGTGATACCTTGTGGCAAAACAGTAGGCGTTAAAATCTCAACAGACGGTATAATGGTACTAGGGCTAGGCGCCGTAAAAGGGGAAGATGAGAATAGCTACGAGCCAGGACGAGACATTTTTGAAATGGGTGACCTCATCCAAGAAGTAGACAATCAAAAACTAGATTCTAAAGAAGACTTAATAGCCTGTGTCACCCAAAGTGAAGGAATTCCCCTTAAGATGAAAATAAGGCGTGGTAAATCCATTATCCGTAAAACCATTACACCTGTATATTGCAAGGAAGAGAAAGCATACAAAATCGGCGTATGGGTAAGAGATAGCACCCAAGGAATAGGAACTATTACCTATTATAACCCAGAAACTAAAACCTACGGCGCCCTAGGACATGGTATTACGGATGTTGATACCAAACAAATTATGTCTGTAAGAGGTGGTGAACTAGTTAAAACCGAAATTAGTTCAATTAAAAAAGGAAAAAGAGGCACCCCAGGAGAACTAAGTGGCATAATCTACAATAATGAAGAATCTATCATAGGCAATATTCAAAAAAACACAGAACAAGGCATTTACGGAACCCTATATGAACCTGGTTTAGAAATTCTTCAGGGAGAACCCGTCTATTTAGCCTTCCAAAATGAAGTAGAAGAAGGACCTGCCTATATATTTGCCAATATAAGCGGGGAAGAAGTAGAAAAATTCCAAGTAGATATCCAAAAGGTTTCAAAGTACAATAATGATATTTCAAAAGGAATGGTAGTGAAAATTGTTGATACTAGATTAATTGATGCAACAAATGGAATCGTGCAAGGAATGAGCGGAAGTCCTATTATACAAAATAATAAATTAATAGGCGCCATTACACATGTTTTTGTCCAAGATCCCACTAAAGGGTATGGGATATTCATTGAAAACATGATACAAAAAGAAAAAGAAGTAAACTAAATACTAAAAATCCATAAAAAGGAATAAAACCCTTGCGTTTATTCTCAATATTCGTTATAATATGAACAGATTTGGAAATTGGTGTTTATATTATAACTTATAGGGGGAGTCATTTTGGAAAACAATAAAATACGGGTGGTAATAACAGATGACAATAAGGATTTTTGTGAAATCCTATCAGAATACTTAGGAAAACAATCAGATATGGAAGTAATAGGTACGGCCCATAATGGATTAGAAGCATGTGGGCTTATACAAACAACACAACCAGATGTGGTTATTTTAGATGTTATAATGCCTCATTTAGATGGTATTGGTGTATTAGAGAAAATGAATAATATCGAATTTGAAAAACGCCCTATATTTATTATGCTATCTGCAGTAGGCCAAGATAAAATTACAGAAAGAGCCTTAACTTTGGGAGCAGAATATTACATTATAAAGCCTTTTGACATGGAAACTTTAATTATGCGCATTCGTCAATTAAAGTCAACCAATCAAGTTATTAAAAATGGTCAAGCCTTTACAGGTCAACATAAAATTGCAATTCAAGAACAACCAACCTATCAGTTATCAGCCTTAAGCTTAGAGAAAGAAGTAACCAACGTCATTCATGAAATAGGAATTCCAGCACATATTAAAGGCTACCAGTACTTAAGAGATGCCATTACCATGGCCATTAACGATATGGACATTCTAAATTCAATTACAAAGCAGCTATATCCAAATATTGCAAAGAAGTATAACACGACACCAAGTAGAGTAGAGCGGGCTATAAGACATGCTATAGAAGTTGCATGGAGCAGAGGCAAAATGGATACAATCGATAAACTCTTTGGCTATACGGTTAATAACGGCAAGGGGAAACCGACCAACAGCGAATTTGTGGCGCTGATCGCTGACAGACTTCGTCTAGAATTACAAGTAGGTTAAATCTGCTACCTTTTATAAATCATACATATCAATCTCCTTAGTTTATTGGGTGCTAAAACACTCAATAAACTAAGGAGATTTTTATTATAGTATTATCTTTGCCTGATCATGGTCAAACATGGTAAAATACTATTATAAATAAATATTTACACTATAATAGGAGGCGACAAAATGGGTAGAAAAATTCGATTTGGTATTATTGGTGCGGGAAGAATAGCACAAAAGTTTGCAAAAGGCATTGGTTTTGTAGAAGATGCACAGCTGGTTGCAATTGCTTCAAGGAGTCTTGAAAGTGCAAACACATTTGGAGACCTATTTAGTATAGAAAAAAGATATGGTAGTTACGAAGAGCTAGCCAAAGATGCAGATGTTGATGTTGTGTATATCGCAACGCCTAATGGTTTGCACAAAGAACATACTATTTTATGCCTAAAAAATAAAAAAGCAGTTATTTGTGAAAAACCTTTTGGGGCAAGTAAAGCGGAAGTAGAGGAAATGATTCGGGTTGCAAAAGATAAGGGCGTATTTTTGATGGAAGCCATGTGGACTAGATTTATCCCAGTGGTAAAAGCTGTAAAAGAGTTAATAGAGCAAGGGGTCATTGGAAATGTTAAAATGATAAAAGGGGATTTTGGTTTTAAATCTAAATCAAACTATGATGATATTCGCTTTAATAAAGCCTTAGCAGGTGGTTCATTGATGGATGTTGGGATTTATCCTGTTTCTTTTGCATCTATGATTTACAAGGCTCAGCCCACAAATATAAAAGCTATTGCCCATATTGGACAAACAGGTATAGATGAGCAAACAGCCATGGTTTTTGGCTATGAGAATGGTCAGATGGCTTTACTTAGTTGCGCCATAACGACACAAACACCACAAAATATATATATTATTGGGGAAAATGGCCATATTCATATTCCGGATGCTTGGTATGCACAAAAGGCCATATTAAAGCTACATGACAGTGATGAGCGGGTTATTGACCTGCCAATAGAGGGAAATGGCTATAATTATGAAGTTCAAGAAGTGGTGAGCTGTCTACAAAATGGACAGTTAGAAAGTGACACCATACCACTCCAAGAGACACTAGAGATTATAGACACACTAGATAAAATTAAAGTTACGATATAATTAAAGCTACAATATAATTAAAGCTACAGTGTAATCATAATAAGACAAAACGAGGTCTAGCAAGATAGTTGCTAAGCCTTGTTTGTTTTTATTTTAAGGTGGAAAAGGTATTTAATAAACGAATAAAGTGATTAGACTCTCTGAGGACATGATCTCCGAGTAAAGGTAATATGATTGATCGATTGTCGCTAGTACTTCTACGGTTAAGTCATCAAATTCATTGGCAAAGTTGTGATTTAAATTAATTAAGTCATCTTCTGTCGGATCCAATAATCCTCTAATGAACTTAGAATGCTCTGCCATTATTTTATTCCAAAAAGCTTCTTGGGAGTACATATGCTCTTCCATATTCATATCTACTCTACTTTGAAAATGTTTAATAGTACTCAAATATAACTTTGCTTCTCTTAATATATGATCAATTAAGAGGGGATAATTGAGGGTAAACATTTTACAAGAGAGTACATTCTCTAAAACATTCGTTTTGAATGCAATTAGATTTGTTATTAAATAAATGGCCATTTCATTAATCATATGAACATCGTGTTCAAGTTTAGGATCACATGTTTCGTAATTTCCGCCCACTAACTACATTTCCATTTTGGATATGTTACTTGGAATCATAATGCCTGTATAGAATGAAGAAGCCTCTTCAGCGCCTACGGTGTAAGGCGTAACTATTTCACCTGATTGAATAACACTAGGGCTTACAACGCCATTTGACAAGTTAATAACAGATACTAATAATTTATCGAATTCCATTCTGAACATGTTTGCTTGTTCAATGTACCCAGCATTTCCAGCTCTTGCTGCTTCTATGCTTGCGTTTAAAGCGAGTAGGTTGGTCTGATCAGATATTCCTTTTATCATCTCGCTTGCGTGTACTATGTTTTGAGCGCTTTCATTGGTATCAATTATAATGGATTGAACTTCATTAATTGCTTTATTGTTAACGTTTGTCTTTTGTATGAGTTCTTTGAGTATATCTAACCCTTCATCTTTAAGGTCGCTAACTTTGCCAGTTGATATTTTTAAAGCTTCAATATTTTCTTTATTTTTAACAACTAAGGCTCCTAGGGTGTAAATAGCTAGGGCCCCTTGTTCTGTTTCTTTAGCTTGGTCAGCTGCACCATGAGCGATATCTTCTATAACCTTAGCTACCTCATCGGCAGCCATGGCTGATTGTTGGCTTGTGGCTGTCAGTTCTTGTGAAGAGGCTGCTAGTTGCTCAGAAGCATCAATGACGCCACTAAGAACATCTTTTACAGCCATCTGCATTGTATTAATGGCCTGGGACATTTCTCCAAACTCATCACTTTTATTAACTAAGTCTTGCGGAATATTATTAGAAAAATCGCCTAAGGCCATAAAACCCATTTGCCCCTTCAATCTAGTAATTATTTTTATAGTATAATTTGAACCTATATACAAGGCGATGGCCAAAGCTAAAAATATTAGCAATCCCCAGAGGACAATCGTTGTAATGTTTTTGGTTATGGCTGCCTTTGTGGTGTCCATGGTGTAACCAATAGCCAAGGCTCCTATGTGCTCGCCATTAATAATGGCCGGATACTTTACATCTAAAACTTCAATGTTTCCAGCATCATAATGCAATGTTTGAACATGAGGCGTCCCACTAATTGCGGCAGATTGGCTTCCTGCATCATTTAGTACTACGCCAGCTTCTTCACTGTTACTGTGAGCAAAAATATTGAGATCAGGATCTATTAATAGGGCATAAGCGATTGTATCAGAAGAAGAAATATCCATACTTAAGAGCTTCTCCAGACTCTGTATCAATCCTAATTTCTTCAAGAAGTTCCTGGTTAGCACCTTTCCAGAAATCATATATAGGGTGGCCGGCCTCTGTTTTCCATCCGATATAGCCATCAATGTTAGAAGCTACAATAACGCCATTTGTATCATACCAATTGATCTGTTCAAATTCAGATTCGTTGGCTAAGGTTGTTAGAAAGGCGCTGCTTATAGTGTCTTAGTTTCTTAAAACTGTTTTAGCAACTATTTTAATTTTGTCATCTAGCATTTTTTCAATCTGGTCTAGGGACATTTTATTATCCTCCATTCTTTTTATCAGTATATTTGAGGACTCTAAGCCATTTCTCTCCATTTCTGCTAATAAACTAGAACCTGTAAAGTAGGAGGAAATCCCAACGATTGAAAGTAACCCTGAAAAAACAATTAACAATGGAACGATAACTAATCTAACCTTGATTGATTATTTCTTCTTTTTAGTATGTATCATAAACATTCCTTCTTTCCTTTGTTATTTGTGTATATTATTTTCCGTCTATAGCCTATACCTTATAGTACTATAGTATTAGTAACAAAACAATTACTTCCGTGACTATATTCGCCACTTTTCGACATATAATAAAACAATTTTTAAAATAGGGGGTAACATCCATCTTTTTTGTTATCTATTAAGTAGGATACAAACCACTAAATAAAGGAGTGATTAAATGATACGATTATGTTTTGATTATGGGCACGGGGGAAGGGATCCAGGCGCTCGTTATGTTGGCAGAAAAGAATCGGATGATGTTCTAAGTGTAGGACAGGCGGTTGCCTCTTACCTGAGGCAGCAAGGCGTTAGTATAGACGAGACGAGGACCCGTGATGAAAGTGTTGACCTATGTAAACGGGGACAGTTTGAAAACAAAAGCAAATACGATTACTTTATATCCTTTCACCGCAATGCCTATAGACCTGAAGTTGGAACTGGGGCTGAGACGTACGTCTATTTAACAGGAAGTCCTAAGGCATGTAACCTGGCAAAAGGCATACAAAAAGCCCTTGCCGGATTAGGGTTTAAAGATAGAGGTGTTAAACGAGCAAATTTTTACGTGCTACGCAATACAAGGGCGCCAGCAATTTTAATAGAGATTGGGTTTATTGATAATACAGCGGATAATAAGCTGTTTGACCAGAAGAGGCAGGAGATTGTTAAAGCTTTGGGAGAGGCAATCTTCCTAGGCATTAAGTAATCACAAAAACACCATTAACTTTAAGTTAATGGTGTTTTTTGTATAATATCTTTAGTTATCTTCTAGGGAATAGATATAAATCTCATTGCATTTTGTTAGGCCCACTTTTTTATAGATAATTAATTCATAGTCTACGAGCTCCTTCATAACCTGGGAAGCCTTTTGGGTACCTTTAATATGGAGTAAGGCCATGAGATCCTCCCTAGCTAGTTCTTAGATCTTTAGAGCGGTAAAAAGATAAAAAGCCATGAAAGAATGTTTGAAAAATTCTTTTTTAAAATAGATGGAGATCACACGTGATGTGAGATTGGGTCGTGAAGATGAAGAGTGATTGAACTTTATTATAAAAAAGATATAGTATAGCAATACTAATACAACAACAGGTCTTAATAAGGGATTAGAAGTCCTAAAACAAGAGGGTGAGCGATGAAAAAGAAAACACAAAAATTTACGATTTTATATTCCAAGTCAATAATCTAAGAGAAGCAACCCATCTTCTTGACATTGGTGTAACAAATGATTATAATTGTTATACAAATGTCAAGAAGATGGGTGGAAAATATGAATTGTGATGAAAAATTTAAAAGTTTAATTGAAAAGAACAACGGGATAATTTTAACAAGTGAAGCAGAATCAAAAAATATTCCAAGACAATATCTTTCGAACTTAGTACAAAAAAACAAGCTAGAACGAGTAGCACAAGGTGTATACGTTACATCAGACACTTTGTTAGATGAAATGTATTGTATCCAGGTACGTTCTGACAAGTTGATTTTTTCTCATGAAACAGCTTTATATATGCATGAATTAACTGACAGGGATCCGTTTCAATATACGGTAACTGTCCCACGAGGATATGCAACAAATCGCCTTAGGGATTCGGGGCTGTCGGTGGTTACAGTTAAGAAAGATCTTCATTTATTAGGAATGAAAAAAATGAAAACAATTCATGGTAGAGAGGTTCAAGTTTATAATATTGACCGGACAATTTGTGATGTAATTAGAAGTCGCAATCAAATGGATAAGGATATGTTTTGTGTGACATTAAAAAGATATGTGAAAGCAAAAGATAAGAATTTTATGAGGTTAATGGATTACGCCCAAGAATTTGGTGCCCAAAAAATAGTTATGCAATATATAGAGGGATTGCTCGTATGACATCAAGACAGATGAAGGATTTGCTACGGAATATATCTAAAGAAAAAGGCATTAATGCGCAGATTTTACAAAGAAACTTTATGTTGGAACGATTACTAGAGAGAATATCACTATCCCAGTATAAAGATAATTTTATTTTAAAAGGTGGAATGCTCATTGCGGCAATGGTTGGAATAGATAGTCGGTCTACCATTGACTTATTTGTAATATAATGCTTTTAAGGTGGCTAGAAAAAACGAAAAGCCACAAGGGCTCCTCAAAGGATGTGGCTTGTGGCATAAAGAGGTACGAATCATCAGGTTATTTTATCCACAGCCCTAAATCAAACATTCCCAGAGAAGATGCATATTTTAAACCACTGACATTCGAATTTCATTATCCTGAAGTACGAAATTCGAGCACATATTAAGACTAATATTATTAAGACTAATTTAAATAATAATAATCAGGTCATTCAGTCCTTCTAGCTTTTAGATCTTTAGGACAATAAAAAAGCAAAAAGCAGGAAAAAATGATTGAAAAATTCTTTTTAAAAATAGGGGGTAAAAATCAGCCTTAATGCTATCTATTTGATTAAGGGTAAAAATCATATGACACGAGGTGAGTACATGAAAAAGAAAACACAAAAATTTACGATTTTACATTCCAATGATATGCACGGAGATTTTCTATCCGAGGTTAAAGAAGGCAGTGGCCAGCTGATTGGAGGGCTTGGGCTTCTTTCAGGCTACCTAAATAAAGTTAGACAAGAAGAAGAAAATGTTATCTATGTGATTGCGGGCGATATGGTTCAGGGATCCTTAATTGATTCCGAGTATAAAGGCATCTCAACTATAGAAATCATGAATTACCTTTCGCCTGATGTGGTTACCCTTGGCAATCATGAATTAGATTACGGATTACCTCATCTTTTATTTCTTGAAAAAGTGGCAAACTTCCCGATTGTAAACGCTAATCTTTACATGAAACAATATGGGAAAAGACTCATGACCCCATACATAATCAAGCGCGTAGGGGGGTTCAACATTCTTTTTATTGGCATCATTACTGAAAAGGTAATGGCTAAAATAGCCCAGGATCAACTCATTGGAACCTTTGTATCCATTGAAGATGCAGCGGAGGAAATAGGAAAGATTTGCAACACCTATAAAAATGAAGATATCGACTTAACGGTTGCCCTAACTCATATTGGATTTGAATCTGATATTGAACTAGCCAAAATGTTAAACCCAGAATGGGGCGTAGATATGATTATCGGTGGCCATTCCCATACAATTTTGGACCAGCCAGAAGAAGTCAATAATATATTAATAGCCCAGGCGGGGACTGGAACCGAACAAATTGGCAGATTTGATATTGTTGTTGATGAAAAGACAAACGCCATTATTGACTGGCAATGGCAATTAGTTCCTATCAATGATCAAACGGCAGAGATAGACGCATCCCTACAGGAATTTATCCATAGCTATAAAGATATGGTAGATGAAAAATATAACGCCATTGTTACACGTTTTTCTGAGAAACTGATGCATCCTAATAGGCAGGAAGAAACAACCCTTGGCAATATGATGGCGGATGCATTGGCTGACCAATCAAAAACACATGTTGTTCTTCTGGGATCTGGCTCAATTCGGGGGCAGGAACTTGGACCTGTTGTAACCCTGGGCAGCTTAAAAGCCTGTTTTCCCTTTGAAGATAGCTTAACTAGGTATACCATTAGTGGTGAGCAACTATGGAAAATATTTTCTCATATTATGCGAATTGAAAATAGAAACGGTGAGGGAGAGTGCTTTCAGATTAATAACCGGGTTAAAGCACGGTACTGTGATGTGACATTAAAGCTGGTATCCCTTACGGTGGATGATATACCAGTGATGGACAATCAAGCATATACCATTACTTTGCAAGGGTATCACGTTACGAATTCTATGGAAAATCTAGGTGTTTCGGAAGAGGAACTATTTGCTATGGGAATACCCCAAGTAGTCAGTACGTCAGATTATCAGGTGCTAGAAGAATGGCTTAGATACCATTCCAATATAACAAGGAAAATTGAAGGGCGCCTTGTTTTTGAAAGCATAAACTAAGTAAATGTAATAGCAAACTAATATAAAACATAAAAAGGAGAGAATGATGATGAAAATAATTATGTACGGCTCTAGAATATGCTCAGATTGTGTGGAAGCAGAAGCCCAACTACTCAAGCGAAATGATATTGAGCTAGAGTATAGGCAAATCACACAAGATGTAAGGACCATGAAAAAATTCTTATCTTACCGTGACAATGAGCCTATGTTTCAACCAGTAAAAGAAAGAGGACAAATTGGCATTCCATTTTTTGTGCTAGAAGATGGAAGCAAGAGCTTTGAGATAAACTTCTAATATAATAAGAAGAAGCTGAAGAAAAACACAGAAGATTTAAATTTTAAAAAAGGTGGGAAAAATGAATACATTTTTATTAACATGGAATCCAAATAAATGGGAATAGGAACAAATGAATGATGAGATCAAAAAGACTAAAAAAGGACAAATACATTATGTACTAGAAACTAAGTATATATTGAATTAAAATTTTATGTTATCCCCTAATCATCAATCACAAACATACTATAATTTAGAAGAAGTCATTAAGAGCATTAGTGTAACTAGCACTAGTGCTTTCTTTATTTTTATTATACAAAATATTCATCATGGATTGTAAGATTTTTAGTTTCAACATTATAATTCATAAAGTCTAGAATATATACAATAATCTAATATTTATGATATAATTGTACTGGAGTTTAATTATTTAGTTTAGGGGGATAAGGATGATACTTAAAGCTAATTCATGGACAATTACGACCAACAAAGAGGCGGTTAAAGAACTATATAAATCGGCCTCATACATAAAGGGACAGGAATACCCAAAAAAAATAAGATTTTTATTGGAATTAGAAGATATTGTACCAGGAGAGAACAGAAGAAGAATTTAGAGTGAGGTGAAAAAATGGGTAAGGTAACCAATGCGCTAAAGATGTACATGCTATTACAAAGTAGAGGCCTAATGACAGTAGGAGAAATAGCAAATGAACTTGATGTAACCCCTAGGATGGTTAAAAACTATAAGGAGGATTTAGAAGATGCATATATTTACATAGGATCGATATTAGGTAGACACGGCGGTTATTATTTAGAAAACCACATGAGCCTAAGAGGAGTAGCGATTACAACAGAAGAACTGGATGCTCTCAAAAAAGCTGGAAAAGTTATTAGAAATGGAAACTACCATTATAGAACTGATTTTGACACCCTAACAAGTAAAATTTTAAACGAGAAAAATGATTTTAGAGAAACATGCTATTACTCAAAGGGAATAGCCCCAGTAGCTACGGAAAATGAACAACAAGTTTGGAAAGATATTAACCAATCAATAGAGAAAAAGAAGAAAATTAAAATTAAGTATGCATCAATCGGTAAAAAACAGCAGAATATACAAGAAAGAATTATTCATCCCTATGGATTATGTGATCACAAAGGGGCGGCTTATTTTTATGGCTACTGTGAACTTCGAAAAAAAGCACGGACGTTTAAGCTATGTAGAATTATAAGTCATGAGATTCTAAAAGAGGTGTTTGTAATTAGTCCTAGGTTGGATTTCAAAGAAACCTTTAGAAATTCATTTGGGATTTATAATGATGCCCCCATTGATCTGAACTTGAAAATTCATTACCCAATGAGCCAAATAGTAAAAGAAAAAATATATTCTACCAATCAAAAAATAGAAGATGCTGAAGATCAATCAATACTATTTGAAGCTAAGATGGGTGGATATACGGAAATTAAAGCATGGGTAATGGGCATGGGGAGTTTAGTAGAAGTGATAAAACCCCTGAAACTTAAAGAAGATATTAAAAATGAGATGCGAAAAGTACTTGAATTATACAATAAAGAAGATTAAATAATGAAACTTGACAAGATATATGATACTATTCAAATAATTTGTGTAATGGTACCGTATATTGCATCTATCTGTGATACTATGCATAGAAAGGGTAGCAGTAGAAAAGGTGGGGGAAATAATGAAAATAGCACGCTTTTGTGAAAAAACAAATTCAGTACAGTCTGTACAAGAACATTTGGACAATGTCAGCAAGTATGCTAGAGAAAGAGTAGGAAATATAAACTTAGCCAAGACTGCTTGTCTTATTGGATTATTGCATGATATGGGGAAGTTAAGTGCTGAATTTCAAGAGTATATAAAAAAACAAATGACAGATAAAGATAATAATCAGAAGGGTATTAAGGTGGATCATGCTGTATATGGTGCAAAATATATCTATGATAGATATAAAAATGGAAATAAAATGGAGCAATATAGTTCCCAGGTGATATCATTGGTTATTTGTTATCATCATGGTGGACTTCCAAATTGTATTGATACAAATAACAAAATCACACTGATAGAGAGAATCAATAAAGTATGTGATACTAGCTATAAAGAAGTAAAAGAGGAATTCGAAGAGATATATACGCAAGAGAAATTAGAAATATTATTTTCTGAAGCGAATAAAGAAATTGAATGTTGCTTAAGAAAGATTTCCGGTGGTGCATCAGATAAGGATAATATTCCGTTTGAAGTCCACTTGCTAGTTAAAGTACTTTATAGTGTTATCATCGATTCGGACTGGTTAGATAGTTATTTATTTGAAGTCAAAAAGCCTTATTTAGAGGGACCAAAGTTGATAAGCGACATAGATTTATATAGCCAAAATCTAGAAGAGAAATTAGATAAATTCAAGAAAATAAACCCCATTAGTGAAAAACAAGGAGTTGTATTCCAAAAGAGAAATGAGATAGCGAATGATTGCCTAGAGTTTTCTAATATGCCTACAGGGGTTTACACGCTAACAGTACCGACGGGAGGTGGAAAAACCATTTCAAGTCTAAGATTTGCTTTAAACCACGCCAAAAAACAAGGAAAAGAAAGAATTTTTTATATAGCACCCTATACAAGTATAATTGAGCAAAATGCAGGAGAGATTAGGGAAATAATAAAGTGTGGTGACAATTTATTAGAATATCATTCTAATATTTTAAGTGATACTACGGAAGAAAAAGTAGCATATGAGGATAAAAAAGATATAAAGATATTAAGTGATAGGTGGGATTATCAGTTCGTTTTTACTACAATGGTGCAATTTTTAAACACATTATATGCGGCACCTTCATCCAACATTAGAAGGCTACAAAGTCTTTCAAATTCAGTCATAATCTTTGATGAAGTCCAGTCAGTTCCCATGTATTGTATATCCTTATTTAATGGGGCTGTTAATTTTCTAAGTAAATGTTTGAACTGTACAATTATTTTATGTACGGCTACACAACCTGTGCTACATGAAGTTAATAGGCCCATAAAGTTATCAAAAGACAATGAAATTGTAAAAAATGTTCCAGATGCATTTGAAAAATTAAAGCGCGTTAAGGTAATAGATAAAACTAGGCCTGAGGGATATAACCATCAGGATCTAGCAGATTTTATAATAGACAGTGTGGCCGAAAAACCGAGTATACTACTAATCGTGAATACCGTTAATACAGCAGAGAGTATCTACGCATTACTTGAGAAGGAAGATTTTAAAGGCACACTTTACTACTTAAGTTCTAATATTTGTCCATCACATCGAATGGCAGTTGTAGAGGCGATGAAGAAATCACTCGCCCAGAAAGAAGCTACTATTTGTATCAGTACACAAGTAATAGAATGTGGTGTTGATATAAGCTTTGCTTGTGTCATAAGGAGTCTTTCAGGGCTTGACTCTATTGCACAGGCATCGGGGAGATGCAATAGGCATGGAGAGGTTGAAGAAGCTGAAACGTATATTATGAACTTTCAAAAGGAATATGAAAATACAACAAGGCTTAAGTCCATTGAGATAGGGAAATTAAAAACAACGGGCATCCTAGATTTATATAAACGAGACCCTACAAAGTTCGATGATAGCTTACTCTCTACAAAAGCAATATACCAATATTTTCGAAGATTTATAAAAGAAGACTCTGTAGAGAAAGAATTTGATTACCCTATTACTAAAGAGGGAGGGACAATTCATAACCTTTTATCATCCAATCAATCTTTGCGGAGATTATACGACGCAACTTCTGATACAAAGTACAATCTGTATTTTTGTTTTCAATTTAAAGATGCGAGGCAACATTTTAAAGTCATAGAAGATAATACGAAAGCTTTAATAGTGCCTTATGGAAAAGGAAAAGAATTGATTAATGATCTTGGTTCCTCTTTGAATTTTGAAGGCAAAATAGGTGCTCTAAAGATAGCCCAAACTTATTCAGTTAATGTTTTTGACTATAAATTTAAAATGCTAGATGAAGTAGGTGCCATTAGTGGCTGCGATGTGGAAGGGGTGTATATATTGAATGATGGATTTTATGATGAAAGTAAAGGCATTGTTCTAGAAAAGAAATTAAGTCCACTATTTTTGTAAAGGAGAGCGAAATGAGAAATAGTATAACTTTTAAGATAACAGGAGATTATGCGTTATTTACAGATCCAATAACAAAAATTGGGGGAGAAAAATCCACAGTAATGCTACCGACATATCAAGCATTGAAAGGTATATGTGAATCAATATATTGGAAACCTTCAATAATTTGGGTAGTAGATGGTGTAAAGATTGTCAACAAGATACAAACTGAATCTAAAGGAATTAGGCCTATTAAGTATAATGGAGGAAATGACTTATCAAGGTATTTATATTTGAAAGATGTGGTATATATTGTAACTGCCCATTTTGAATTCAACCTTAATAGGCCTGAATTGAAGAAGGATCATAATGAAAATAAACATTATTTTATTGCCAAGAGATCATTGGAAAGAGGGGGAAGGAGAGACGTGTTTCTTGGCGTAAGGGAATGCCAGGCTTATGCCGAACCAGCCAATTTTAATGATGAAAAAAGCTACTATGAGAATATGGGAGAGATGGCGTTTGGGATGCAGTATCATTCAATAAGTTACCCAGATGAAAATGGGAAGAACCAGCTCTTAACAAGGTTTTGGTATCCTAAAATGATTGATGGTGTTATTAACTTCTGCAGACCAGAAGAATGCCCTAAAGAAGTTGAAATAAGAAAGATGGAAGCCAAGGTATTTGGGGAAGAAAATTTTTCTGGTTTAGAGGAAGGACAATTACTAGAAGGTTACAATGAGGAGGTGACCAATCGTGAGCTGGATAACAATCCTAGATGAAACCTATGATAATATCATAAAGCAAGAGGGTGAAGAGCTACTACCAATTGCTCATTCCGAGCAAAATGCTCATATTGAGATAACATTAAATGAGGATAGTGTCATGATTGCCGCTGATTTTGTGGCAAGGGACAAAGCAGTGACATTGATTCCAGTAACAGAATCTTCAGCAAGTAGAGGTAATGGAATAATACCACAGCCACTGTGTGATAAGCTCCAGTACGTGGCCGGTGATTATGAAGACTATACGGATAAAAAGGGAAAAGAACATCATCATGCATACATACAGCAATTAGCACAGTGGAAGGAATCTAGTTATACAAACCAAAAAGTAGAAATTATATATGATTATTTACTGAAGGGGAATTTAATTGAGGACTTAGTTAGATTTAACATACTTGCCCTGGATGATAACGGTAAACTTGCTGATAAGTTTAACTCAGGTGATATAACACTTTCAGTAGGTCAACAATTTGAGTCTTTTATAAGGTTTAGGGTGATAACTTTCGAAGCGGCTAAGGACGCTGTTTGGGAAGATGAAAAGGTAATTGATGACTATACAAAGTTTTATCTTTCCAAACAAGAAGGGGCAGAATTTTGTTATACGACAGGGGAAATAACCTCCTGCACCACTAATCATCCATCTAAAATTCGCCATTCAGGGGATAAGGCCAAGATAATATCATCTAATGATACAGCTAACTTTACATTTAAAGGTAGGTTCAAAACGGCCCAAGAGGCAGTGACCATAGGTTATGAGGTGTCGCAGAAAGCACATAATGCTTTGAAGTGGTTAATTAAGCATCAGGGACAAAGAGTTGGGGAGAAGGTTTTTGTTTTATGGGGCACAGAAGCTGAGCCAACACCAGATGTGTTTGGGGATACTTTTGATTTTATAGACGAATTTATTAAGGACACTTCAGACTCGGAAGGAGTGGATATTACAGGGAAGGAATTATCGAAACAATTTAATCAAGCAATATCAGGTTATAAAAGTTATATAAAACCTAATACAAAGCTTGCAATAATGGGTGTAGAGGCAGCTACGACAGGTAGAATGTCCATCATATTTTATCGCGAGTATAATGGATTAGATGGCCATGAGCTAATGACAAATATAGAGAATTGGCATAGGACCTCATTGTGGCATCACAGATATAAGTTTAAGGACAAAAAGAATGTATCCTTTAATGGGGCACCTTCATTAAGGGATATAGCCACAGTGGCATATGGAACCGACAGAGGGACAAAAATAGAAGCAGATCCAAAGGTCTTATCGAATGCAGTGGAAAGACTGCTACCATGTGTCATAGAGGGGTGTAAAATACCCAAGGACATTCCAATAAAGCTAATTGAAAGAGCCAAACGGCCTCAAAACTACAAGGAAGTCTACACTTGGTTAAAAGTATTAACGATTTCATCTGCAATGTATAGAAAATATTTATATGATTATAACAAGGAGGAATACACCATGGAAGTAAAGGAAACAAACAACTTAGCCTATAATTGTGGCAGATTACTAGCAGTTGCTGATGCGATTGAGAGTTGGGCTTTGAGAGACAATAGTGACGGTGGTTCTATACGAACAACTAATGCTATGAGATATTTTACGCGTTTTTCAATTTCCCCATGTAAAACATGGGGAGTCATTAATGATAAGCTTAATCCTTATAAACAAAGGTTAGGTGCAAAAGGTAGCAAGTTATATAAACTACTAGGAGAAATTTCAAGCCTTATAGAGCCAGAGGAATTTGAAAAGGTCACCAATTTAGATGGATGTATGATATTAGGGTTTGATACGCAAAGACAAGCACTATTTAACACAACAAAAAAAGAAGAAGAAGGGGGAAATTAAAATGAGTATATTAGAAAATAAAATTGATTTTAAAGCGATTATCACAGTTGAGAATGCAAATGCAAATGGTGACCCACTAAATGGTAATATGCCACGTACCACCAATGATGGTTTTGGGGAAATATCAGATGTTTGTTTGAAGCGCAAAATCAGAAATCGTTTAATGGATTTAGATGAGAATATTTTTGTTCAGTCAGATGACAAAAACAAAGATGGTTTTGGCAGTCTAAGAGATAGGGCTGATGGGAATGAAACCTTAAAAGCGGAACTTAAAAAAGGAAAGAAAGCAGATAAAGAGGTTTATGCAAAATTGGCAAATGAAGCATGGATTGATGTTAGAAGTTTTGGTCAAGTATTTGCATTTAAAGGGTCAGAATTATCCTTAGGAATCAGAGGACCTGTATCTCTACACCCAGCATTTAGTACTGATCCGATAGATGTATCTAGCATTCAAATTACCAAGAGTGTTAACAGTGAAGGTGGTGCAAGTGGGAAAGCTTCAGATACTATGGGGATGAAACATAGAGTTGACTTTGGAGTATATATACTTAAGGGCAGCATTAATGTTCAATTAGCAGAAAAAACAGGTTTCTCAGAAGAAGATGCCGAAAAGATAAAAGAAGCCATAAGAACCCTATTTGTAAATGATAGTTCAGCGGCAAGGCCAGAGGGTAGCATGAATATTCATAAATTATATTGGTGGAAACACAATAATAAAATAGGCCAATATTCAACTAAAAATGTCCATGAAAGTATCAAAGTAATTAAAAAGGATGGTATTACGTTCCCTAAAAATATGGAGGATTATAATATTGTTGAAACAATATTAGAGGGCCTAGAGTGCAATATATCTTATGGAATATAGCCAAAAAGAATATTTAATGTTATCTGGAATCCAGCATTTCGCGTTTTGTAGGCGTCAATGGGCATTAATCCATGTAGAAAATCAATGGCAAGAAAACTACCATACAGCAATTGGTAATGTATTTCATGAAAAAGCACATGATAATACCTTTGTAGAAAAAAGAGGGGATATTATTACTTCCCGGGCCATTCCTATTCATTCTACGGAATTAAAAATTAGTGGAGAATGTGATATTGTTGAATTTAGAAAAAATTTGAATGGAGTAGAAATCAATGGGTATGAGGGACTTTATATTCCTTATCCCATTGAATATAAAAAAGGGTCTCCCAAAAAGACAGATATAGATATTCTGCAACTTGTTGCACAGGTAATATGTTTAGAAGAAATGTTTCTTTGTGATATAGATAGAGGTTATATATATTATGGAAAAACTAGACACAGAGAAGAAGTCGTCATTTCAGATGAATTAAAGAATAAAGTGAGGATGATGGTAAAAGAAATGCACATGATTTTCAAAGAAGGCTATACACCAAAAGTAAGGCTAACAAAAGCCTGTAACGCCTGTTCACTTAGAGAGGTTTGTTTGCCAGAGTTATCTGAAACAAGAAGTGTAAAATCTTATATAGAAAAAAATATAAAGGAGGATCAGTAAGATGAAAAAACTGCTGAACACCCTTTATATTACTACGCCAGACAGATATCTATCGCTAGATGGAGAAAATGTAGTTATTTTAGATAAAGACGAGACGATAGCTAGGTTCCCGTTACACAATCTAGATGGCATTGTAACTTTTGGCTATACAGGAGCTAGCCCTGCACTTATGGGGGCATGCGCAAAAAATAATATTTCGCTTTGTTTTTTAACATGGTATGGGAAGTTTCAAGCAAGGGTTGTGGGTGAAACATACGGAAATGTACTATTAAGAAAGCAACAGTATCGTTTGTCAGATGATTTGCAGCAAAGTAATAATATAGCAAAGAATATTATTATGGGCAAAATTTATAATTCAAAGTGGATCATTGAAAGAGCGATTAGGGATTATCCTATGATTGCAAATACGACAAAATTAAAAGAAAAGTCTGTATTTATATCTAATTCATTAGGACGGGTGAGAGGTGTTAATGATCTTGAAGAATTAAGAGGTGTTGAGGGAGAAGCAGCATCAATCTATTTTTCAGCATTCGACAATCTAATATTGCAACAAAAAGATGCCTTTTTCTTTAGAACAAGAAATAGAAGACCGCCAACAGATAGGGTTAATGCGATGTTATCATTTGCATATGCTCTTCTAGCAAATATGTGTAGTTCAGCACTTGAAACAGTAGGACTGGACCCGTATGTTGGTTTTTTGCATAGGGATAGACCTGGTCGGGTATCCCTTGCGTTAGACTTAATGGAGGAATTTAGAAGTGTATTTGCAGATCGATTTGTACTAACCTTAATCAACAAACGAATGATTAAAGAAAGTGATTTTACTGTTAAAGAAAATGGTGCTGTTATTTTAAAGGATGAGTCCCGAAAAATATTTTTGACATCTTGGCAAAACAAAAAACAAGAAATGATAACACATCCGTTTTTAGAGACAAAGATTGAGTGGGGATTAGTGCCTTATGCTCAAGCACTGTTATTAGCCAGATATATTCGTGGTGATACAGATGAATATCCGCCATTTATGTGGAAGTAGGTGATAGAATGTTGGTATTGATAACATATGATGTTAGCACACAAACACCAGAGGGGAATACTAGACTTAGAAAGGTTGCTAAACAATGTGTGAATTATGGACAGAGGGTTCAGAATTCAGTTTTTGAATGTAGGCTAGATCATTCAAAAGCTGTTGAAGTTAAAAATATTCTTTGCAAAATTATTGATCATAAAACAGATAGTCTTAGGTTTTACTATCTAGGAAATAATTATAAATCGAAAATTGAACATTTTGGAGCGAAATCAATTATTGATCTGGATGCCCCCCTAGTGCTGTAGGTGCGGATTATAAGTGAACATAAAATTACTGGGAGACTCGCACCTTAAAAGTTAATGAATTCTATATTATTTTATATATAATTAGATGATAGCATATGAAAACATACAGTTTTAAGCAATATTAACAAGGAATAATGCGATTAAGTTGGTTTGTTTGTTAATATTTGCAGTCGCACTCCCCGTGAGTGCGTGGATTGAAATGTCAATATGTCGCAAAATCAACAGAGGTACAGCGTCGCACTCCCCGTGAGTGCGTGGATTGAAATGCCTATTAGGTTAACCACAAGTCCTATACCATCGTCGCACTCCCCGTGAGTGCGTGGATTGAAATTAATATGTGTAACTTTGAATATAGTTGACAATCGTCGCACTCCCCGTGAGTGCGTGGATTGAAATGGCGGTGGCGGAAACAGTATGGGTAGTGTTGACAGTCGCACTCCCCGTGAGTGCGTGGATTGAAATCAATGAAAGGAATTAAATTTGATATAGATTATGAGTCGCACTCCCCGTGAGTGCGTGGATTGAAATGTATGATATAATAGCACCACATCTACCACACTCGGTCGCACTCCCCGTGAGTGCGTGGATTGAAATAGGTGTTCTTGTTGTATTACTAAGCTTATTAACCGTCGCACTCCCCGTGAGTGCGTGGATTGAAATTTTTGAACCCGACGGAGTAGCGCAGAATAAAGAGTCGCACTCCCCGTGAGTGCGTGGATTGAAATGCTCAAGGTGCAACTCAACTTACTAAAGAAACAACGTCGCACTCCCCGTGAGTGCGTGGATTGAAATAATAATCAAATCTTGTAGTTGGGAAAACTGATTAGGTCGCACTCCCCGTGAGTGCGTGGATTGAAATTTTGACGATGAGCACCTTAGGTGGGGTGTTGAAACGTCGCACTCCCCGTGAGTGCGTGGATTGAAATACTTCTGCCACAATATCCCCCTCCTAAGCATTATTGTCGCACTCCCCGTGAGTGCGTGGATTGAAATACATTTTATAGTTACATGAATTTAATTCATGTACGTCGCACTCCCCGTGAGTGCGTGGATTGAAATTTTGTATCTTTATTATAGCACGTATGACATATAGTCGCACTCCCCGTGAGTGCGTGGATTGAAATACAGGAGTATTTGGCTGACAGATTTGATTACAAGTCGCACTCCCCGTGAGTGCGTGGATTGAAATTTGCAAGGCTTAGAAATCATTATCCACCCTAGGGTCGCACTCCCCGTGAGTGCGTGGATTGAAATGTCAAAAGCTTAATAGATAACTATGACTTAACGGTCGCACTCCCCGTGAGTGCGTGGATTGAAATTTTAATTGCCGATTAGCCCCTTTAGCTTGTTTTAAGTCGCACTCCCCGTGAGTGCGTGGATTGAAATCCTATTCCTGGTACTGATAGCAGATCTCCATAAGGTCGCACTCCCCGTGAGTGCGTGGATTGAAATAATAATAAAGATTACAAGGTTGGGCTTAGCCCAGGTCGCACTCCCCGTGAGTGCGTGGATTGAAATACCAATATAAGGGTAGTTTTCAATCTCAGCCCCTGTCGCACTCCCCGTGAGTGCGTGGATTGAAATATTGTAAATGGCTGGGATATAGTTGCAAGAGAGGTCGCACTCCCCGTGAGTGCGTGGATTGAAATACAATGACGGCAGTTTTACTATTAATGAAAAAAGTCGCACTCCCCGTGAGTGCGTGGATTGAAATAAGTAGAGTTTACGGTGGTGCCTCTTTAAAAACGTCGCACTCCCCGTGAGTGCGTGGATTGAAATAGTGATAATAATAGCTACTGCGCCTAGAATTGCAAGTCGCACTCCCCGTGAGTGCGTGGATTGAAATGGTACAGTTATTTAATATTGCTACTACTTTATTGTCGCACTCCCCGTGAGTGCGTGGATTGAAATAGCACTATGCCATATTCTGCGGTGGTTGGGCTTAAGTCGCACTCCCCGTGAGTGCGTGGATTGAAATTATCTAGTGTTTTCTTTATTCCTTTGATATTTTGTCGCACTCCCCGTGAGTGCGTGGATTGAAATAACACTACCCCTAAGAGTAATGCCACCGTCACTGGTCGCACTCCCCGTGAGTGCGTGGATTGAAATAACTTCAATATTGGAATGGAGAAGAATGGATTGAGTCGCACTCCCCGTGAGTGCGTGGATTGAAATAGTATAAGTATAACTAGGTAGACTAAATGAAATGTCGCACTCCCCGTGAGTGCGTGGATTGAAATATACTTTGTAAATCCTAACTCTTCTACCCAGCTATGTCGCACTCCCCGTGAGTGCGTGGATTGAAATCGTTGGATGAAGTTGTTATAAAAAAATTACCTCGTCGCACTCCCCGTGAGTGCGTGGATTGAAATTATAGCCTTGGCTTTCCTATACTCATACTCCCTGAGTCGCACTCCCCGTGAGTGCGTGGATTGAAATCGTTATCATGATTACTTCTCTGTCTTTACAGATGTCGCACTCCCCGTGAGTGCGTGGATTGAAATTATATGGAACATCTTTAATAGTCTTTACTTTGCCCGTCGCACTCCCCGTGAGTGCGTGGATTGAAATTTTCAAAGTTGTTTCTGTTCCATCTCCTAAAATGTCGCACTCCCCGTGAGTGCGTGGATTGAAATTTAAATCACTATTTAGTCATATGTTTGAGTTGTGGTCGCACTCCCCGTGAGTGCGTGGATTGAAATCCATTTAAATTGATACACTTTCAGAAGTTTTTATGTCGCACTCCCCGTGAGTGCGTGGATTGAAATCTTAACTCTAGCTTCTATCAACTGTGTGTCTACGTCGCACTCCCCGTGAGTGCGTGGATTGAAATAAGTATATTAACCTATAAGAGATCCCTGTCAGTGTCGCACTCCCCGTGAGTGCGTGGATTGAAATCATAAAGCTAACTGGTTGCTTAACTTCTTCCCAGTCGCACTCCCCGTGAGTGCGTGGATTGAAATAACAAGGTTTTGTCTTGTTTATATCTGTGCTCATGTCGCACTCCCCGTGAGTGCGTGGATTGAAATTTTTATCGTTTCAATCGGCAATGTGGTTTTAGAGTCGCACTCCCCGTGAGTGCGTGGATTGAAATCCTTTTATCCTTCAGGTAATCTGCCATGTCCTGTGTCGCACTCCCCGTGAGTGCGTGGATTGAAATTTAAATGTACCAATCTGTATTGTAATTGGTCTGTGTCGCACTCCCCGTGAGTGCGTGGATTGAAATCTTATGCCTGATACTGTTATGTAATTACGCTGCGTCGCACTCCCCGTGAGTGCGTGGATTGAAATTTGATGAGGATAATATAGAAGAAAGAATAGATGGTCGCACTCCCCGTGAGTGCGTGGATTGAAATCCAATGGTTAAATCGTAATTGTTATGTTCTTTTGTCGCACTCCCCGTGAGTGCGTGGATTGAAATCACATTGCAGCTCTTAGGTGAGGCTCATCATCTAGGTCGCACTCCCCGTGAGTGCGTGGATTGAAATTATGTCGTAACCTTTAGCCTTTTGAAATAGAGAGTCGCACTCCCCGTGAGTGCGTGGATTGAAATACATCTCTAACTTTAAGTGGAAGTATGTCGGATAGTCGCACTCCCCGTGAGTGCGTGGATTGAAATGCTTGATGGCTCTGGGAATATATGTGTAAATGAATGTCGCACTCCCCGTGAGTGCGTGGATTGAAATCCATTTACCAACGGTGCTCCTATCTACATTCATAGTCGCACTCCCCGTGAGTGCGTGGATTGAAATTGACTACATGGACTCCCTATATAGCTTGGCCAAAGTCGCACTCCCCGTGAGTGCGTGGATTGAAATGTTACAAACCTCATAGAACCAACATCTCCCTCTGTCGCACTCCCCGTGAGTGCGTGGATTGAAATTTCATAAGCCCCTCCTATCCAACTATGTCCAGTTGGTCGCACTCCCCGTGAGTGCGTGGATTGAAATTCCTGGATGTTTGTAGGTCTGTGGTGGATAGTTTGGTCGCACTCCCCGTGAGTGCGTGGATTGAAATCCTAAAACTATATATAGCACTGCCTAACATATTGAAGTCGCACTCCCCGTGAGTGCGTGGATTGAAATATCATTCCCTCTGTATATTTCTCACTGTATACCGTCGCACTCCCCGTGAGTGCGTGGATTGAAATTTCTATATTATCTTCATCAAGAATTTTGTCTTGGTCGCACTCCCCGTGAGTGCGTGGATTGAAATGCATTATATCACATCCTTTTGTAATGATTCTCTTGTCGCACTCCCCGTGAGTGCGTGGATTGAAATCAGTTGCGTTGATTTGTGCCTGCTCTAAGTTGGGTCGCACTCCCCGTGAGTGCGTGGATTGAAATCATCAAAGCCCGGCATCTTGCTAGGTTGCGATGGGTCGCACTCCCCGTGAGTGCGTGGATTGAAATATTTGTGCTAATGCTGCGGAGAATGTTGGTGACAGTCGCACTCCCCGTGAGTGCGTGGATTGAAATGTAATTTGTCCAACAGGAGATGGGAAAGTCACATTGTCGCACTCCCCGTGAGTGCGTGGATTGAAATCCATCATTTCAGCAGATTGAGCAAAGTCTAAGCGTCGCACTCCCCGTGAGTGCGTGGATTGAAATTTAAGGTCTAATATCGCTTGTATGTTGTTTGTATATTTTGTCGCACTCCCCGTGAGTGCGTGGATTGAAATTCAATTGCTCTACTGTAACCCATTTCATATTAAAGTCGCACTCCCCGTGAGTGCGTGGATTGAAATTGCATACATAAACACATGAATCCCCGTTTCTTAAGTCGCACTCCCCGTGAGTGCGTGGATTGAAATGCCAAGTCTTTGGGCTATTATTTTTCTGTCTGTTGTCGCACTCCCCGTGAGTGCGTGGATTGAAATACCAATTGGGTCTCCGTAACCGCTTAACATAGCTGTCGCACTCCCCGTGAGTGCGTGGATTGAAATCCAAGTCATACCCATTGTCTTACCACGACCAGGGTCGCACTCCCCGTGAGTGCGTGGATTGAAATTATAACCCCAGGTATAGCATAAACTTTTTTTGGCGTCGCACTCCCCGTGAGTGCGTGGATTGAAATTCAAGCATCCGCAAGACGAGATCTCGCCGTTTAGTCGCACTCCCCGTGAGTGCGTGGATTGAAATCCTGTCGCTAGGCAATACATAAGGCTCTGCTACAGTCGCACTCCCCGTGAGTGCGTGGATTGAAATAAACATGGGCCTATAGATTTAGTTATTGTTGATTGTCGCACTCCCCGTGAGTGCGTGGATTGAAATTTTGTATCTTTATTATAGCACGTATGACATATAGTCGCACTCCCCGTGAGTGCGTGGATTGAAATACATTGACCATTCTTGCACCCCCTATTCCAACTGGTGTTAGTATATAATAGTGGACACAAAAAGTTGAACGGCTTACAATAATAATAAATACAAAAAGGAGTTGTTCGACATGGCTAAAAGTCAAAAAAATTATACACCAGAATTCAAACAACAATTAGTTGATTTGTACAATACTGGTAATTATTCTTATCCTCAATTAGAAAGTGAATATGGCGTTGCAAAATCTACTATTTTAGGATGGGTAAGAAATCTATCCCCTATTAAAGTTTCTAATACAGAAACAATCTCTATGAAAGAATACAAAGCTCTACAAAAGAGAAATAAAGAGCTTGAGATAGAGAATGAAATATTAAAAAAAGCGACCGCCATATTCGCAAAAAATCAATAGCAGAGAAAGTTGCTTTTGTAACTAGATATAAACATTTATATACAATAAAAGATATTTGCCACGCAATTAAGTTTCCTAGAAGTACTTATTATGAAGCTCTTGTTCATAAACCATCTAATAAGGAGATTGAATATAATACCTTTTCAGAGAAGGTTAAAGCATCATTCTTCGAGAGTAAGAAACGTTATGGTGCCGTTAAAATTCATAGGTCCTTAAATGACGCTGGGATACCATGCAGTCTTAAAAGAGTACAGAGGCACATGAGGAAGCAAGGCCTTCGATCCATAGTTGTAAGAAAATATCGACATCATTCAGATAATTCGGTTATACCTGATGACAAGGAAAATATATTAAACCGAGATTTTACAGCTACGACAATTAATCAAAAGTGGTGCACGGATATAACATATATCCATGTATTAAAAGAAGGATGGACATATCTTGCATCTGTGATGGACTTGTATGATCGCAAAATTATTGGCTATGCATATGGAACATCTATGACTGCAGAACTAGCCCTTAAAGCCGTACAGAATGCCTGTCTCAATGTATCTGAAACCAAAGGGATTATTCTCCATAGTGACTTGGGAAGTCAATACACAAGTCAACTATTTGAAAACTACTTAACAAAGAATGAAATATTACATTCATTTAGTCGCAAGGGAAATCCATACGATAATGCATGTATAGAATCCTTTCATTCAGTATTAAAGAAGGAAGAAATTTATCTTCATGTATACCGAGATTTTAATGATGCAAACAGCGCCATTTTTGAGTATATAGAGTCATGGTACAATCGAAAAAGAATTCATAGCTCTCTTAATTATATGACACCACAACAAAAGGAAGATGAGGCATTAAGAGTAGCGTAAC
>DUUM01000313.1 GCA_012841565.1 Candidatus Epulonipiscium sp. | reverse complement strand
TTAATCATAGATTCGGCGTTGATTTTCTTTTGTATTTCTAGACCAATCGTAATGTTATCTACAATATTCCGCCATTCTAGTAGGTGATCCCTCTGAAACATATAGCCAATGTTTCCGTTTATATTAATCGCTCCACTTGTGGGGGAGATCAAAGAAGAAAGCAAATTAAGAAGCGTTGATTTCCCACAACCAGAAGGACCTAATATACCAAGGATTTCTCCTTTTTCTAAGGTTAGATTTAAATCCTCTAGGACTAAAAGTTCTTGCGTATTCGTATAAAAGCTTTTATATACATTTTTAAGCTCTATAATATTTGACATTACCAGCACCTCCTTGCTTTGTTTGAAAATCAAGTGTAAAATTAAATCACATGTTATATAGTATTAAAAATATAAAAATAGGGTGCAGATATAACTAAGTATTTAAGCTATCTTGTAATTTGTCGATATAATAGATAGAAGTAATAATGAGAAGTTAACCTAAGGGGGGCTATATATGCAAATCAATAAAACAGAAGCGGTCAATAGTGTGCGTACATCAACAGAATATGCAAAACAAATGCAACCTGAAACGCAAACAAAACAAACGAGTGAAGTAGTTCAACCGGAGACACCAGCTGCAACACTAGAACTCAGTGATAAGAAGACTGAAGAAGTAACGTATAAAAAACCGGGTGACACTAAGATTGATCGAAATGAAATTAATAAGTTAATAGAAGAAAGTGACAAAAAAATGGAGAATTTTAAAAACCTCATTAGAACTCTCATTGAAAAACAAGGTGGGACTGTAGAAACAGCATTATCTGGAGAGTTTTTAGTTAAGATAGACGAAACAACAAGGCTACAAGCACAAGAAGCTATTTCAGAAGATGGTGAGTTTGGCGTAGCTAAAACTGCAGAGCGCCTAGTTAACTTTGCAAAAGCCATTTCAGGCGGAGATGTCACTAAGTTAGATACTTTAAAAAAGGCTATTAAGCAAGGTTTTGATGAGGCAGAAGCCATATTAGGAGAGTTGCCAGAAATATCTAAGGAAACCTATAAAGAAGTTATGAGGCAACTCGATTTATGGGCAAGTGGTGGAGAAAAAATAGAAGAATAAATAATTTGAATATAAGTGTATAAAAATTAAAAGGTTGTCTATACTTCAAAGGAGGGTTTCAAGTGAGTTATAGTATTGGTGATGTAGTCCAGATGAAAAAACAGCACCCATGTGGTGGTAATGAATGGGAAGTGTTACGTGTGGGTGCCGATTTTCGTCTTAAATGCAAAACCTGTAATCATATGATTATGATTCCAAGACCTAAATTTGAAAAAGGCGTAAAGAAAGTAATACAGCAAATACAATAAATATAGTTTGATATAATCAAGCACAGTGTACGGCATAACCCTCACTAGGTTAATTGTTGTGAGGGTTATAATTACGTGTAAAAATGCTTGTACTTTGTTAAAATACGTGATACAATATCTAATTGTAAGTATAGATCCTTGCTCTGTTCAAAACAGGGCCAAAGTCCAGAAGGAGGTGCAGTAATGTATCAATATGAATTAGGAATTGTTTTAGTACCAACACTTAGCGAAGAAGAGAAATTAGCTTCTTTAGAGAAAGTGAAAGAATTGGTTGTAAGATTTGGTGGAGAAGTAACAAAGGTAGATGATTGGGGTAAGAGAAGATTGGCTTATGAGATTGATAAAATAAAAGAAGGGTTTTACTATTTTATCGAATTTACAGCTAACGGAGATGCTCCAGCAGAAATCGAAAGTCGTGTTCGCATCATGGAGAAAGTTATTAGATATCTAACAATTAGATTAGATGAAGACTAATATATAAATATAGGTAAATATAATACGCTGTAGAAGGGAGCTTTTAAATGAACAAAGTCATTTTAATGGGAAGATTAACAAGAGATCCGGAGATTAGATATTCGCAAAGTGCTAATCCTATAGCGGTTGCACGTTATGGACTAGCAGTACGTCGTCAGTTTAAGCGCGAAGGAGAACAAGATGTTGATTTTATTAATGTCGTTGCCTTTGGTAAAGCTGGTGAATTTGCTGAAAAATACTTTCAAAAAGGTCAACTCGTATCTGTTGTAGGTAGACTACAAGTAGGATCATGGGAAGACAAGGAAGGTGTCAAACGCACGAATGTAGATGTGATTGCTGAAGAACAACACTTTGCAGAAAGTAAGACATCATTTGAAGGTAGAAGTAACGAATCTTTTGATAGACCGGCTCCACAATCAAACCCAACAGCCCCTTCAGGATCAGCAGATGGATTTATGCCTATTAATGAGCGATTAACGGAAGAAGAAGACTTACCATTTTAAATACTTAAAAATACCAATTTGAGTAAATTTCACTTAAAGGAGGGGAAATCATGGCATTTAATAAAAAACGTGGACGCAAGAGACGTAAGGTTAATCAATTTGCGGGCGAAAATATCAAAAAAATTAATTATAAAGACGTTAATATGCTAAAAAGATTTATCTCAGAGCGAGGAAAAATTCTTCCAAGAAGAATTACAGGAAACTCTGCTAAAGCACAACGTAAATTAACAAGTGCAATTAAAAGAGCTAGACACTTAGCGCTTTTACCATATACACAAGAATAATAAGATATGAGCAAATAAACACACTAAAGAAAACACTGTATAGGTCTATCCTAATACAGTGTTTTCTTTAGCTACATATTGATGTTAACAAAGGAGTTTTATGGTATACTAATACAAAGGTAGAGTACCATCTAAAGAAAAATATAATAGTAGGGGGCTTTGGGGAATGCTAGATAAAGAAGTGGACATTACAGGAACACTAAGAGTGATAGAAAAATTAAAGAGTCAAATATTAATGGATGTAGCACAATTATTTACAGAATTAAATGAGCCAAATAGGAATTCCACCATAGAAAGAGGAGACTTACTAGCGGATATTGTGATACTATCTTATTTACTCTCTAAACAACTAGGAATCCCTTACCAACAAATAGATCGCCGTATTATTAATAAAACTAGAACAGGCTTAGTTGAAAGCAACCAAAATGATAGATGGCATAAAGATTTAGCGGGACTATTACAGCACTTTGAATTACTAGAATAAGACTATAGGAGGTACTTAAATGAAACCAAAACAAAAAGAGATGATGTGGCTTAGCATAGTCATTGCCTTTTATGTATTAACAGGGTTTTGGGGGGTATATGATATAAGTCAAATGAGCATATGGCCCATATTTGCAATTCCCATGAGCCTATTTTTAATTAAAACAGGCCAAAAAGAAATAGTGGGCTTAGTAGGGGTTGTGTTATCAGTTGTAATCTCTTTTTTAAGTACAGGTAAATTTCATCCAGCAGTAATTAGTTCGTTTTTGTTATTTATACTAGCGCCAGCTTTTGTTTTTGGAATATTATATGGTAAGAAGGCAAGCATACCGCGTATTATTATAGCTACCACAGTAACAGTATTTTTAAGTGTAATTCTGTTCCTAACTTTTAGTAAGATTTTAGGGGTAGATTATCTTGATATGTACTTCTCAAGCTTAGATACATTTCAAAACATATGGAATGACTCTTTAACAAATCCTGAAGTACAAAAGCTTTTACCAGAAGGAGAAAATGTTCTAGAGGTGTATGTGCAGATTATGGGAAGAATGGTGCTACAGGCTAAAAGAACATACCCAGCCACTTTATTTACAGCAGGTCTAGTAGGGAGCACAATTCACTTACTCATCATTCAGCTAATAGCACGCATTAGTTCTTGGGATCGTCCAGCCATGAAGGATATTTTAAATGTAGGCTTATCCCGAGTAGCGGCATGGGTGTTAATAGGGTTATGGATGGCTAATATGCAATTGAGTGCAGCAGATACTGTGTGGACATTTGCAACAGAAAGTATGCTGATTGTTTTATTTACGTTATTCCAGATTATCGGACTTATTTCAGTTATTGTAATGACTATGAGATTAGGTGCTAAAGGAATCACACGTATTATATTAACGATTATTAGTGTGTTTTGGTTCATCTTTAATCCCACCTTGCTCATTATAATTGGTTGCTTAGATTCAATGTTTAACTTTAGGAAGGTCAAGACGTTAATATAGAAATATATTAAAGAAAGGTTATGGGAACCGTATGCAAAAAGGTAATAAGCCATTTTTATACTTAGCATGGATGATACGTTTTATCCAAGGTACTGTGTTTTGTGGTGTAATTTATTCAATTGCAGCCATTAGTACCAATACAATGCTAGGTATTGTAGGCGTTATTTTGTTTTTATCACTATTTATTAGCAGTTTTTATGTACTGCGTCAGACAGAGATTAAAATATTAGAAAATATTAATGAAAGACTAATTACCGTGGGAGAAACAAGAAAAGAGATATTTATAAGATCAGCGCTACCGATGGTTACTATGAATATGCAGGGAGAAATATGGTGGTATAATACTTCATTTAAAAAAATGACCCAATATAAAAATATATTAGATACGAATATAAGGTCAATTTTACCTGAAGTACAAATCGAAGATTTCCCCAAGGATAATAGAATAATGGAAAAAGATATAACAATAGACGGTAGTTCTTATACCATGTACTCAGAGCTTGCAAAATTAGGTGATGAGGGCAGTAAAGACTACAATTATGTTGTATATTTTATAGATAAGACAGAACTTATTCATTTAGAAAAACAGATAAAGGACAAGAGATGCATGGTTGGTATTATATGCATCGATAACTATGCGGAGATAGAACAAAATGTTGACGATGTAAAGCGTCCTATGCTCATGGCTCTCATTGACCGCAAAGTTCATAGGTGGCTACAAGATGAGGATGTTGTGGTTAGAAGGTTTGAAAGAGATAAATATATGCTTATCTTTTCCTATGAATTATTAGCGACAATAGAGGCGACTAAATTTTCGATTTTAGATGAGATGAGAAAAGTTCAGATGGGAAATGAATTACCTGTAACAATGAGTATTGGAATTGGTATCAATATAAACTCTTTAGCCGGCTCTATGGATGAGGCTAAGGCGGCCCTTGATTTGGCATTAGGCCGTGGGGGAGATCAAGCAGTTATAAAGAATCAAGACAAATATACATTCTATGGTGGTAAGACGAAAGAAGTAGAAATAAGTACCCGTGTAAAGGCTCGTATGAAGGCGTATGCATTTAAAGAGCTAATTCAGCAATCGGACAACCTAATTATTATGGGCCACAAGAACATGGATATGGATTGTTTAGGTGCAGCTATGGGAGTATATCGGGTGGCAGCTATGCTTGGTAAGAAAGCCCAAATAGTATTAGAGGAGCCTACAATGGCCATTCAAATGCTATATAATCGTATTATAGAATCTAAAGATTACGATGATTTGTTTATCACAAGCCAAGAGGCAGGGTACCAACTAGACAACCAAACATTACTTGTTATTGTAGATGTTCATCGTTCAAATTATGTAGAAGATCCTACATTGCTAGAGATGGCTGAAAAGGTTGTTGTTTTTGATCACCACCGTAGAAGTACTGATTATATCGATAATGCAGTACTTACTTACTATGAATCATATATTTCATCAACCTGCGAAATGATAGCAGAAATATTGCAGTATATTGGTGAAAAGGTAAAATTAACAAACATAGAGGCAGATGCTCTTCTTGCTGGTATTACAGTAGATACAAAGAACTTCATATTTAAAACAGGTGTACGAACATTTGAAGCCGCAGCTTTTTTAAGACGAAATGGTGCAGACAGCACAAGAGTACGTATGTTTTTTCAAAGTGATATGGCATCTTATAAAGCAAGGGCCATTGCCTTAAAAGGTGCAGAAATATATCAAGATACAATAGCCATTGCTAATGTAGAATCAGATATAGAAAATGGCTTTATTATAGCAGCACAAACGGCGGATGAACTTCTTAATATTAGGGGCATAACAGCATCCTTTGCAATGGTCCAAGTAGATAAGGTTATAGCAATAAGTGCAAGATCACATGGTGATCTAAATGTACAAGTGATAATGGAGATGATTGGTGGCGGTGGTCACCAAACAGTCGCAGGTATGCAGCTTGAAGGAAAGACTATAGAAGAAGCAAATGAGTTACTAAAAAAAGCAATTAACGACTATTTTAAGGAAGGTGAATGATATGAAAGTAATTTTATTAGAAGATGTTAAGAAATTGGGTAAAAAAGGTGATTTAGTTGAGGTAAAGGATGGATACGCAAAAAACGCATTATTGCCAGCTGGACTTGCTATTGAAGCAACGAATAAAGCTGTAAATGAAAGAAACTTAAAAGAGAAAGCAACGAATCGCCGTAAAGAAGAAGAATTACAAGAGGCTAAAGAGTTAGCCGCCAAGCTCAATGATAAAAAAGTGGAAATTGCAGTTAAAGTAGGCGAAAACGGCAAATTATTTGGATCCGTAACGAGTAAAGAAATAGCTGAACAAGTTAAAATACAATTAGGCTACGCTGTAGATCGAAAAAAGATTACATTAAAGGAACCAATAAAGGCAGTAGGAACTTATAATATTCCGGTTAAAGTGCACCCTAAAGTCACAGCAACAGTTATTGTTTTACTCACAGAACTGAAATAAAGAATTAGAAAGAGGAATACCATGGAAGAATCTTTAGTTACAAGGGTTCCACCACATAATATAGAAGCTGAGCAATCTGTACTAGGTGCTATTATTATGGATAACGAGGCGACAGGTGTTGCCAGTGAAATTATTATAGCTGATGATTTTTATAGACCAGATCATAGGCTTATTTATGAGGCCATTATGGAGCTATATAATAAAACAGAGCCTATTGACCTCGTAACAATTCAAAATAAACTAAGTGAAAAAGGTGTCCTTGAACAAGTCGGTGGCATTGGGTATATAACTCAATTAGCTGCATTTGTTCCGACATCAGCACATATCAAACAGTATGCTAAAATTGTAGAATCGAAATCGGTTCTTAGAAAACTCATTAAAGCAAGTACTGAAATTTCGGCAAAAAGTTATGAAGGCCAAGATGCCGTAGAGGATGTCGTCAATTACGCAGAAAAGCAGATTTTTGAGATCATGCAAAATAAGCATACAGATGACTTCACTCCTTTAAGTGAAATCTTAGTTAGTAGTATTGAAAAAATTGAAGATGCCTACATGAATAAAGGAAAGATAACAGGTGTACCTACGGGGTTTGTTGACTTAGATTATAGAACGACTGGATTTCAGCCATCAGATCTAATATTGGTAGCAGCCAGGCCGTCTATGGGCAAAACGGCCTTTGCACTTAATATAGCTCAATCAGCCGCCGTTAAGCACGGGCATAAAGTAGCCATTTTTAGTTTGGAGATGTCTAAAGACCAGCTCGTAAACCGTATGCTATGTTCAGAGGCCATGGTAGATGCTCAAAAGATAAGGACAGGCTCACTAGATAATGATGACTGGACGAAGCTTGCAAGGGCTATAGGACCTTTATCTGAAGCCCCTATATTTATTGATGATACGCCAGGTATTTCAATGACAGAATTAAGGGCGAAGTGTAGACGCCTAAAATTAGAACATGGATTAGATTTTATTATGATCGACTACTTGCAACTAATGAGTGGTAGTGGAAAGAATGAATCGAGACAACAAGAGATATCAGATATTTCAAGGTCCTTAAAAGGGTTAGCACGTGAAATGAATGCGCCTGTAGTGGCATTGTCACAGCTCTCTCGAGCCTGTGAGTCGAGGGCAGATCATAGGCCCATGTTATCAGACCTGCGTGAATCAGGAGCAATAGAACAGGATGCTGACGTTGTAATGTTTTTATACCGCGATGAATACTATCATCCTGAGACAGAACAAAAAAACATTGGTGAAGTCATTATATCTAAACAAAGGAATGGCCCAACAGGGACAGTTGAACTTATGTGGCTAGGTCAATATACCAGGTTTGTTAATTTACAAAAAGATTAAACGGCGCTATCTAATAGATAGTGTCGTTTTTTAAAATACTTATTAAATAACTTTTAAAAAGGTATTGCATTTCTTTTAGAAAAGTATTATGATAATTATATAATCTTACAAAAAATAAATAATAACTAAATAACAGGAGGCTGGTTAATATGTTGCTTAATGAATTTTTTCCAAATGTTCCACAAATAAAGTTTGAAGGTAAAGAGTCAAATAGTGATTTTGCTTTTAAGTACTATAACGCTGATGAGATTGTAGGGGATAAGTCAATGAAAGATCATCTACGATTTGCATTATCATATTGGCACACATTAACTGGGGGAGGCAACGACCCATTTGGAGCAGCAACAATGTTAAGACCATGGGATGCAGAGCAAAACCCTATAGAACTTGCTAAAAAAAGAGCAAGAGGAGCTTTTGAAATGATGCAAAAATTAGGCATGGAATACTTTTGTTTCCATGATGCTGACATAGCACCTGAAGGAAGCACACTTAAAGAAACACAAGAAAACCTTGATGAAATAGTAGCTTATATTAAAGAACTTATGGATCAAACAGGTATTAAATTACTGTGGGGAACAACTAATGCTTTTAGTAATCCACGTTTTATGCACGGAGCGGGTACGTCATGTAATGCAGATGTATTTGCTTATGCTGCAGCTCAGATAAAAAAAGCGCTCGATGTAACAAATGAATTAGGTGGACAAAACTATGTGTTTTGGGGTGGACGTGAAGGATATGAAACTCTTTTAAATACAGACATGGGTATTGAGCAAGATAACTTAGCAAGACTTTTACAAATGGCTGTAGATTATGCAAAGAAAATTGGGTTTACAGGTCAATTCTTAATCGAGCCTAAACCTAAAGAGCCAACAAAACACCAATATGACTTTGATACAGCAACAGTTCTTGGATTCCTTCGTAAATATAATTTACAAGATTACTTTAAAGTTAATATTGAAGCAAATCATGCTACTTTAGCAGGACATACCTTCCAACATGAACTTCACCTTGCACGTGTTAACGGAGCCCTAGGGAGTGTCGATGCCAACCAAGGAGATCCAAACCTAGGATGGGATACAGATCAATTCCCAACGAATATATATGATGCAACACTTGCTATGTACGAAATCTTACAAAACGAAGGTGGACTTGGTAAAGGTGGACTTAACTTTGACTCTAAAGTACGTCGTGCTTCATTCACACCAGAAGATTTGTTTTATTCCTATATTGCAGGAATGGATACTTTTGCAAAAGGACTTAAAATAGCACATAAAATGCTAGAAGACAAAGTATTTGAAGATTTTGTTGCTAAGAGATATAGCAGTTATACAAAAGGCATCGGAAAAGATATTGTAGATGGTAAAGTAGGGCTTGAAGAATTATCAACATATGCCCTAGCAAATGATCAAATTACAAATGAATCTGGACGTCAAGAAAAACTAGAAGGAATGCTAAACCAGTATATCCTTGAAAATAAATAAAACTTAGGGCTTAGGACTTAGTCCTAAGCCCTAAATTTATGATGTATAAGAAGGGAATAATTAAGATGCATATCGACCATGAGCTAATGAAACAATCGAATCGTAGCCGCATACTAAATGTCGTTTATCAAAATAAAACAGTTACGAGGCAGGAAGTTTCAAGGATATTAAGGATAAGTTTACCAACAGTAGTATCTAATGTAGCAGATTTGGTTGAGGAAGGAATACTAGAGGTAGCAGGTATGGCAACTTCTACAGGTGGAAGAAAGCCAATGATTATTAGGTTTGTTGCTCACTCAAGATATTCTATAGGCATTGAACTAAAAACATCTAAGGGTAGAATTATCCTTACAAATCTTAAATCGAAAATTATTGATGAGATAGATCTTAAGTGGAATAAATTTAGAATAGAAGATGTGATGCAAGAAGCTGCTTTATTAGTAGATAAAATGATTAAGAGGAATAATATTGAAGCAGATAAATTATTAGGGATTGGCTTTGCGATACCAGGAATCGTAGACGAGGAAACCTTATATTTAGAAAATGCCCCTAATTTAGGTGCTAAAAATATTGATTTCAACCTGTATCAACACCTATTTCCAGCACAAATTTATATGGAAAACGAAGCAAATACAGCAGCCTACGCAGAAGCTATGCTAGCGGACGAAAATCACAACTCCAACTTAATATATCTTTCTATTAAAGAAGGAATAGGAACGGGAATAATCATTCAAAATCAACTCTACAAAGGAAACAATAAAAAAGCAGGAGAATTTGGACACATGCATATTTCTATGGAAAAAAGAAAATGTAGTTGTGGCAGATATGGCTGCTGGGAAACCTTTGCTTCAGAGAAAGCACTTAAAAATAGCTATGCTGTGATGACTGGAGAACTTGGGGAGATTGAACATATTATGGCGAAGGTCAAAGAAAAAGACCTTGCTACCCAAAGCGTATTAGACCAATATATAGATTATTTAGTAGTAGGTATTGAGAATATTATATTAGGATTATCACCACAATATATAGTTTTAGGGGGGAATATTAGTCAGTATGAAGATATTATTATTCCTCTTATTGAGTCCAAAATGGGTAAAGAAACAACCATATATGAGATTTTAGAAACTAAAGTTATTTGTTCTATATTAGGCAGAAATGCTTCCATTTTAGGGGCTTCCCTGCTTCCTATACATAACTTGTTTCACTATGAAAAAATAACAATTTAAATGGAGGGAAAAATATGAGTTTTATAGGAATTGATTTAGGCACATCATCAGTTAAAGTACTAGCCATAGAAAAAAGTGGTGAAATAATAGGGAGTGCATCTAAAGAGTACCCGGTGTATTATCCTAAGACAAATTATGCAGAGCAGGACCCAGAGGATTGGTGGACTGGGGTTAAAGAGGCTATGAAAGAGTTAGTGAATGAATATCCACAACTAGCTAATAGCGTAGAGAGCATAAGCTTTAGTGGGCAAATGCACGGATTAGTAGCATTAGATAAGAATAATGAAGTTCTTATTCCGGCTATTTTATGGTGTGACCAAAGGACTGCTGAAGAGTGTGATGATATAACCCAAGCAATAGGCCAAGAGAACCTCACTAAATACACGAGTAATAAGGCTTTGACAGGATTTACGGCGCCTAAGATTTTATGGGTTAAAAAGAATCAACCAGAGATATTTGAAAAGATTGAACATATTATGCTTCCTAAGGACTATATACAATTTAGATTAACAGGTGAGTATGCAACGGATGTGAGTGATGCATCAGGAATGCTACTTTTAGATGTTAAAAACCGTAAATGGTCTCAAGAAATGATTGATTTTTTAGGTATTAAAGAAGAGATGCTTCCTAAACTATTTGAGTCCTATGAAGTAACAGGAAGTGTACAAGAAGAAGTTAAAAAAGAACTAGGTCTTGAAAAGTCTGAGAAAATCCTTGTAGCAGCTGGGGCAGGAGATCAAGCAGCGGGTGCTATAGGTGCAGGTGTAGTAGAAGATGGGATTTTATCAGTAGCACTTGGTACATCGGGTGTTGTATTTGTATCGGAAGAAGAGTACTCAGTTGATACTCAAAATAGATTACATTCATTTTGCCATGCAAATGGAAAGTATCATCAAATGGGAGTTGTTCTATCAGCAGCAGGATCCTTAAAATGGTGGATTGATCAAGTGCAAAAAGATACATCTAATCCTTACCAAGTACTGCAAGCTGAAGCAGAAAAGGTAAAACCAGGGAGTGAAGGGTTATACTTTTTACCTTATTTATTAGGAGAAAGAACACCTTACAGTGATCCAGATGCTAAAGGATGCTTTATAGGGATATCAATATCACACAGTAGGAGTCATATGACTAGGGCTGTGCTAGAAGGCGTTATATATGCACTGAGAGACTCCCTGGAGATTATTAAAGACATTGGTGGAACGACAAAAGAAATAAGGCTTATTGGTGGTGGCGCAAAAAGTCCCCTTTGGCAACAAATTGTTGCAGACATATTTGACATTCCCGTATATATTACCAACTCCTCAGAAGGACCAGCGTTTGGAGCAGCCATTTTAGCATTAGTAGCTGCAGGTCATTACAGCTCAGTAGATGAGGCATGTAAGGCGCTTATAGCTACGACAAAAGAGATAGAACCTATTAAAGAGAATGTAGAAATTTATAATAAACATTATGAGGTCTACAGTAAATTATATGGAACATTACAGGAAACATTTAAGGATATAGCAAAACTATAACAAACAAAAGCCCTATGCACACTTAAAGTGTATAGGGCTTTTGTTTGTTATTTAGTAAACAGCAATTTGTTCTTGAAGTTCATCCATAATTTCTTTAACGGTTTGAATTTTTTCAGCTCTATAGCCATAAGCACCGGAAAACAGAAGTCCTTCATCTACATTGCCATTAGCAGCGTTGAGAAGAGCACCAGAAATACAGTAAGGTATTTCCTTAGGTTTACAACTACGCAAGCAGCTATAAAAGCAATGCTGGTTCATTTCATTTCGCCTCATAAGAGGATTAATAATGGCCCTTCCAGGCATGCCCACAGGGCTCATTACAATCTGAATATCCTCTTTTTTTGCATTAATATGTGCCAGCTTATAATTAAGATGGGCATCACATTCTTCTGTGGCTATAAAACGAGTACCCATCTGGACTCCATCAGCCCCTAGGGCAATAAGGCGGGCAATATCATTCCCATCATAAATACCTCCAGCGGCAATAATAGGGATATGTTTGTTATATTTCTTAGCAAAAGGTTTAACGACCTTTATGACATCAAGTAAAATATCTTCAAGATTTTCAGTAGTGCCACTATCTAGTTCTTCCCTAGAAAACCCCAAATGGCCACCAGCTAAAGGTCCTTCGACTACAACGGCATCAGGAGCAACACCATCCTTCTTATCCCACATTCTACAAATAAGGGATGCAGCTTTACCAGAAGATACGATAGGTGCAATTTTGGTATCTGATCCTTTCACTAAACTGGGGAGTTCAAGTGGCAACCCAGCACCAGAAATAATAAGATCAATCCCTAATTCAACGGCCTTTTTAACAAGAATATCATAGTTTTTCATGGCTACCATAAAGTTAATGCCAATAATCCCTTGGTTTGTATTTTCTTTAGCTAGTTTGATTTCAGATTCTAGAATACGCAGATTTGCGTCTAGTGTATTTTTAATAAAGTCAGGTTCCCTAAAACCAATTTGAACACCAGATATAATACCAATACCGCCTTCGTTTGTGACGGCAGAAGCTAATTTATTAAGCGATATCCCAACACCCATTCCACCCTGGATAATGGGTAATTTTGCTGTAAGGTTTCCAATTTTTAATTCTGGAAGTTTCATAATAATCCCCTCTTTACGTATAGTTATGGATTCAACATAAATAACTTTGAAAATCAAGTTGTTTGATAGTCAAAGTATATCTAGAAAAACATAAAGTGTCAAGCGTTAAAGTTTCACTTGAACTAATGGGAAAAAATGGTATAATGTAATTAATGTAAATAAGTGGATAATAATAAAGAAAAGTGGAGGATAAGGATGCAAAATAAAATATATTCAATTAAAGAGGCGTCAGAGGAACTAGAATTAGAAAATCATACCTTAAGGTATTATGAAGATGAGCTAGAGCTTAGTATTCCGCGTAACTCCCTAGGGCACAGATATTATAGAGAATATGATATGAAGATATTTAGGGACATTAGGGTGTTAAAGGAGCAGGGGCTACAGCTTAAAGCTATTAAGAGCGCTATACAAGGCTACTATGACCCTATAGGAGGGGATAACTGGGACGAGAGCAGTGAAACATATATGCAGGCTAGTGCAACGACAGAGGAGTCGAAATTTGATATTACAGATACGAATAATACGAAAGTAGAACAATTTCGCCTAATGATGAAACAAACCTTTGTACAGGCAATATATGAAAATGAAGAAGAGTTAAAGTCAGAGTTAAGCCATCATATAAAATACAAAATAGAAGAAGATATGAAGGAAGAAATACAAAAAATAGAAGATATATATGAAGAAAAGGATAAGGAAAGATATAGGAAGCTAGACGAGACCATGCGCGAGATGCAAAAGATCAGAGTCGAACTTATAGAGATTACAGAACAAAAAAAAGAAAAAAGGTCTTTATTTAATAAAATGTTTGGTAAGAAGAATTTAGAAATATACCAAGAAGACTATGTTAACAAAGAATAAAAAATGTGCATGTATAATAACATGCACATTTTTATTTATAATTAAATAGATCATTTACAATTGAATGGGTAACTTGTATTTTAGAAGAATATTTTTAGCCATATCAACAACCTCTTTTTCAGGGGATGGTGTATCGGTTAATTTGTAGTCATATCCTAATTGTTCCCACTTATATTCTCCCATTTTATGAAAAGGAAGAATATCGATACGTTCGACATTATTTAAGGTTGTTAGGAAATTAGCTAAAGCCTCAATATCTTCTGGGTCATCTGTGAGATTAGGCACAAGTACATATCTAATCCATACAGGGATATTCCGATCTGATAAATGTTTTGCAAAGGCAAGAGTAGAGTCTATAGCTACACCTGTTACATCCTGAAAAACAAGGGGATTATATGATTTTATATCAAGTAAAACTAAATCAGTGTAGTCTAGTACTGGATCTGCTTTATCCAGTTGAACGTACCCGGAGGTATCAAGACAAGTGTGGATATCATTTTTCTTACATTCCTTAAAAAGTTCTCCTACAAAATCAGGTTGCAGTAAGGGTTCACCGCCACTTACGGTGATACCGCCACCGGAAAACTTCATATAAGGTTTATAGGTTATAACATCTTTTACAATAGCATCGACACTCATTTCTGTACCTTCACCCAGCTTCCAACTATCTGGATTGTGGCAATACTGACACCTTAAAGGGCAGCCTTGAGTAAATAAAACATAGCGAATTCCTGGACCGTCTACTGTACCACACGTTTCAATTGAATGTATTTTTCCCATCATATTATACACCTCCTAGGACTGTTCGCGGTTATATATACCAATACTTATATAAGTATACCATATTTGCAAACAGCCTGTGTTTTTCCCTTGTTTATCTATTTAATATTTGTTATTTAGAATCCTTTGTGGAAAGTTCTATTAATAACATCAAGTTGTTGTTCTCTTGTTAATCTAATAAAGTTTACAGCGTATCCGGAAACACGGATTGTAAGCTGAGGATACTCTTCTGGGTGATCCATAGCATCTAATAAAGTTTCTCTATCAAATACGTTGATATTAATATGGTGTCCGTTTTGAGCAAAGTATCCATCCATTATACCAGATAGGTTCTTAACTCTTTCATCCATAGATTTTCCAAGGGCACCCGGAATAATGGAGAATGTATAAGAAATACCATCTTCAGCATGTTTGTATGGAAGTTTAGCAACAGATGATAAAGCCGCAAGAGCACCTTTTGTATCTCTACCATGCATTGGGTTAGCACCTGGTGCAAATGGCTCACCAGCTTTACGTCCGTCAGGTGTGTTACCAGTCTTTTTACCATAAACTACGTTTGAAGTAATGGTTAAGATGGATAAGGTTGGTATAGAATTTCTGTATGTTTTATGCGTTCTAATTTTATTCATAAATACTTCAGTTACTTTAACAGCAATATCATCAACGCGATCATCGTTATTACCAAATGCTGGGTAATCCCCTTCGATTTCATAATCAACAACTAAGCCATCAGCATTTCTAACTGTTTTAACTTTTGCATATTTAATTGCTGATAAGGAGTCTGCTACTACAGAAAGACCAGCAATTCCAGTTGCAAATGTACGAATAACTTCTTTATCATGAAGAGCCATTTCGAGTTTTTCATAGCAATATTTATCATGCATATAGTGAATAACATTAAGTGTGTCAACATATAACTCAGTTAACCAATCCATAATTTGGTCGAACTTTGCCCAAACCTCATCATAGTCAAGATATTCTGATGTAATAGGTGCAAACATAGGCGCAATTTGATCACCAGTTTTTTCGTCTTTACCACCATTAATAGCATATACAAGCGCTTTACCAAGGTTGGCACGTGCACCGAAGAATTGCATTTGCTTACCAATTCTCATAGCAGATACGCAACATGCAATACCATAATCATCACCATGGTATGGACGCATTAAATCGTCGTTTTCATATTGAATAGAACTTGTTTCAATAGATAGTTCAGAGCAGAAATCTTTAAATCCTTGTGGTAAATGGTTAGACCAAAGCACGGTTAAGTTTGGCTCAGGCGCAGCACCAAGATTTGTAAGTGAGTGAAGCATACGGAAACTGTTTTTAGTAACAAGTGTACGTCCATCAAGACCCATACCACCAATTGCTTCAGTTACCCAAGTTGGGTCACCAGAGAATAATTCGTTGTATCCTGGTGTACGTAAGAAACGAACCATACGAAGCTTCATAACAAAGTGATCCATAAGTTCTTGTGCTTCACTTTCAGTTAAAGTACCAGCTTTAAGGTCTCTTTCAACGTAGATATCAAGGAATGTGGAAACACGTCCTAAGGACATAGCAGCTCCGTCTTGCTCTTTAATTGCAGCTAAGTATCCAAAATAAGTTGCTTGAATGGCTTCTTGAGCTGTTTGAGCTGGTGTTGCAATATCACAATCATAGAAAGTAGCCATCTCTTTAAGTTCTTTAAGAGATTGAATTTGCTCTGTAATTTCTTCACGTAAGCGAATAGCATCTTCTGTCATAGGTGTTACTTCAAGAGATAATTTTTCATTTTGTTTGTCTTGAATTAAGAAGTCTACACCGTATAGTGCAACACGTCTATAGTCACCGATAATTCTTCCACGGCCATATGCATCAGGTAAACCAGTAATAATACCAGATTTACGTGCTTTTCTCATTGCGCCAGTGTAAGCTGAGAAGACACCATCATTATGAGTTTTACGGTTTTTTATAAAAAACTCATAAGTTGTAGGATCTAATTCATAGCCATAAGAATCAAGGGCATTTTGTACGGTACGAATACCCCCATTAGGCATGATATTTCTTTTAAGAGGAGCGTCTGATTGAAAACCTACAATTTTCTCTAGTTTTTTATCTAAGTAACCAGCTCCGTGTGATACTATAGTAGAAGGAATTTTTGTTTCAGCATCTAAAATTCCTTTTTTCAATTCTTTTTTTGTAAGATCTAAAACTTCTTTCCAAAGTTTTAATGTGTTCTCAGTTGGTTCAGCCAAAAAAGAATCGTTACCCTCATAAGGAACATAGTTTAATTGAATAAAATCCCTTACATCTACGTTTTTAGTCCAGTCACCAGTATTGAAATCATTCCATTGTTCGAACATATTACCCATCTCCTTAAATTTATTTTAATTGCATTGTTATATTTATCACAATCTAATACTTATTTGGTACACATATATTATATAATGTATACTGTATACACGTCAACACCTTAAGTGAAATTTTAATGTATTTATAAAAGTTTAGATACTTTTACGGAAGATATAGATATCATTCCCTATAAGTGGGCAAAATACATAATTATATAAGAATTATAATGGGAATTTAATAACAAATGCAACAAACAAACAGATTAACATATAAACTTGTGTCAAAATCAAATATATATTATAATTTTAGTAACTAAAAAATCAATTAAGTAACTTATATATAAGATATAGCTCAGTTATAGAGATACTAAAATTGCAGGATAAGGTTAGAGAAAGGAAAAATGTATGAAAAAACCAATATACGTCTTTGGTCACACAAACCCAGACACAGATTCCATATGTTCCGCTATTGCATATACTCATTTTAAGCATGTACAGGGATTTGACCATGTAGTCGCGATGAGATTAGGAAAAATAAACAAGGAAACCCGTTATGTTCTAGATTATTTTAATGTAGAAGAGCCAAGCCTTTTAACGAGCATTAAACCACAGGTAGGAGATATGTCGTATTATGAGATACCCTCTACTTATATTGTAGATTCCGTAAAAAAAGCATGGGGCGTCATGACAGATACGGGACATCAGATGATACCTATATTATATCATGATCATAAATTAGCTGGCGTTGTTTCAATTTCAGATATTGCAAAGACATATATAGGACTCACAGATGGAAGCGTGCTAAAAGAAAACAAAACACCTTTTGTTAATATATTAGCAGTCCTAAGCGGAAAGACAGTGAAAGGGGATTACCCTTATGCTTATGTCAATGGTGATGTATACACCACAGCATCTATAGAGGATGACCAAAAATTAACAGATGGTGATATATTAATAACAGGCATGCAACCTCACTTAAAAAAGATTGCTTTTGAATCAGGGGCAGGGTGCATTGTTTTTACAGATCAAGATATGGAAAATATGGAGGATCTACAACAATTACAAGCAAGCATACCCCAAGAGATTACCAGCGCTATTATATGTGTGCCTCATTCTTTTTTTAAGACGATAAAAATTATATCTCAAAGTATTTCAGTAAAAAATGTGATGAAAACCCAAAATCTAATGTATTTCCAAACAGATGAAACATTAGAAGAAGCAAGGGAAGTTATGGTAACATCTACCCATAGTCAGTTCCCTATTGTAGATAGGACGGGCCATGTAAAAGGGACAATATCGAAGCATCATTTGTTAGATATTAAGAAAAAACAAGTGATTCTAGTAGATCATAATGAAGTATCACAATCAGTTCCAGGAATAGAGCAGGCAGAGATACTAGAAATTATCGATCACCACCGTATAGCTAACCTAGATACAGGATTACCAGTGTTTTTTAGAGCCGAGCCAGTAGGCTGTACGTGTACCATTATTGGTAAGATGTATGATGAGAAGAATATCATGCCACCACCTGAAATTGCAGGCATTATGCTAAGTGCTATATTATCAGATACATTAATATTTCATTCACCAACATGCACTAGTGAAGATATAAGGATTGCCGAGAAACTAGCCCAAATAGCAGGGGTAGATATTAAGCGGTATGGAATGGATATGATAGCAGCAGGAACAAGACTAGAAAATGTTACGCCTAAAGAGTTGCTCCATATGGATATGAAATATTTTACATTAGGACAATATCATGCAGCTGTATCCCAAGTAAACACAGGAGACTACAAAGGGATTTTTGAGATGAAAAAGGAAATATTGGAGGAGATGGAGACTCTTTGTATTAATGAAAACTTAGATATTAGCATCTTGATGGTAACAAATCTAATCGTGGGTGGGACAGAATTAATCGTAGTGGGTAGTGAAAAGTGGATTGCAGATCAAGCGTTTGAAATCCGAAAAGACGAAAATAGTGTGTTTTTACCTGAGGTATACTCTCGTAAAAAACAAATTATTCCTAAGTTAATGAACTTTGTTCAAAATAAGATTTAGTAGAATAAGAATAATTAAATTGCAAAAAGATACACTTATCACTATAATGTAAGTATGTCTGCTTTAAAGGGCATTAAGTAGCAATTTAAAAATGAATATATAAAAAGGAGAATGAATATGGCGAAAACAATTACCAAAGATATGATTATTGGAGAAATTCTTCATATTGACCA
>DUUM01000030.1 GCA_012841565.1 Candidatus Epulonipiscium sp. | reverse complement strand
GCAAAGCCGCTAAAAGAACCTATTGCCTGGGGTGGCCCCATTGTGATGAATACAAAACAAGAGTTAGACCAAGCATTTAAAGAAATTAAAGAAGGAACTTTTATTGCGAAATGAAACAGGAGGATGAAAAATGAATTTTTGTTGGTGTACCATACATGTGAAAGACAATAATATTCCTATTGATAGCGGCCCATTTAAGCCTAATCCAAATACTAGTTTTTTTTATGTAAGCGATCCAAACGGATTAAAGATACAGTTTGTGGAGATGTCATAAATCTATTGAATTACTTGATTAAATAAGCAGCCTAACTCCTTTATGGATAGGCTGCTTATTCATAAAATTCAAAGGAAAGGATGGTTTTGTGATTTATAAAAATGCAAATTATAAAAGAATAAAAAATAGTCACATCTTACTTGTATCTTGTGGTCTTTGTAAAACTGAAATCGTTCACTATCAAAAAGTAGGTAAGGGAAACATATTAAGAATGTACCTAGGCAGAATCATCCAAGGGTCCATTGATTTTTCAAAAAACCTTATATGTCCCAAGTGTGGCAATGAACTAGGAAGAAACTAAGTAAATTTATACAAATGCTACGGAGAGTAGCAGAAAACTCCCATATGTAAGGGACTGTTTCTTGTTTGGCCATAACTAATTTGCTATATTTGAAACATTAAATGAATAGGGGGAAAAAATATGATTTCAAAGAAAATAAAGATATTGCGTAAAGAGGCAAAGATGTCTCAAGAATTTTTAGCAGATCAGTTAAATGTATCTAGGCAGGCGGTAACAAAATGGGAGACTGGGGTAGGCACACCAGATGTGGGCAATTTAATGGCAATTGCAAAATTGTTTCAAATCTCCGTGGATGAACTGCTGGGAAGTGATTATAGAGGCAATACAAAGGAAGATTTCTTATTTGAGAGCATAACCGAATACGATATTGATGAAACGAAGGATTATGATATTAGATTGATGAATTCCAGATATACTGGCCTTTTTGGTTACCAGGGCGAAAAGATAAAAATCAGGCTTGCATCTAACAAAATTTCAGATATTCAAAGTGCTTTTAAAGTAAAGTTAGATGACATTAAAAACAGGCTAGATATCGATGTAAAAAGAATGGGAGATATAAATGAAACACTGGAAAAGACGGACCTCTATATCTTCATCTACCTTCCACTTGAGCTTACGGATCATGTGGAAATAAAAGGTAATACAAAGATGCTAGAGATTAACAAAGTGAATGCAGAAGGTGTAGAAGTTTCAGGTAAAGTAAACAAAGCTTCCATCATGAACTTATGGTCGCATATTGAAATGGATAGCAATGAGGATATGGAAATTAGATGTAATCATTTTACAGGGGGGTTAGATATTAACCAGATTGCTGCGACTTCTAGATTATATCTGCCAAGTAAAACAGATTTCTTAGCAGTATCCAAAGGGCTAGGGAACAGTATTTCTTATGAAAGACAAGGGGAAATAGTTAAAGCTTCTAGGCTAGAAGAAAAGAGGACAAAAGCAGATTTAATGGTTGAGTTAAATGGGGTAAAAAGCAAGCTTGTAATTATTACAGAAGCTCCAACGGTATAATATTAATAGATTAAAACAATGATGTAGCAAGGAGCACTTACTAAGGTAGGTGCTTTTTGTATGGAAACATTTTAAATTTAAAAACTGAAGATGGAATGATTACTTTAACTTGTAGCAAAGAAAACAGTTGTTATTTGAGAATAGAAATAATATAATCTAACACTAGGGAGCCTGCGGTGCTCCAAAAATATACTGTTAGAATGGTTAAGGTGATTAATATGCAAAAG
>DUUM01000312.1 GCA_012841565.1 Candidatus Epulonipiscium sp. | reverse complement strand
TTTATCCCCATAAATAGCTAACTTATAAAAAAATCTAACTACTTATATAGATATATTATAATTTTCTTATTGACTAAATCAATCTTTTATAAGATAATAATGTTAACGATAACATTATTATCTTATAAGGAGGATTTATTATGTCAACTATTGCAAATCAATACGAATACGCAAAAGAGTATTACGCAAAACTAGGGATCGATACGGATAAGGCCATTGACAAACTAAAAGATATTTCCGTTTCTATTAATTGCTGGCAAGGGGACGATATTACAGGATTTGAACATTCAGATGGTCCATTAACTGGCGGAATCCAAGTAACTGGTAATTATCCTGGTAAGGCTCGAAATGCCCAAGAGTTACGCCAAGATTTAGAAAAGGCTTTCGAACTTATTCCTGGGAAAAAGCGTTTAAACCTTCATGCTATTTATCTTGAATCAGATACGGCTGTAGATCGTAATGAAGTCAAGCCAGAACATTTTAAAAACTGGGTTGAGTGGGCAAAAAAGATGGGTATTGGACTCGACTTTAATCCTACTTTCTTTTCACATCCTTTATCAGATGATGGCCTTACTTTAAGCCATCCAGATAAAAAAATTAGAGACTTTTGGATTGAACACGGAAAAGCTTGCAGAAAAATTAGTGAATACTTTGGTAAAGAGCTAGGAACCCCTTCTACTATGAACATATGGGTACCTGATGGTTATAAGGATGTTACAATTGATCGTTATGGTGCCCGTAAAAGATTAAAAGAATCACTAGATGCTATCTTAGAAGAAAAAATAGATCCTAAGTATCATTTAGATGCTGTAGAATGTAAACTCTTTGGAATTGGATCAGAATCTTGTGTTATTGGATCCCATGAGTTCTATTTAAGTTATGCCTTAAAAAATGATGTTTTACTAACTTTAGATAGTGGTCACTTCCATCCAACGGAAGTAATCTCCGATAAAATTTCTTCTATCTTAAACTTCACTGATGAAATCCTTCTTCATGTTAGCCGCCCTGTACGCTGGGATAGTGACCATATTGTAACATTAGATGATGAACTACAAAACATTATGAAAGAAATTGTACGTCATGATTTTACAGAGAGAGTGCATATTGGGCTGGACTTTTTTGACGCAAGTGTTAACAGGATTGCTGCATGGGCTATTGGAACACGTAATGCTAACAAAGCTCTTTTACTGGCTCTTTTGGAACCTACTAAAGAACTAATTGAAGCTGAAGCAAGTGGTAACTTTACAAAGCGCCTAGCTCTTTTAGAGGAACTCAAGTCTGCCCCCTGGTCTGGTGTCTGGGATTATTATTGCCAAAAGCAAGATGTACCTGTTGGGATGGCTTGGCTTGATGTTGTCAATGAATATGAAGAAACGGTTTTATCTAAGCGCTAGTTATGACACCTACTATTAAAGATATCGCTTTACAAGCAGGAGTATCCCATACTACTGTTTCAAGGGTGCTTAACCATAGTGATTTAGTAAGTCCAGCTACCCGAGAAAAGGTGCTAAAAGTTATTGATGACCTGGATTATACGCCCGATATCACGGCCCAAATGCTTAGAACAAAACGTTCAAAAACAATAGGTATTATCTTCCCGGATTATTTAAATCCTTTTTACTATAAGTTATTCCACAGTTTAGAAATAGAGGCTCGCCTTCACGGCTATCAAATCATTATTTCTAGTACGGGAGATAATAACGAGGATTATATAAAAACGCTCATCCAAAGAAATGTAGATGGCCTTATTATATGTACCTATCAATACGGAAAGTCTCTTGCTAAGTATCTCAATAAGGTTGCTAAGAAAAAGCCTGTTATTTTTATGGATCACTATCAATATGCTGAAAGTGCTAACTTGGTTTATTCAGATGGGTATCGTGGGATTCAAACTACTACTAGACATTTAATTGATAATGGGCACAAAAAAATTGGATATGTAGGATCCTTAGGCCAATACAAAGTGGCTAAAGATCGTTTAAATGCATACAAAAACACATTAGAAGATTTTAATATTCCTTTTATCCCTGAGTGGTTGTTTGAAGGAGATTATTCTACTAACTCAGGTATGGGGGCAGCTAAGTATTTTTTAAACCTTCCTTCTAAACCTAGTGCTATTGTATTTGCCAACGATGCCATGGCCGTTGGGGCACTGAAGCATTTTATTGCTACGGGGGTATCGGTTCCAGATGATATTGCCATTATTGGTTTCGATGATATAGATTTGTGTGAACTGGTCACACCTTCTCTCTCATCATATAGGCAACCTATAGAACAAATTGCAAAATCAGCTATGGATCTTTTTCTTGAATATATTGAAGATCCCCTGATGGCAAAAAAACAGATTGTCTTAGATGGTAGTCTTGTGGTACGAAATTCAAGTAAAAAAACTACCATATAACTATTTAATCCATAAGATTAAAATCCCCGACTTACCTAGGTAAGTCGGGGATTTGTTTGAAGTATATTTAGTATAACGGATACTTCCCTAACAGCCCATCTACTTTTGCGGCTGCTTCTTCTTTATTGGCTTCAAAGTCTTTTAGGCTCATATAGATAATTTCTGCAATTGTTTCCATATCTTCTTCTACCATACCACGGGTTGTAACTGCTGGTGTACCTAAGCGAATACCACTGGTAATAAATGGGCTAGTTTCTTCAAATGGAATGGTGTTTTTATTACAAGTAACACCAATCTCATCTAGTAACCTTTCCGCATCTTTCCCTGTAATATCCATTGTGCGAAGATCTACCAGTAATAAGTGATTATCTGTTCCACCCGATACAATTTTAAAGCCTTTGTTTTGTAAAGCCTTTGCTAATGCCGTTGCATTTTTAATCACTTGAATTTGGTATTCTTTAAATTCAGGTTGCAAAGCTTCAAGGAAGTTAACTGCCTTAGCTGCAATAACATGTATAAGTGGTCCACCTTGGATTCCTGGGAAAATAGCTCGGTCAATGATTGCTGCGTGCTCTTTTTTACATAAAATCATCCCACCGCGAGGACCTCTTAAAGTTTTATGAGTCGTGGTTGTTACAAAATCTGCATATGGCACTGGGTTACTATGAAGGCCAGTTGCTACAAGCCCTGCAATATGGGCCATATCCACCATGAAATATGCCCCAACTTCATCTGCTATTTCGCGAAATTTTGGAAAATCTATTTCTCTAGAATAAGCGCTGGCTCCTGCAATAATCATTTTTGGCTTATGTTCTTTAGCAAGCTGCCTTAATACATCATAATCAATCATTTGTGTAACAGGGTCTACTTCATAAGATACGACATTATAATGTTTACCTGACATATTTACAGGACTCCCATGGGTTAAATGGCCCCCATGACTTAGATCCATTCCCATAATTGTGTCTCCTGGTTTTAAAACCGCAAAAAACACTCCTTGGTTTGCTTGTGAGCCAGAGTTTGGTTGCACATTTGCATGCTCTGCGCCAAATAATTTTTTAGCACGGTCTCTAGCTATATCTTCAATCTGATCAACAACTTCGCACCCACCATAATATCTTTTTCCTGGGTACCCTTCTGCATATTTATTCGTCAAAGGTGATCCCATTGCCGCCATTACTGCTGGGCTTACAAAGTTTTCTGATGCTATGAGTTCGATTTTGTTTCTTTGCCTATTCGTTTCCTCTGTGATTAGCTGAGCAATCTCAGGATCTACCTTTAGTACATCTTCATTTGAATACATATTTTTGTTCTCCTTTTGTAAAAGTAATTTATATATTATATAATCCTTAGT
>DUUM01000311.1 GCA_012841565.1 Candidatus Epulonipiscium sp. | reverse complement strand
TATTAGAAAGGATAGTGTTTGTCAATGGTTGCTTTTGTTAATGGTTTTATTTTCACTTCTTTATTGATAGTTGTAACATATTATGTTTTGTTTTTGATTGACCAAAAGAAAAATATCAGATATGATGTATTTATAAATACAGACATGGAGGATAAGAACATGTTAAACATAATTAAAACAACTTTTAAATTATTTTTTACATATTTAGCAGCATTATTTTTATATATAAAATTAGATACAAGCGTTGATATGATATTGGTTTATCTTTTGTTTATGTTTCCTTTAATAATGGAGTTGTTTGATAAATTAGAGTTAAATAAAAAGAATACATTGTTGTTTTACGCTTACTTAACAACAATTATAATTAATTCACTTAGTTTTGTATTAGGTGTAACTGCTTTAGTTTATTAGACTTCGCTCCGCTCGCAAAGTTAAGGGATAAAGGGATTTAGGGGTTTAAAGGAATAGAGGGACTTAGCTACGCTGGTAACATTAAGGGATATGATGAGAGGAAAAATGAGAATAAAAATGAGAATAAAACAGAGGACTTCTTAAATATAAGGGGTTATTTTTTTGCTTAAGATTAATAAATTGAGGATAGGATACAAAAGGAACTTACTTTTAACCCGACAGGATCAGTCGACTGTACTTACATATAACCAGCATCAAACCCTAAAAAGTCATATATATTTAAAAAGTTAATATAATAAAAAGTAAGCAAGTAAATTAACCAATAAAAAATTAAAAGGAAGTGTCGAACATGAAAGAAAAGATTATTACAGAGATTATTAATGAAAAAAACGTTATCAATGATGCTTTAGTGAAGAAAGGATATATGGAAATTAAGGATTCTGAATATGATAGGGACTATCCCTATATTAAAGTGTTATTTAGTGCCATTTATAAAAAGAATGAAGAATATCATGGTCTTCTTGAGTAGGAGCATTTTGATGGCTTTATATATGATGCAACGTTAGTCTCAGGAGAAAACTTTAGGGAATTAGAGGATTTTGTTAGAAAAAAGAAACAAATGAATTAGAAAGTAGCTTAAGAGGGGAAGTGCTAACATTAGACCAATTAGATTCAGAAATGAGTAGTCTACTGGGCGATGATTGCGAGGGCATTTGTGATTATAGTAGGGATGCAATACTTGGAAAGAAGCAAAAAGGTAAAGTCGGAGACATAGGCACGTTTTCTTGGGGCAACTGTGATGTTTGGTTTAGGGTAGTAGGAGAGGCAAAAAATATGGAAGATATAGTGATTAAAATAGAGCTTATAGAGAGTTGATGGGGTGTGGAAATCTCTATCGAAAATTAGATTTGCTGCGCAAGACAGGGGATAAGATTCAGGGGGGGTTACCCTAAGAATCTTATCTCCTTCTTTTTATTTGTTACATGCTATAATAGTATTAAAAACTGTATAAAAAGGATGAAGTGAATAAAAAACAAATTTATAAGGACAATAAAAGAACAGGTTCTGAAGATTATATTTTTATAGCTATTATTAGTGAAAATAGAACTTACTAAAAGCTTGAAAATAAAAATAGATAAAGTAAAAATATGTTATAATAAAGCCAATAATATTAAAAAAGATTCTAAAATTGATAAAGATATACAACAAATCAAAGGGGATGAGGGTATGAATGTTAATAAAAAAGATTTATCAGAAGAGGATATAAAAATGAAGTATATAACCCCGGCTATAGAAAAAGCAGGTTGGAACATCAAGACCCAAGTCAGAGCGGAGTATAGTTTTACCGATGGAAGGATTATCGTTAGGGGAAGTCTTGTAGCCAGGGGAAAGAGAAAAAGGGCTGACTACATACTAAACTATAGGTCTAATATGCCTCTTGCTATAATTGAAGCTAAGAAGAACACAAAATCTATGGGAGACGGGATGCAGCAAGGGCTTGAATATGGAAATATTTTAGACATTCCCTTTGTATATAGTTCAAATGGTGATGGATTTATAGAACACAATAGATTAACAGGCAAGGAAAGAGAATTAAGATTAGATGAGTTTCCAAATCCACAAACCCTGTGGCTCAGATATAAAATGGGAAAGGGTATAGAAATTGAGCAAGAAGAAACTGTTATAGAAGATTACTTTTTCGATACGAGTGGTAAAACCCCAAGATATTATCAAAGAGTAGCGATTAATAGAACGGTTGAAGCAATTGCAAAAGGTCAAAACAGGATATTATTAGTTATGGCAACAGGAACAGGTAAGACTTATACAGCTTTTCAGATTATATATAGGCTATGGAAATCTAAGACTAAAAAAAGGATTCTTTTTCTGGCGGATAGGAATATATTAATTGACCAAACCATGTCAAATGATTTTAAACACTTTGACGATAAAATGATAAAAGTAAATAGACAAAACATAAGCAAAGCACATGAAATATATTTAGCTCTATATCAAAGTATGACAGGAACAGAAGACTGGCAAAATATATATAAAGAATTTAGTCCTGACTTTTTTGATTTAATTATTATTGACGAATGTCATCGTGGATCGGCGAGGGATAATTCAGCATGGCGTAGAGTGCTTGAATACTTTAATACTGCAACTCAAATAGGACTTACTGCAACACCTAAGGAGACAGAAGATGTTTCTACAACAAACTATTTTGGTGAGCCTACATACACATATTCTCTTAAACAAGGCATAGATGATGGCTTTTTAGCGCCATACAAGGTGGTTCGGATATCTCTTGATAAGGACTTAGAGGGGTATAGACCAATCAAAGGTAAGTTAGATAAGTATGGGAATCTAATAGAAGATAGGATATACAATGTATCTGACTATGACCGAAATCTGATTCTTGAAAAAAGAACTGAAATAGTAGCAAAAAAAGTTACAGAATTTCTTAAGAAAACGAATCGATTCGATAAGGTAATTATATTTTGTGTAGATATACCCCATGCTGAAAGAATGAGGCAAGCCCTTGTTAATGAGAACTCCGATTTAGTAAAAGAAAATAATAAGTACATTATGAGAATTACGGGAGATAATGATGAAGGGAAAGCCCAACTTGATAACTTTATAGACCCAGCAAGCAAATATCCAACTATCGTAACCACATCAAAGCTAATGACAACAGGGGTAGATGCCCAAACATGTAAAGTAATCGTTCTTGATAGTAATATTAATAGTATGACAGAATTTAAGCAAATTATTGGTAGAGGAACGAGAATCAAAGAAGAATATGGAAAACAATATTTTACCATAATGGATTTTAAAGGAGCAACAAGGCACTTTGCAGACCCAGATTTTGATGGGGAGCCAGAAATTATATATGAACCAGAGCCAGGAGATGATATTGTACCGCCAGATGAGCCAGATGGATTTGGTGGGGGAGATGATGAGCCAGATGATGAGCCAAATGGAAAAATTAAATATGTAGTAGATGATGTGCCAGTAAAAGTAATCAATGAAAGAGTTGAGTATTATGATGGAGATGGTAGACTGGTTACAGAATCTTTAAAGGATTATACAACGAAAAATATTAAAAGAGAGTACGCTAATCTAAATGAATTTATAAATAGATGGAATAGCGAGGAAAAGAAAACAGTTATATTGGAAGAACTAAAAGATAGGGGTGTGTTTTTGGAAGCTATTAAAAAAGAAGTTGGGAATAAGTTAGATGATTTTGATTTAATCCTTCACTTGGCTTTTGACCAAAAACCGCTAACAAGAAAAGAAAGAGCAGAGAATGTAAAAAAGAGAAACTATTTTGGGAAATATTCCGATGTGGCAAAAGAAGTTTTAGCGGCTCTTTTAGATAAATATATGAATGAAGGTATATCAGAACTTGAAAGTATGCAAATACTGAAATTAGACCCATTTACAGATATAGGAACGCCTGCAAAGATTATTAAATCCATTGGTGGCAGGGATAAGTATTTGCAAATGGTTAGGGAGTTAGAAACTGAAATATATGCTTAGAAGCTCCTTTAAAGGGGCTTTTAACTTGAGAAGGAGAAGAATATATGTCGATTACAGGACTTATTAAATCAATACAAGATATTATGAGACAAGATGCAGGGGTAGATGGTGATGCTCAAAGAATCTCACAGCTGGTTTGGATGTTGTTTCTAAAGGTTTATGATGCAAAAGAGGCTGAATGGGAATTATTCGAAGAAAGATACAAATCAATTATTCCTGAAGAATTAAGATGGAGAAATTGGGCAGAAGATGAAGAAGGAATTACAGGAGACGAATTATTAGAATTTGTAAATGAGCAGTTATTTAAAGAGTTAAAGGATTTAACGGTAGATGAAACAACCGATAAAAGAGGAATCATTGTTAAATCTGTTTTTGAAGACAGTTATAACTATATGAAATCAGGAACACTTCTACGCCAACTTATTAATAAGTTAAATGAGATTAAATTTGATGAATATGGGGAAAGACATGCTTTTAATGATATCTATGAAAGTATTTTAAAGGACCTCCAAAGTGCTGGTAATGCTGGAGAATATTATACACCAAGAGTTTTAACCGAGTTTATTATTGATATTCTATCGCCTAAAATTGGTGATAAGATAGCTGACTTTGCTTGTGGCACAGGTGGGTTTTTAGTATCATCACTTAAACATTTAGAAGAGCAAATAGAAACGGTTGAGGATAGAAAAATAGTTCAATCATCCTTATTTGGTGTAGAGAAAAAGCCACTTCCACACTTGCTCTGCATGACGAACTTAATGTTACATGACTTAGATGTTCCTAATATAATACGAGATAATTCATTGGCCAGCAATGTAAGGGATTATACAAAAAAAGATAAATTTGATGTAATCGCCATGAATCCTCCTTTTGGTGGAATAGAAGAAGTAGGGGTGCAGATAAACTTTCCAACTGAATTTAGAACTTCAGAAACAGCAGACTTATTTATGACTCTGATTATGTATAGATTGCAAGAAACAGGCAGGGTAGGTGTTATTTTGCCTGATGGCTTCTTATTTGGAAATGATAACTCGAAAATTGCAATCAAAGAAAAATTACTAAGTGAATTTAATCTACACACGATTGTAAGAGTTCCTAATGGTGTATTTGCACCATATACAAGTATCTCTACTAATATATTATTCTTTGATAAAACAAAGGCTACTGAAAAGATAGACTACTATCAAGTTCCACTGCCAGAAGGTATTAAAAATGGATTTAGTAAGACAAGGCCTTTTAGAGCAGTGCACTTGGAAGGGGTAAAAGATTGGTGGAATAATAGAGATAATGAAGATAAAAATGCTTATTCAGTAACAGTCGAAGAAATAAAGAAGGCGAACTATAATTTAGACTTCAAAAACACTAAAAATATTAAAGAAGAAAAAGAATATACATTGGGTGAACTTTTAGAGACACTAAATACAAAATCTAATAATATTCACAATATAATCGGACAACTTTCAGAAGTTTTGGAAGGAGTTAAAGAATGATGGATATACAAGGATTAAAAGATAAAATTCTCCAATTGGCTATACAGGGAAAGTTAGTTGAACAAGATGAAAATGATGAGCCAGCGAGCGTATTATTGGAAAAGATTAGGGAGGAAAGAGATAAGTTAGTAAAGGACAAGGAGATAAGGAAAGAAAAACCATTACCAGAGGTTACGGAAGAAGAAAAAGATTTTGATATACCTAAGGGGTGGGAGTGGGTTAGGTTAGGTGAGGCTTTGTGTATTAGGAGAGGAGCTTCCCCGCGGCCTATTAAAAAATATATAACTGATAATGTTAATGGTGTGAACTGGATTAAGATTGGTGATGCTACAGCTGGTGGTAAATATATTACATCAGTTAACCAAATGATTACTCAAGAAGGGGCTCGAAAATCAGTATATTTAAAATCAGGTGCTTTGATAATGAGTAATAGTATGAGTTTCGGGAAAGCGTATATTTTGGGTATAGATGGATGTATCCATGACGGTTGGTTATCCTTTGAATTTAACAAAGATTATTTAGTGGCGGAATTACTGCAGTTCTTTTTAAGTGCAAGTTATAGTGCATTTGATAAAATTGCGGTAGGAACAGGGGTTAGAAATCTAAATATTAATATGGTAAGGACAACGATGATTCCCTTGCCACCTCTTCAAGAACAGAAGCGAATAGTAAAAAAGATAGAGCAGTTATTTGCCTTAATAGACGAACTTGATTCCGATAGAGGTGATTTGCTTGAAACAATTAATTTAACACGCAATAAAGTATTACAAAAAGCTATACAAGGGAAATTAGTAGAGCAGAATAAAAATGATGAACCAGCAATTATTCTATTAGAAAAGATTAAAAAAGAAAAAGAGAAGTTAGTTAATGAGAAAAAGATAAGAAAAGAAAAACCATTACCTAAGATTACAGAGGATGAAATACCATTTGAAATACCCCAAGGGTGGACTGTTGTTAGATATGGAGATATAGCACAATATAAAAAAGGGCCATTTGGAAGTAATATTACCAAAAGTATGTTTGTTCTTAAATCAGAAAACACAGCTAAGGTATACGAACAAAAAAATGCTATACAAAAAAATATTAATATAGGTGACTACTATATAACGGCAGAAAAATTTAAAGAAATGAAATCTTTTGAGCTATATGCAGGGGATATAATAGTGAGTTGTGCAGGAACAATAGGAGAAACTTTTGTAATGCCAGCGAATATAGAAAGAGGAATAATCAATCAAGCATTAATGAAAATTACTTTGTCACAGTATATAAATAAACAATTCTATTTAATGTATTTTGATTATATATTAATTTCCCAGATAACGGATAAGAGCAAAGGTTCAGCAATAAAAAATATACCGCCATTAAAACATTTAAAAAACATAGTATTCCCCCTTCCCCCACTTGCAGAGCAAAAACGAATAGTAGAAAAAGCAGATATTATTCTGGGTATGTTAGATGAACTGGAAAAGGGGTTAATCAACAAAATATAAAATTAAAAATCATAAGTTTTTTTACAAACTATATCAAGTTTAGGTAAGGAGCAATTGTTAGTATCTCCCCTTTTAAAATATAAAGGGGTTAGACTATACTGACAATTGCTCTTTTGTTATTTTTATATATTACTTAGAAGAAAACATAGGTTCAAAATTTTTCTGTTCTAACAATTCATCAATTTTAGTAGTATTATAAACTTTATTATCAAAAAGACGACTAAACATAACATCAAAGTCATCACTATCTTTAAAGATACTTCCGTTTTTTTCCAATAACATTAAAACTTCTTTCAAACTCAATTCTAATACTATTGCAATAGCAAATAATTTCTTATTAGAAGGGTCTTTATAGCTATCGCTGGTAAGTTTGCACCAATAATCTTTATTTATACATGCTTTATTATATATGTTAGATTCTTTTTTGAATTTTCCACTTTCTATTCTATCCTTTACTATCCTTTGCAAATGTTCTCCTAAGGTTAGTTTTTTAGAAGCCTCTTCCATAGCACTATTAATATCGTTCATTATTATAGTCCCCAAATAGTGACGGGAACTATTTCTTTTTTCATTCAAATCATGAATATTATTTGTATCAGAAAAATATAACATTTCTTCCATAATTAATGCCCGATTGGGACTGTTAATTATAATATCAAACTCTTCAATGCATCTTTTTATTCGCAAATCTATATCCATAAGTAACCTCCTAAAAATGTTGCTTGATAGGCAACCATTTCATTTTATTATTTGTTTATAATAAGTATAACAGTTAACCAATCAAAATAATAGTTGATTATTGTTAACAATAATTTAAAAATCAAAAAATATATGGAGGTAATAATTATGTTTAAAATAGTAGAAACAAACAAACAATGTTCAGAATATGTAGGTAAACAAGAGGGAATGAGGGTTAAAATGACTAAAGATGGTATGAAAATTACCATTTTATTTAGAAACCCAACACAAACAGAGATGAGAGAAATAGAAGAAGCAAGTATTGATTTTAGTTTAGTTCAAAAAAATAAGGGTCTTTTTCTTTTAAGTAAGTTTGGTAAGTTAAATTGGATAGATTGTATCGTAAGACATGAAGAAGGGGTAGCTCTTTGGAATTTAGTACCCATGTTAGGCAAGAAAAACCATGGATACAAATGTAATATCGAGTTGTATGATACTAACAGGGGTAGATTAAGAGCGTTTAGGACAGTCGGTATAGGCTTTGAAATGAGTATGAAAATTAGAGATTACTTTATGTACAACCCTTTATTAAGTGGAGAAGGGCAGAAAAAGGCTATAACAGACACTTATAAAACTTATAGTACGGAAGAATTATTAAAACATTCTATTGTCACTTACAATATAAAGCCTAAGTATACTAAGAAATATGCGGGACATGAGGAACCGTATATTGATAGAATATACAAGAAAGTAAGAGAAAATTGGCTTAGATACATGGAGTCAGATGGAATTGGCAAGAGATATTCACTGGAAGAATTTTATGCTGAAATGCAGAGTGATTATGGGGATAGACAAAGAGCCATTGATTTAATTGAAGCAAGAGTGCCAAGTACTTTAACTGTAGCGAACATGTTTGAGGGAGGCATCACAAATTATTTTATAATTAGTGATATAGGAAACGGTGTCATCTGCGAAAAGTGTAATTCTATTGGTGGAGTTGTTCTTCTTTTAGATGAAAATCTAACATCAAATTTAAACAATAAGATATTTGTACCTTCGATGGAGACGTACTGTAACTTAGCTATAGAACCAGAGAGTGATGAACTATTGAGATATCCACCTGTTCCAACAAATGCTAATACAGACTATTGGTATTGCCCCTACTGTAATGAAATGCATAAAATCAGTGATTACAAGAAGACAAGAGAAGTATATGACCAAGAAGTAGTTAATGTCAACGTAGATATGTCCAAACATCTAAAGAAAGATAAAGATTTAGAAATGCTTGAAGAAATTGTTAGTGGGAAGAGATGGTTTTAAAGGTCAGTAAAATAACAAATAAGTAAATAAGAATTATAAACATTAAGGAGTAGGTAAATATGGTCAATGAGATAATTACAAACATTAAAGGTTTAGCGTTACCAGAATTAGAAAAACTTCAACAAAGTATCGTTAAAGAAAGGGGCTTAAGAGAGAAAAGGAAATCTATCTACACCCATGATTGTTATAGGAGCAGCAACTACCACTTTGGAAAATATAAGCATTATTCAAAAAGAATAACAGCTATAGATAGTAATAAAATAAATGGATATGCATTTAGATATTATGGAAGGATGATGAAATATGAAAGCCTTAATTTTATGGGATAGTTATTTTAGTTCGGTAATAATTGCGGAAGTAGAAAAAGAAACGGATCAGGAGATATTAGCTAAGTATAGACAACCAGAACTTATGTATAAAATCACCAAAAAATTATTAGATTGCAAATCAAGTGAAGTCAAATATGAAGATATAGTTGATATGCGCCAAATGTATATAGGACATACCTATTTAATGGAGAGTTATGTCTACCCTATAACGGAGCAACAAGCAATAGATATTATAGCCACATATGAACCAGAAGCAGATAAAGAAGAAAGAGACTTCAAAGTAAAATTAGAGGAAATAAGGAAACACCAAGAAGATGTTTTAAAAAAGGCAATTGAAAAAGGAGAAAAACAGGTGCTTAGTAAAAGGATGGTGGAGTGTAATGACCCTTATGCAGAGTGTAATTGGGATATCATAATAGAATATCTTTACCCTGACGGTTCATTTGAAGAAGAACGATATCACAGTTATTAAATAGGAAATCCCTAAGTAGATTTAGAATTTGTTTCACAAAATATGGGAATAGGAATTTAAAGGTTTGACTCTAATGACCCTATTCCCATACTTTTAGCTGTATTCTAAAACATATAATATCATAAAAGGAGATACAAATGAAAAAGCTTAATAAATTCAACCAATATATTTTTGACAATATCGCCAAGCTCAATAGGAAACAATTATTAACGCTCTTAAACGACATGAAGAAGAGTAGTTCAGAAGAGGTTTTATGCAACACTTTAAAAGAAAGAATTTTATCAGGAGACCAAAGCATAGAGGATATTTATAATAAAAATATGAATGCTTTTTCCCTTAAGTCTAATGAAGTAGAGGATGTATTAAATAAAAACAAATCTTATATAGCTTGGCTTAAAAAACAAGAAGTTATTAAGATAGATAGATGTGAAGCTATCTATAGGTATGGTAAAACTTTACAAGTGCCTTACTGGAACGCAAAAGAATTATATGAGTTAGCGGATGATTTGAAAAGGATGGATGAATTAGAACAGAAACGCTCCAATGAAAAAGAACTTGCTAAACAAGCGGGTATTGAAAAACAAAAGGCAACTCGTAAGAAGAATGATAAAATAAGAAAAAAACATGAGAAACAACAACAGGACCTGTTTAAAAAATGGGAAGGCATTAATAAGGCAGCTGCCCCATATTTTGAATTAGCATTTTGGACTGTATGGGTGTCACGGTGGGCTAAAAATTACAAACAGGAATATCGTGTATTCAATAATATAGTTGATAATCATAAGGGAGAAGAATACTATGGTAGTAAATTAGAAGCTATAAAAGTTCTTGCTACCACCCCTTATGCAAAAGTTAGTTTATATCACCCAAGCAATCCTGATTATATAGATATCGATTTGTGTAAGGAGCATAAAGAGGATTGGCAATTACCAAGAAGTATTTTAACATTAAGCCCCGTAAAAGATTATTACAAAAAGAATAAAGATATAATCGAGAGTTGTCCAGATTGCTTTATTGATATATACGACAACTATTACAGTTTATTTCATATAAAAATGCAGGTGGAAGGCATGGAAGAGACATTTAGCTTTCATTTGCCTTACTCCAAAGGCTTAGGAATTTTTTGTGAGAAAGATTACCCCATAGAAACAAATGTTGTGGAGAGAGAAGGCCTTTTTAGATTTGGTAGGCCTGTTGCTGAGCAAGAAAAATTAGTTTATACAGAAAGTAAGACTAAGAAGAAGTTTGAAAAAATATTAAAATATGTAGAACAGCAGAAAAGGCCATAGAATATGCAAAAAGAAGGGAAGTAATAAGATGATTAAAGAGCATGATTGTGAACAAATGGTATTAGATGCAAAATTGGATATAGAGAGAAAAATAGTGGAATGCTATTGTAGGGGGGAAGCTAATCTTCAAGCAGAAGGCAGGCCGGGAAAATACAAGGGTATTGTAAGCTACAAAGGTAAAGAAAAAAACATTTATGGTGAAGTATGGAATGCAACTTCACAAAGGATGATATTAATAAGCCTTTTAGAGGCAATTTTATTATTAAATGAGCCTTGTCAAATACATTTTTATACACATGCAAAAGTAAGCATTGAAGAATCTATTAAGGCTGGTCAAGGGCAGGGGGCCAATGCAGATATTAAGGATAAAATACTAATGGAGATTAGAGAGAGTAAGCATCTTCTATATGAGCATGTAGGTGCTGAGCGACAGGATGAATTGAAGGAATTTAATGAGTTACGCATTATAAATTTCTGTTGAAGTTTAGGCCATGTACGAAAAAAAAAGAAAATCTCTTGGAGATTTGTAGAATGTACTTCATAAAATAAGGGTATAGGATAGAAGGGTTTTCACCCCAAAAATCCTATACCCTTGTTTTCATCTACTTTTTTAAAAGAGCAACTTCACATTACTAAAGCAAGTCTTGTCTATTTTTAAATCTGTAATTCCCAAAACTACCCCATTACCCAAGATAGAACCCAACGACCTATTCAGAATATCCTTGTTTTTTAAAATGCGGTCCTTATAAGCAGTTTTTGCAACAACAATATTAAAAACAATACTCTTTTGGCGAAAGGATATATCTGTGCTTTCCGTTAAGATATTAAATAAATATTGATAAGTAGCTTGCATATCATTAATGATTTTTTGTGGCGTATAGTTATTAAAAATATCAAAAAATGTCACAACAATTCGTGTATCTGTGAGCTCTGTAATAAATATATTTCTGCTCTGCATATTATTTATATTAAAATTAGAGTTTTTAGCTAACTGTTTAGAAGAAGCATTTCTTAAATTATAAGTTCGTAGATTTTTCAGTTGCTTTAAATTATGGATTTCTGCGTTTAAGGCTTCTCTTTTTGGAAAATATTGCTCGAAAATATGGACGTTATCTTTGGCTTTTGCAAACAGAGTAGTTCTTAATTCCATATGAAACATAAAATTCACTAAGTCCACATTATCTTTTAACATTTTAGTGATAACATATTGGTTAATGAATAGCGATTTGCGAAGGAGTGTATCTGTAAAGACCAGAGAGCTAATATCTTTGCTTTGGAATTTCTCGCCGGGGTTATTTAATTCTGCCAGATAGCGGAGGGGGTACTTTTTAAGGCGGATATAGTTAGAATTATGATGCTTATTTATTTCAATTATTTCATCATTTTGCATATCTCTTAGGTCCCGCCAAACCTTTGTTTTATTGTAGTTGTTAAAATGAGCCATATAAATAGTAATATGTTTTGCGAACATTAGGCCTTTGCCAAAAGTTAATATTAAATTTATATAATGTAAATAAGTGCTGCAGGCTTCTTCTTTAATACGGTTTGATTTCATTGTTATCCCCTTTCTATTTGTAAATCTATATTTAAAGTATTTGCAAATTCTATTTTAGATTCCCTATCAGCTGGTTCATAATTTGCAGTAACTACTTCAATGGCAACTGTTCCAGTGGCACTTTTGTATCCACCATCAGGAGGAGATATTTCACCGCTGTTCCATTTATTAGTTACTTCTTCCCATTTATCAGGATCAGCAACCTTTAAGTTTTCTACAGCTTTTTGGAAGTTATCTCGCCATTCATTTTCAGTTATCCAGTTGCTCCTATTTTCTTCTGATTCCTCAAAATATCGCTTGCCAAGTGCAAGGTCGTGCTGCGGGCTATTAGATTTATAAAAATATTTAGTTCCTAATTCCTCTTGGATTAATTTTTTACCCTTATTGGTTAGCCTATATGCCTGTTCCATGTTGTGGGTTTTCTTATTGTAATAATCTTTTTTTTCAATTAGATTATCTTTTTTAAAATTCTTGATGCGTCTTTCTGCCATCGCTAACTCATTTTTCAGCATAGATTTATTTAGATAACCAACGTTTGCAAAAGCTGCTAACATTTTGGTGTCCTTGGTTGTTAGTTTTTGTATCCATTGTTTTTTCTTTCGTGACATAGATATGTTCCTTCCTTTTTTCTATTTTTGTATTATGATTACAATTATTTAATTTTAATTACTTAGTCTTTTAATCTTTTTATTCCTTAATCCCTAATGTCCTTCTGGTCTTAGCATTTTTGTTCCTAATGTTCTATAGGTGCATAGCACCCTGTTCTTACGTTTTTTGGGGGCTTAGTCTTTTGTTGCAGAGCAACATGCCTATAAGAATTTATTCGTTAGGCATCCCCAACGGGTCGAGCGGAGTTAAGCGAATAAAAAAGTCAGCTTGCTGCGGCTCCGTAGGAGTTTTCTATTTGCGTGTTAGATTGGACGTTGCGGTAGCAGTCAAATGTAACTAACGTAGGGAGACCCGTTGTTTCGGCGACTCTGTACTTATGTGCAACATAAGGAGAGGCGGCGTATTTCATTTAGGCGGTGCAACTTTAGTTAAGAAAGCGTAGGCTTTATTAATTAAGGGATGCAAGCTGTGGAAAGCATGGCTTTCAGAACTTATGATTTTTAGGAATAAGAAAATCGAAGATTTTATAAAAAAAGGATATAAGCATTAGGGAGGATTTACTATATATCCCTAATTCCTATACCCTTTACGCAGTAACTGAATTCCTTTAGGAATTCTTATTGATTAATGTACATACTACTTTTGCAGCGCCAGTATATTCGTAAATTAAAAAATCAATTTTGTTATAGTCTATATCCATTTTATTATCTGCTTTAGCAATCGACTTGAATGTTTCTAAATCTGCTAAAGTAGAATATATTTGCTGCAAGCTGTCTTTTAAGAATTTTACATATTGCTTGGGCTGATATTGTTTAAATGCAAGACCTTCTTCTATATTAAGCAAGGCTGAAGTAGAGTGAGAAATTAATTGGTCCCCAAAGGAAGTGACAGAAAGTGCTTGTGCTAAGTTATAAACATCTATTGTAAGTTCTTGAAGTTTTACATATACGTTAAGCCTATGTGAGTCTTGATAGAAGATTTTAGCAGTAGGAATATCTGACCATTTAATATTATTTTCACATATCGCATTATTAATTAATTTTATAAGCTTATAGCAAAGTTCTAAGTAGTAGTTCGCCAATGGCTCAATCTCATTTAATGGAATAATCTTAAATTTGGTTAAGAGCATAAGCCATGCGTATGTTTCGCGGGCTGAACCATAGGCAATAAAGTACGAATTTACACAAGCAACGGGTTTAGCTACATTAGAAATTCCCCTTGTAAAATTTGTCATGCAGGAAAGTGAGCTCCTTTGTATTTGGTCTTTTAAAGACCTGTTTTTAACATTCTCTAAGAGTTTATAAGTTAAGCCAATATTAGCCTTTAGTTCTTTTGCTATATCTAAGTTTTGGACATCTTTAAATTGTATTTTCATTTTTATTTAACTCCTTCTTATATTTAGTTTTGAATTTTATTATTATCAAATCCATATCATCTAATAGAATCTGGATTTCAAGTGGGGGACTTACAAATAATTCTTTCATATAATTGTAATGGCCAAAAGCGTAATTGATATGAGAAACAGAGGTTTTTCTATTACCACCTACTGCAAAGGCTTTTGCAATTTTGCTGTTAAGTCTAAAGAGCATAAGTGCTAAGTGGTTGTAATCACCAATATTTAATATGTTTTTATAATAAATTAAACAACTGCTTGTAAGTGCTTGTGTTTTTTGATATAAGATAGCATCGTTTAAAAGTATTATTCTATGGGGTTTATTTTCTTTATTACTCATCATTTTCTCCTTCCTCTGTATTATCAAATTTATCTACTAAAAACTCTACATCATCTAAATATTGGTCAGCTTGTGTTTTTGTGTAACAAGTAGTATCACATAAATGTAAAAGTGCAGCTTTTGGGGTATCAAAAAAGAGGTACTCTTGTAAGTAAAAGTTGTACATAAATATAAAAGGGAGTCCATTATCATCAATTCGCTCATCTATACAGATGTGGCGGAAGCTTGATATTGTAGAACTTATTAGTGAAGAATTTAAAAATCTTTTTAATTCCAGTTCTTTTTTCATTTCTCTTACTTTTTTTAAATCTATTATTCTTTTCATGTTATTTAGTCCTTTCATGACTTCTTGTTTTTAGGGTTTTTATATTATACAAATTAGTATTCGTTTATATAACTAATGGCCTGTTCTATGTTGTTTTAATGTGTTCTACCTTTTAAAATAAATAAAGTGCCCTCATTAAAATGAGAGCACTGCCAATTATAAATATTGTCCTGTTTTTTTCATATGACCTGTTAAAATATAAATCCTCTTAAAATAAATCCTTTTTATTTTGGAATAAATATATACATTAAGTTTAAATGATAAAGACGACGAGGAAATCATTGAAATTTCAAAGTGTCTTTATTTAGGAGATAGGTTATTATGAGTCCCTATGTTTTATAATACACATATGAAATTGCAAATATAACTATTTTATAAAAATAAATAAAAGAATTTGTCTTATGTTTACAATGCTATTTCAAGTGTCCAAAAGGTTGGAAGTAACGCCCTATAGTAAATATCGCCCTTTTTAAAATATGACCTGTTGATATAATTGAATAATATGCCTGTTTTAATAATTCCTATTAAAATATATACCCTTTTGAAATAAATCCTTGTTATTTTACAAGAACATATATAAGTTTAAATTAGAAAGGTTGCAAAGAAACTATGGAGATTTCAATGCATCTTTATTTAATAGGTTGTTGGGAGTTAACCTATATATTAATAATATGCATCTTATAAT
>DUUM01000310.1 GCA_012841565.1 Candidatus Epulonipiscium sp. | reverse complement strand
GCCAAGTTACAACAGATGTAGGCAAAGAAAATGTATTATATATCCACGTTACATTAGTTCCTTACTTAGAAAAATCTGGGGAAATGAAAACAAAGCCAACCCAGCACTCTGTTAAAGAGCTTCGTTCCATTGGCATTCAGCCAGATATTATTGTGTGCCGCTCGGAGTATGAACTCTCAGAAGAAATGCGCAATAAAATAGCACTATTTTGTAGTGTGGGCAGAGACTGCGTTATCCAAAACTTAGATGCAGAAACATTATATGAAGTGCCTTTAATGTTAGAAGAAGAGGGTCTGGCAAATATTGTGTGTCGCAAGCTCCATATAGATATAAAAGAACCAGATTTAGTGGCATGGAAACAAATGGTTGAACGCGAAAAGAATCCAATCTATAAAAGAAAAATTGCATTAGTTGGAAAATATGTAGAACTTCATGATGCCTACTTATCCATTGTAGAATCACTACATCATGCCGGAATTCATCACCAAACAGATGTAGAGATTGACTGGATAGATTCTGAATTTCTTACAGCAGACAATGTTGCAGAAAGTTTATCTAGTGCAGATGGTATTATTGTGCCTGGCGGTTTTGGTGAGCGAGGGGTAGATGGTAAGATTGTAGCAACTCAATATGCAAGAGAAAACAAAGTGCCTTTCTTTGGAATTTGTCTAGGCATGCAAATGGCTGTTGTAGAATTTGCCCGTAATGTGATGGGGCTTACAAAAGCAAATAGTAGGGAATTTGATGAACAATCACCAGAGCCAGTAATAGATGTAATGGGTGATCAAAAAGATGTAGAACATATTGGCGGAACCATGCGCCTAGGTGCTTACCCTTGTAAAATTATAAAAGGAACAAAAGCATATGCAGCTTATAAAGATGAAGTGATTTATGAGCGCCATAGGCATCGTTATGAAGTGAGTAATGAATACCGTGATATGTTAACTAACAAAGGGTTAATTATTTCTGGGGTATCTCCTGATGAAAGTTTAGTGGAAATGATAGAGTTAGAAGATCACCCATGGTTTGTGGGCGTTCAGTTTCATCCTGAATTTTCATCTAGGCCTAATAGGCCTCATCCCCTATTTGTAGATTTCTTAGGGGCAACTTTATAATAATAAAACTGTGAAAGGCTATCCTCAGGGGTAGTCTTTTTTTGTGCACACGGAAGGGGGGCGGGTTGACGCATGTTATGAATAGATATGTCCCGACTCGCCTCTCTTAGCTGCGCTAAAGGATGCTCGCTGGGACATATCTATTCATAACATTGCGCTGGGTCACCTTCCGTGGGTACAGGAAAATTGCGTGTGAACCCAATAAACCCCTATCAAGAATTTTTTAGATACTAAAAGCCAAGGCATTCCCTCTTACAAATAAGCTGGGGCAATATCAACAAGCGAGTATTGTATAAAAATTTCGTAAAAGTACTTTGCGAAGGATAGGCTTGATTTGCGTTAAGAAAGTCAACTGTCTGAACGGAAAAACACAATCTACTTGTGTCTTGAAGTCCACAGTGAGTTTTGACTTTTAGCAAATCAAGCCTATCCAAGCATTAGTACTTTAGAAATTTTTATAAAGCTAGCGGTTGATATTACCCCAGCTTATTTGTGGGAATACCTTTTTTTAATCCAAAAATCACTTGACAACCCAAAACCCAACCGATATACTTTGAATATAAAATACTTTGACAGACGAAGTATTTGACATACAAAGTATATTCATGCGGAGGGAAGTATGGCAAAACACTCAATAAGACTCGTCAATGAACTTTTAGTAGAAATATTCAACGATATTTTAACAATTGAAAAAGAAGCTATTAGCTCGGGACCATTTAAGGATTTATCCCTTACAGAAATGCATACCATAGAGGCAATTGGACCAGGGGAACATACCATGACAGATGTGGCGGACAAACTAGATATAACGGTGGGAACACTATCTACAGCCATCAATCGTTTGGTGAACAAAGGATATGTGGAAAGAAACCGCTCGGAATTAGATCGCCGGGTTGTGGAGATTGGGCTAACACGCCAAGGTAGATTGGCTTATAAAATTCATGAGGCTTTTCACCGTGAAATGGTTAGGAATATGATTGAAGGCCTATCTATGGAAGGGAATGAAGTACTTATCCAATCACTTTCCAACTTAAATAATTTCTTTAAAGAAAAGTACCACCTAGCAAAGAAAAAATGATTTTGT
>DUUM01000309.1 GCA_012841565.1 Candidatus Epulonipiscium sp. | reverse complement strand
GCCAAGTTACAACAGATGTAGGCAAAGAAAATGTATTATATATCCACGTTACATTAGTTCCTTACTTAGAAAAATCTGGGGAAATGAAAACAAAGCCAACCCAGCACTCTGTTAAAGAGCTTCGTTCTATTGGTATTCAACCAGATATTATTGTGTGCCGCTCAGAGTATGAACTTTCAGAAGAAATGCGCAATAAAATTGCACTATTTTGTAGTGTAGATAAGGATTGTGTCATACAAAACCTAGATGCAGAAACATTATACGAAGTTCCTTTAATGTTAGAAGAAGAAGGTCTGGCAAATATTGTGTGTCGTAAGCTTCATTTAGATATAAAAGAACCAGATTTAGTAGCATGGAAACAAATGGTTGAACGGGAGAAAAATCCAATTCATCAAAGAAAAATTGCTTTAGTTGGGAAATATGTAGAGCTTCATGATGCCTACTTGTCCATTGTAGAATCAATGCACCATGCAGGAATACATCACCAAACAGATGTAGAGATTGACTGGATTGATTCTGAGCTTCTTACAGTAGATAATGTATCAGAGACCTTATCAGGTGCAGATGGTATTATTGTGCCAGGTGGTTTTGGAGAACGGGGAGTAGATGGCAAAGTTGTAGCAACCCAATATGCAAGGGAAAACAAAGTACCTTTCTTTGGAATTTGTTTAGGGATGCAAATGGCTGTTGTAGAATTTGCTCGTAATGTGCTAGGACTTACAAAGGCAAACAGCACAGAATTTGATGAAAAAGCACCAGAGCCAGTGATAGATGTAATGGGGGACCAAAGAGATGTAGAACATATCGGTGGAACCATGCGCCTAGGGGCTTATCCCTGTAAAATTATAAAAGGAACAAAAGCATATCAGGCTTATGAAGATGAAGAAGTTTGTGAGCGTCATCGTCATCGTTATGAAGTGAGTAATCAATATCGTGATATGTTAACCAAAAAAGGTTTAATTGTTTCAGGGGTATCTCCAGATGGGAATTTAGTAGAAATCATAGAACTAGAAGACCACCCATGGTTTGTGGGAGTTCAATTTCATCCAGAGTTTTCATCCAGACCCAATAGGCCACATCCTCTCTTTGTAGATTTCTTGGGCGCAACCTTGTAATAATAAAAATGTGAAAGGCTATCTGCTTGTGTGGATAGCCTTTTTTTGGGAACACGGAAGGGGTTGACGCATGTTAGGACTAGATATATCCCGACTTGCCCCTCTTAGCTAGCGCTAAAGGATGCTGGGTGGGCTCATGTGATGAATCAATATATCCCGACTCGCCTCTCTTAGCTGGCGCTAAAGGATGCTCGCTGGGATATATTGATTCATCACATTGCGCTGGGTCGCCTTCCGTGTGCACATGGGTGTGCCGAGGGGGGCAGTCCTTATTTAGCAACTCATTGCAGTGAAGTGGGGGGCTTCTGGAAGGTATAGGACAAATATGGTATTATAATAGGGATGTATTTTATGGGTAGATAAGATTATACAAATGAGGAAAGGGGGTTGTAGTATATGTATTTTGTAGTTAATGCCCTATATAAAATATGAATTACTCTAGGGTTTTGCAGGTATTATACATAAGGGCAGTATTGTAATCCCTATTATATTGGGTGGACTACTAGGTACATTTGTTTTAGCAGACAACAATGGGTCACAAGATCTTGCTTAATATGCATACTTAAAGAAAGAGGAGAATAGAATGAAAAGATTCATGACTTTAATATTACTATCAGCGGTGATT
>DUUM01000308.1 GCA_012841565.1 Candidatus Epulonipiscium sp. | reverse complement strand
TTTGTCTGAAATTCTTCCTGCTTGCTGCATATTATGTGTAACAATTATAATTGTATAATCCTTCTTTAGTTCAGACGCTAAGTCTTCTATTTTTAAAGTAGATATTGGATCAAGAGCAGATGTAGGTTCATCCATTAGTATTACTTCTGGCTCAGTTGCAAGGGTTCTAGCAATACATAGTCTTTGCTGTTGTCCACCTGAAATCGCTAATGCACTTTTCTTAAGTTTATCCTTTACTTCATCCCATATAGCCGCTTGCCTAAGTGACTTTTCTACTATTTTATCTAATTGAGACTTCTTTTTTATTCCGTGAATTCTTGGACCATAGGCTACATTATCATATATGCTCATAGGAAATGGATTGGGTTGTTGAAAAACCATACCTACCCTTGTTCTTAGGCTGATTGCGTCCATTTCATTGAAAATATCTTGACCATCTAAAGTAACCTTTCCATTTATGCTTACACCTTCTATTAAATCATTCATTCTATTTAAAGTTTTTAGAAATGTTGATTTACCACATCCACTAGGTCCAATTAATGCAGTGATTTCGTTTTTATCTATATCTATACTGATGTTTTTCAGTGCTTGGAAATTGCCATAAAACAAATCCAGATCTTGCACAGAAAATTTGTGTTTATTATCCAACATACTTCCTCCTTGAGTTCTTATTTATATTAAATCCTCTCTAATCTTCTTGTCCTGCACTTCTTTTATTTAAAAATTTGTTAGTTATATATTTAGATGTTACATTTAATAATACAACTAATACAATTAGAACAACTGCAATAGACGTTGCTGTATCTAAATCGGATGCCTCTTTAATTAACCAATACATCTTGGTCGTTAAAGTTGCAGCTGATGCCCCGTTACCTACAAGAGACTTAGGAATCTGTGCAACTGTTCCTGCTGTCCAAATAAGGGCGGCAGATTCTCCAACAATCCTAGCAATACTTAAAATAATGGCTACAAGTATTCCCGGAAGAGCTGTAGGCAGTATGACTTTGCTAATAGTTTGCAACTTAGTTGCTCCTAAGCCATAAGAACCTTCCCTATATGAATTGGGAACCGATTTTAATGTTTCTTCAGTTGTAGATATAATTGTAGGAAGTAACATTATACTTAAAGTTAATGACCCTGCTAAAACAGAATATCCCATGCCTAATGTTTGAACAAAAAGCAACATACCAAACAAGCCATAAATAATTGATGGAATTCCTGCTAAGTTCTGTATAGCAAAACGAATTGTAGTGAGAGTTTTGCCAGGTTTAGCATATTCATTTAGATAAATAGCTGTACCTATTCCAATAGGCAACGCAAAAACTAAAGTAATCAATATTATTAAAATTGTAGATACTACAGTAGGTACAATTCCTCCACCAGGTCGTCTAACTTTCATTTCTACAACTGAACCTTCGTTTTCAATTAGATCAACTACTTCTTCTATAGATATATCTCTGAAGTTTGTCTTTCCTGCTTTTTCAATTATGTCATATTTTTTAAGCTCATAACTTTTATTTTGTACATTAGTGGCAGCTTTTACAGGGGAGTTTTTATCAACATCGCTTATAATAACCTTCCCATCCTCTAGAGCAAGGTGTATGCCTAGAGAAGAAAGGTAATTATCATCCCTGCCTTTTTCTGAAGATAAATCTTTTTCTACGGTTACTATCTGCGTCACATCATCCCACATTCTTGTTAGAAACTTTACATTAATACCTGGCAGACCTCTATAAAATACAAATGCTAGTATAATCAATAGCACTGCCACTGTTGTAAATGTAGCCAAGTTAATAAAACCTCTTAAAATACCATCTTTTATTTTCCTGCTACTATTATTACTTGTCATAAATCTCTTTCCTCCAAAGCATTTTCTCTGCTATCTTTTTTTCCCTTCACTTCCAATACTACTAGTTAATTTAATAAGCATAGAATTAATTGCTATAATAAAAACAAATAACACACAGCCTGTCGCAAACAACATTTCTTGATGTTGTCCGGATGCATAACTCATTTCCATTGCAATATTAGTTGTAAGAGGACGTATTTTATCAAATATGCTTGTTGGTAGGCCTCCAATGTTATTACCTGCAATCATCATTACTGCCATTGTTTCTCCGATTGCCCTACCTATGCCAAGTACTATTGCCGCAAGAATTCCAGATCGTGCTGCAGGAATAATACACTTGAATATAGTTTGTATTTTCGATGCTCCTAGGCCGTATGATGCTTCTTTATATGCTTTAGGTACAGCTGATAGACTACTTACTGAAAGAGAGATTATTGTTGGCAATATCATAATTGACAATACAATTATTACTGCTAGTAATGATTGCCCTTGGCCTGTTGGTGATATATTCTTAATTGCTGGTACAATTATGCCCAGTCCAAATGCACCAAATATTACTGATGGAATTCCTGCTAAGAGTTCTATAGCAGGCTGCAAAATAGCTACTACTTTCTTTGACGCTAGTTCTGAGATGTATACGGCTGTTAATAAACCAACTGGAACCCCGAGCACAATTGCGCCCAGGGTTGACAGTAGTGATCCTATTATCATGTAAAATATCCCATATACTTCCTTGCCAGGATCCCATCTAAGTCCAGTTAAAAATTCTCTGAAACTGTAAGCATCTTCGCCAAAGAACGGTCTAAGTCCTTTACCAAACACAAAGACTATAATAGCTATTACACTAAGTACACTAATTAGTGCACTTGTTAAGAATAAGGTATTAAAGAGTTTCTCTTTTATATCTATTTTCTTCACATCATACTTGTCTTTGTTGCTTATACTATTCAACCTTTATACCTCCGTGATCTTCTACGAATACTTGTGCATCTTCTGTTAACATATAGTCAAGGAAAGCTCTAGTTACGTCAGTAACTTTATCCGGCATATATGCAACTTGGAAAGGTCTTGACAATGGGTAATCTCCATCCATAACTGCTGCTGCATTAGCTTCTCCACCATCAACTGTTACAGCTTTAACTGTATCATCGATAAATGAAAAGGAAACATATCCAATTGAGTTTTCATTTCCTGCTACAGTTGCCTGTACTATACCATTACCTTCTGCAATAGTTGCATCTTCGCTAAGTCCAGTTTCATGATCCTCAAGTCCTGTTAACTCTTCAAAGGCACCTCTAGTTCCAGATGCATCTTCTCTTGATACAACAACTATGTTAGCATCAGTTCCACCAATTTCATTCCAATTAGTTATTTCGCCTGAATAAATTTTTAATATGTCTTCTGTGCTTATATCTGCCACTTGATTTGATGGGTGAACAATTACTGCAATTCCATCATAAGAAAATATTAGTTTTTCTAAACCTGCTGCTTCTTCTTCTTCTTTTAATTCCCTAGAAGCTGCACCTAGATCATTGTTTCCATTTATTGCGTCTTCAATACCTGCTGATGAACCAGTTCCCGTATAATTCACTTTAACTTCAGGATTTCTTGCTTCGAAATCAGCCTTCATATCCATAATTATTTTTTCAACAGAAGTTGAACCTGTAATAGTAACAGTTCCTGATAAGTCTCCAGCCTTATCTATATCTTCTTCCGTATCTTCTGCTGCTTCCGTTTCTTTTGTTGCTTCTGTGTCTTTAGTTGATGGGCTCTCGTCTTTTTCATCTGCATCCTCATTGTTAGCACATGCAGTTAATGCTAATGCAAGTGTAAGTACTAAAAATATCTTAATTAACTTCTTCATAATTTCCTCCTAGTTTTTATAAATTCATTTTTTTGAAAATGTCCTTTAAAGTACACTACTATATTATTGCTATTTTGTTATATTCACATCTGTTGCTTGTAAAGTGTTTGTAAAAACATCTTCTCATTTATAATTTTCTATGCTAATATTAAAACTGATTGTTTATTATAGTAATTAACTTATATATT
>DUUM01000307.1 GCA_012841565.1 Candidatus Epulonipiscium sp. | reverse complement strand
TATTAATTTTATTAAGCTAAAGGGATTTAGTCGTTGGTACATAGCTTGGCATTGAGTGGTAAGAACTCTGTCACTGGCTGGTACATAAGATGGCGTTAGTGGTACATTTGAGTGGCCGTAATCACTTAGCACAGTAAAGCGATGAAGTAAAAGAACTAAAGACTATATATAGTGCCAGGTACATGTATATTTGAGGCTTTGGAACCTGTCCAATAAGATAGCGAGTGTTAAGCAGCTCGCTTTTCTTATAATAAGCCATGTCAGAATATTTGGTGAGTTAGGGGTTTGAGGTTGATAGGTAAAGGTGTTGCAGGCCTGTGCTTCTAGTTTTATTTTATTAGCAATTATTGGTGATTAATGTTAGAATATAGTTAACATTTGAGACGGGCATGAATTCAGGGATGGCAATATAGCAACTATTTAAATAATAAGTTTATGATAATATGAATGGCAGGTGATTGTATAAAATGGATGATATTAAAATAAATATAACATCAAGTAGATCTCTTGATCCAACGATATTAAAAACATCGTTTGATGAGTGGTATGAAGAGTTAGAACCAAGTGATCAACATTTGATTCGTTTTAATGTGCAAATATATTCTGTTGACGAGTATGGAGAAAAAACAGATGATGTTGGGCACATGCAAGGAGATTTTTTTGATTTAGAATATGGAATGTCAGAAGAAGCATACTATTTTTTTATGTTATGTGATAGCGTTAGTCAAGATTTGTCCAATATGGCAAGTTCAATTATAAATAAGGATGGGTGTATTCAAGAATATATCTGCGGTCCTGATGAAAAGTTATTATATTTAGATAAGCTTTATATTGAGCCAAAGTATAGAAACATGGGTATAGGAAGTTATGTTATAAATGAGATTAAAGAGTTATTAGAATACTGTTGTCAAATATCTCCTGATGTTGCAGTACTTTTGCCATCGCCCCAAGAAAAAATAAATGGTAAAATTGTAACGATTAAAGATAATAAAGAGTATGATGATAAAAAAAATCAATTGATTCAGCTTTATAAATCTTGTGGATTTCAAAAGATAGCAAATGAGGATTTTATGTTTAAGAAATTATAGCAAAACCCTAAACAATCCTGATAATTCGATGTGTGGTGATGAAGTAAAGCATTTTGGTAAAGGAGTCATTATAGTGGATAGCGAGTGTTAAGCAGCTCGCTTTTCTTTTAATGAACTATGTCAGAATATTTGGTATTATGATAACTTATGTGATATTATAGATATAAGAGGATTTATAGCAAAGCTAAAGACATTATAGTAATGGATGAGTAGCGGTAAATCAAAACAAAAAGAAAGGATGAGAAGATGACTAAGAGAATTTTTATTAGTTTTGCAATGGAGGATAAACATTTGAGGGACTTATTGGTTGGGCAAGCTAGAAATGAAAAGTCTCCATTTGAATTTGTGGATATGTCAGTAAAACAACCATGGGATTCACAATGGAAAACCAATTGTCGAAGGAAAATTAAAGGATGTGATGGCGTTCTTGCTATAGTAACAAAGAATTCAAAAAAGGCAGATGGGCAACTGTGGGAAGTCAAGTGTGCTAAAGAAGAACTTGTGCCTAGAAGAGGTATTTGGGGTAATAAAGATAATCATCCGGCATCACTACCTTCTGAATTTGATGGAGTGCGAATTGTTAACTGGACATGGGATAATATTGCAAACTGGATCGGTACTTTATAGAACAGGAGGAATTGTGAAATGAGGAAGGCATTAGTAGTAGGTATCAATGATTATAAAAGTGCTCCTTTGTGCGGATGTATTAATGATGCCGATAAATTTTCTAATATTATTGAAAGGAATGGGGATGGTTCTCCAAATTTTGACGTAAGACTTGCAGAGAATGTTGGGACAAAGTCTGAGCTTAAAGGATTGATTTTTGAATTATTTTCTGGAGATAGTGATATAGCACTATTTTATTTTTCAGGTCATGGTTACTTAGATGAAGTAGGAGGATACATAGTTACACCAGATTATCAGCCTCATGATTTTGGCGTTTCAATGGATGAAATATTAACTATAGCGAATAATTCTAAAGCTAAAAATAAGATTATAATTTTAGACTGTTGTCACTCAGGTGCTTTAGGCACTCCAAAAGTTACTGGTGATAATTCCGCACATATTGGGGAAGGTATTTCAATACTAACGGCAAGCAAAGATGATGAGCCGTCAATAGAAACAGGCGGACAAGGTGTGTTTACAGGTTTATTACTAGATGCTTTAAGTGGAGGAGCTGCTGACTTAAGAGGACATATTACTCCAGGGAGCGTATACGCGTATATAGATCAAGCACTTGGTTCTTGGGACCAAAGACCTGTCTTTAAAACTAATATTACTAGGTTTACATCTTTGAGAACAGTTGAGTCAGCAATATCTATTCAAACTTTGAGAAAAATCATTACCTACTTTCCTACACCAACAGAAGAGTATAGATTGGACCCATCATATGAAGATACGAATGCAGAAGTTATTGAACATAAAGTAATTCAGCCTTATGCAGATGTTAATAATGTTGGCGTTTTTAAAGATTTGCAAAAATTAGAGAGTATCGGTTTAATTAAACCTGTGGGGGAAGAGCATATGTATTTCGCAGCGATGAATTCAAAATCATGTAGGTTAACAGCGCTTGGATATCATTACTGGAGGCTAGTTAAAGAGAAACGAATTTAGTAGTAAGCAAACCATAAAAAGCTATAAGTAGTAGGTTGCCAATCTAACCGTCGTGAAGAAGTGATAAGTAGATAGAATAGTGGGTGTAAGTAGCTCGTTTTTTAAAAGGCAGGGTGCCAGAATATTTAGGTATTGGGGATTTTGGCAGTGAAAAGTCAGAGATATAGATGTGATAAATGAATAGTGGAATGGGTGAGAGTAGAATATATTAATACAAGTGATATTATAAATGATAAATTATAAATAAAATAGTATAGAGAGGTATTGTTGTGGAATTTATTAAAGAGATTATTAATTATTTACAACAAGAAGATGTCAAAATTGGTATAATATCGGGAGCTTTGGGTGGGGCGTTACTATTAATTATGGTAAACCTATATACTAAAATCAAAACTTTTATGTTTAATAAGATTTGGATAACAATTAGACAAACTTGTAAAAGATGGTATAGAGGACTTATAAAAAAACAACCCATTGGAAAAGACATAAGCAAGGCTCTTTGCTGCGCAAAATCGCCTAGGGGGACTGTCCCTCACCACTCTACAGTGGTGAAGTGAAATGCGATAGCATTTTTGCTTCACTACTTTTTTTCTGCCACAAATAATGAAGTCAAATACGGGGAGAATCCCTTAGCACAGTAACGTAAGCGTCAAAGAATCGACGCCTAGTATCCTCCAGTAAATATTGATAAACTAATAGTAAATAATCATATTGGAGTGATACATTTGGAAAATAACATACAGATAAACTGGTTAGATATCTTAAGTAGGTTTTCTTCTTACGAGGGGACAGTAGCAAAATTTTGTACGGAGAATGATATAAAAGCGCATCAGCTTTATTACTGATTACGGCCACCTAAATGTACCACTAACGCCATCTTTTTTACCAACGAATGACAGAGTTTTTACCACTCACTGCCAACCTCTTTACCAGCTACTAAAACCCTTTAGTCTATTAAGATTATCAGGCTAAAGGGTTTATTATATTTAACTCAGAATGTGGAGCCCTTACTTACCTAATCCATAACGTTCACGCATAGATATTTCGCCGTCAATCAAAATTTGATAAGAATCATGGATGATCCTATCTAGAATTGCTTCCGCAATTGTTTCGTTACCTAACTTTGTGTGCCAACCACTTGGATCAATCTGCGAACAAAAAATAGCAGATGCTGCCTTATGACGTGATTCGGTAATCTCCAATAAGATTGTCGCTTCGTCAGTTGTTAATTCTGTCAGTAACCATTCGTCTAAAATTAACAGGTCTACCTTGGCATATTTTTTAATTAGTTTACGGTAACTTCCATCTGCAGATAGTTTCGCAAGCAGAAGTTCGTCTAGCAATTCTGGTAAGCGTATATATTTAACCTTATAAAATTGGCGACAAGCAGATATTCCAAATGCAATCGCTATAAATGATTTGCCAGAACCTGTTGGCCCTTTGAGTATAATATTATGATAATCCTGTATATAAACGCCATTTGCTAGTTTAAGGATCAAGTTTTTGTCTAACCGACGATCTTCATAGTACTCAATATTTTCAATGCAGGCGTTAGCGTCTATAAATGTTGCTGATTTAATTAATCTTTGAAGTTTATTGCTTTTACGCCGTGAGTATTCCAAATCGATAAGTAATGATAGGCGGTCTTCAAAATCCATCTTCTGAAATTCTTTATTTTCTGACTGCTCCTTGT
>DUUM01000306.1 GCA_012841565.1 Candidatus Epulonipiscium sp. | reverse complement strand
GGTTGTGTAGGTGTTGTTGGCTTATCTAAATCCTTTTTAAGTTCAAGTGTTTGAATTAACATTTTAGATAATATTGCCCTTGTTATAGGGTCTGTTGGTCCAAAATTACCATCTGAACTACCACTTACTATATTTTTCTTTCTAAGATATTCTACATGTGGGCGGGCCTCTGCATCGATGCTAGCTTGATCCTTAAAGCCTGTACTTACATATTCTTCTTTTACTGTTTTTTCTATATGTAACATTCTAACTAAGTATACAGAAACTTCTTGTTTTCTTACGCCACGCTTGCTTTCTACACCTGATGTGCTTTTAGACATAAATTTTCCTAAGTCTTCTTTAGTTAAATAACCTTTTCCAAGTAAATAAGCTATTTCTTGATTGGCATCTTTTTGCCAATGGTCATAGTTTTTTTCATGAGCCTCAATGGTTGATTTTTGCTTTTCATAGTTATCCTTTATGGCTTGTTTAAGGACAGGATCTATATTAGGATCAATTGCTGCATTTTTATATCCCGTTGCTTTTGCTAAAACCTTACTGAGCTCAAAATAGGTGACATAATTATTCGGAAAAAATTCCCCTTGGCTACTTGGTAGTAAAAGTCCTTGCTTTTGCATTTCTGTAATTTCTCTATAGGCCCAGTGATTAGATGATACATCTTTCATTGGCGAAGCAAATAGTGTTGTTGTAGCCATCATAACGAAACATGTGATGGTCGCTATAATCCTTATTATTTTCTTACGCATGGTAGCGCCTCCTTTTAAATTTTGACTGTGAACATAGTCTTGTTGCCGCATTAGGTTGGTGGGATTATATCCCGACTCGCCTCTCTTAGCTAGCGCTAAAGGAGGCTCGCTGGGATATAGCTCCCACCAACCTCTTTGCGCCGAAATTACTTGTTGTATCGGTAATAGATCTAAGTTGTATACTTCTTCATTATCCTTCTTACATTGTAGAACATTAAGGGATATTTTTCAATATTTCATAGGCTTTGACTTGAAATTGTAACATAAATGTAAAATAAAAGAGTTATGGCGAAAGTCTATACAAAAACAAAACATATTATATTCTTTACCAGAGTAAGCAATCCATAAAACTGCCACAAATACCTTACCAAGAAGATTGTACAAAAATGAGGTAATTATATGATATGCCCCCCTTTATAGTAGACAGATTAAATATACAATCTAAATACTATAAGGGGGGCCTATTTATGTCTAAAAGGTCTAAGTATACAAAAGAACAAAAATATGAAGAACTAGGAGAAGATGGTCTTGTAGACGGTAGAGGGAAAAAGAAATTAGAGCTTAGTCAAGAAGATAACATAAAAACTGAGATGAAAGAGCTTAAGAAAGATACCGAAAGGCTCAAAATAGAGAATGATTTCTTAAAAAAGCTGCAAGAACTAGAGAGGGGGGGTTTTAGTACAAGTTAGAAGGGAAAAATCCTATCAAACAACTAAAGAACTTCATAAAGAAAAAGGTTATCCAATATCAATATTATGTGAAATTGTAGGTATATATAGGTCTGCATACTATAAATGGACTAAAAAAGTAAAAACAAATAAATGAAATTATTAGACTTTATGAATTAAGAGATGGAACTTTAGGATATCGTAGGATGACCATGTTTCTTAACCGCAAACTAAATACGAATTATAACCATAAAAGAATCTACAGGCTTATGAGAATCTTAGGGCTTAAGTCTGTTATTAGGGTTAAGAAAAACAGATATGTTACAATGGCAGCCAAAGAAATTGCTAAAAACAAATTAAATAGGGAATTTACTGTCTCTAAAGTTAATGAAAAATGGCTCACAGATGTCACAGAGTTTAAATATGGACATGGTAAGAAGGCCTATTTAAGTGCTATATTAGATCTTTATGATAATAGCATTATAGCTTATAAAATTGGACACCGTAACAGCAATGATTTAGTATTTAATACCTTCAATCAAGCAATTAAAGAAAATCCTAATGCTAATCCAATGGTTCACAGTGATCAGGGGTATCAATATACATCTTATGGGTTTAAGCGGAGATTACAACTACAGGGAATGCAGCAGAGTATGTACAGGGCTGGTAAATGCATTGATAATGGTCCTATAGAAAACTTTTGGGGAATCGTTAAGACTGAAAGATATTATTTAAGAGAAGAGTATTTCACTTTTGAAGATTTAAAAGAAGATATTAAGGATTACATAGACTATTATAACAAAGAAAGATACCAAAAAAGATTAAACAACATGAGCCCACTTGAATATCGAGCTCATGCTGCTTAGAATGTTTTATTTACTTCCATTGTCTACTTGACAGGGTGCACTACAATATTCAGCGAAACAACCTTTGCCCTTTTTGCTATCAGCCCTCGGTCTAAGATACAAAAAAGAGATATAAATACTCAGTGAAGTCGCCTTTGCGCTCTTTGCAAGAGCGACTGAATCGAGTATTTATATCTCTTTTTTGAACTTATCCCAACTCAATCCTTTGCGCTTTAGGCAAGAGGTGCAGAGTCGAATATAATATGTCTTGTTTTAGCCATGGGCTTTGAATTTAGTTAAATGTAGCCGTTCTACTTTTGCCATCCCATGTGACTTTTACGCCAAAGGCTTTCCCGATTTCTCCAACAGGTACAAAGGTCCTTCCGTCTCTTACTGTTATTTCTGATAGGGTGTTAATCACATGGCTCCTATTCATTTCCTTTGTTCTCAAATTAATGGTCATGGGCTCATCATCTTCTATAGTAATGGTCTGAGCTGAGCCATTCCATTTTAAGTCAGCTGGATCAAGGCCTAATGCGTAGGATACATAACGAAGTGGCACCATAATTCGATTATGGCTAGAGATATACGGACTAGCATCTATAGAATGAGCCTTTCCTTCTAATAAGTAATAATTACTGCCTTCTTTAAATTGTACCTTTTGCTTATTACCACTATCTGAAATTTCTTCTATCTCTTTTGTATCCTCTATATCCTTTGCTTCTATTAATGTGTAATAGAACACCTTTGTTATTTCTGGAGCGCTGACTAAAAACCGAATATCTTCCTCTATCTTCTCAGGCATAATTCCTGTAAACTCTCCTTCTATTCCTATTAAGTTATAAGGAGATTGACGCTTATAAT
>DUUM01000305.1 GCA_012841565.1 Candidatus Epulonipiscium sp. | reverse complement strand
TAGTTGTTGGCTACAAAGAAAATTACCAGATTAAAGGAGTAAAACAAGTTATTTTCAAAGTGGAAAATAATAAGGAGATAGGAGCTAGAGCGCCTAGAGTAGGGAATTCCTATGCAATAGGTCAAGTCCCATCATATAAGGGAGACTATATTCCAGTCCTAATGTATCATGATTTTCAAGAAAAAATTACGAAAAAGCAGCAAAGTGAAGTGGTTCATCCCAATTTATTTGAAAAGCAGCTAAAAATGCTACTAGAACATGGCTATACACCCATTAATTTTAACCACTTAAACTTATATATGAATGGACAAGGTGGATTGCCCCTAAAGCCTGTTATTATAACGGTAGACGATGGATATTTAAGTAATTATGAAACGGCTTTTCCTATCTTGAAAAAGTATAATATACCAGCAACATTTTTTGTTACAACAAGATACCTAGGAGTAGAGACATCATTTCCACACTTTACCTGGGAACAGGCAAAAGAGATGGAGGAAAGTGGCTTAATTGATATACAAAGTCATACCCATACCCATCAACTTTTAAATAGAATACCAGACGATGAAATGAGGCATGAGGTAACGGTGTCATTTGGCTTGATTGAACAAAATTTGGGAAGACGAGATGTAAAGGTATTAGCGTATCCACAATTTTATAATAACGCACATACCAGAAAAATACTTAAAGAAGAAGGTGTGGAACTTCAGATAACAAAATTATGCAAAGCACACAACTCTACTCCTGCACCAACTAATATCCAACGGATTCACGTAGCTAATTATACGAATCCGCAAGGTTTGATACGAGAAATTAAGAAGCTAACCAGGTAAATTCCAAGGGACTAACATGCACTATACTATGCTAAATTAAATAGTTTAAAACTATGCCGCTGGGAAAGGGATAGAAGATGCTTTACTAACAATCCGTAAGGTTAAGGAGGATTGTTAATAGACCATCTTTTTTGTGTTAAAGCAGAAGTTAAAGAAGGAGGATTAAAGCTATGAAAGAAATTAAAACAGTGTCAATTGTCGGACTAGGAGCATTAGGGATTTTATTTGGACATCATTTATCTAAAAAAATAGCTATAAAAGATTTGCGGATTATTGCCAATACATATGGATGGGACAAGCTATTGTACTGTGTAGCACAAGGCATGGATGCTGTAAAAGAGGGGAACACCCTAACTTATAGTAATATGGGGATCCTTTGCTTTGGAGATTTAAAGCCAGGGACTATTTCAGATAAGGCAATGAAAGTGGCAAGATTTTTTGCAAAAACGGACTTTCCTCACGAAGTAGTAAAAGATATGAATCAAAGGCTATGGGGTAAGTTTATGCTAAATGTGGGTGTTAATCAGGTGGTTGCCATATATGCAAGTGATTACGGGAACAGTCTTACAACTTGGCAAAAAGCATAATGTAATGACACCAGTCAATCAAATGTTGTATGACAAAATAGGCTCTATAGAGAGCCTATTTTAATTGGTAAAAAGAGATAAATTGATCAGATAAGTTTATCATTTTTCGATAGATGTATTTCCCTACTTCTTTTTATGATATAGTAGTAACCATACAAAGCTATAATCTGTCTAAATAATGGAGGTTTATGATGAAAACGTATATAATTACAACTGAAAGTGGTTCAGATTTATCGAAAGAACTAATCGATCGCTATAATATACAAGTCATTTCAATGCATGTAACTATGGAAGATCAAACGTATCCTGATGGTAGTTTTGATGTTGAGAAGGTTTTTGATTATTATGAAGAAACTGGGAATTTACCTAAAACATCTGGTTCGACACCCCAAGATAATGCCAAAGTTTTCAAACGAGTTTTTGCTAAACATCCAGATGCTTATATCATCCACATTGCATATTCTGCAGTTACAACTGTTTCCTTTAATGCGGCAAATATTGCAGCCAGGGATTTTAAAAATGTCTACCTTGTAGACTCCAAGAATGTATCGATTGGCGCAGCTACCATTGTTAAAGCAACCGCTCAATTCATTGAAGATAATCCTCATACAAGTCCTGAAGCAATTGTTGCTTTTGTCGAAGATATTAGGGAGCGCACCCATATGGTTTTTCTACCTAAAACACTTCTTTATCTAAAAGCTGGTGGCCGTGTCTCAAATCTAGCTTTTTATGGGGCAAATCTATTAAGGATTCATCCGTCGATTATATTAGAAAATGGATACTTAGTCTCGGGGAAAAAATACCGGGGATCCTTTGATAACTGTCTAAAAAGGATGATTAATATCTTTTTTAAAAGCTATAATATTGACCCTGATACCGTTCTGCTAGTAGGTGCTCCGGGTGTTGAAGATAATCAAAAAGAGATGATTTATGATTTGTTAAGGGAAAACGGTATTCAAAAAGCTAAATGGTTGGATGCAGGTTCTGTGATTTCAAGTCATGGCGGACCCGGTGCAATTGGCATTACAGGGATTGAAAAAACAGCTGATTAAAAGGGTAAGAAAAGATATACCTTTACAAAATCCGTGGTCAACTTATAATCGGTAGCCTTAAGAGCCATAGCAATAACTCATCCTTTCTGTTAGGTTGTGTTTGGCGATTCAATTATAACAGAAAAAGGGGGGTCATTGTTTTTTTGTGCAAAAAGACGTTGTAACCCTTGATATATATAGATTTTAAATCAAAAAGGTAGGGTAATACTTTACACTACCCCAATATGAAATGGGGGATTAAAATGAAAGAAAATCATAGAAGGATAATAATGACTATATCTGGTGTTTTAGTAGCAGGATTTAGTGTTGGAATGTTTAACTTTTCAAATTTTGGTATGGATCCTTTCCAAGTGTTTGCCCATGGTGTTTGGAAGCACATGCCAATAGGATACGGCACCTTTTATACTATTTTAAACTTAATCATGTTAATATTTATTTTTATGATTGATCGACATAAGATTGGTCTTGCAACCGTTATAAATATTTTTTTACTAGGCTATGTGGTAGAATTTTCTTCCTTGTTTTTCAATACTCAGATACCCAATCCAACGTTTGGTATTAGGATCCTATTTTTAATTGTTGGTATCATTATACTTTCTTTTGGGTCTTCCTTGTATTTTATTGGAGAACTAGGAGTCTCTACTTATGATGCAGTTGCGCTTATACTATCTGAGAGAGAATTGGTTAGGGTCAGTCCCCATGGGCCCGAGGCGTTAGCCTTGGGCCTTGCTTACAAAACCTGCTACTTTCCGTTTATGGTTGGAAATCACCCCCCTATTGGCTGTTATAGTCACAACTACATTGTTTTGCTTCATCGAAAGAAAAAATAGGATAATATGTGTTCCATTAAATAATCCCATTAAAAACTCAGGCTTAGGAATAGTAGTCGGTATCATTTAGATTGCCCTATCCCTTCTCTTGTCTATTTTATTTAAGAAAATAGAAGTGCGAGTAACGAGTCAAGTAGACAGCTTTGGGATCTGGGCAGTTGCACTTTTCTTAAATACAATAATGCAAGAACTTTTAGTACGAGGGTATTTATTCGAAGTTTTGAAAAATCAGTACAATTCACTTATAGCAATTACTTTCATAACAGCTTTATTTACACTTTTACACGGTGGTGCATTTGAAGCTGGAATTATTAGTATACTCAATGTTATTAGCATGAGTATTTTCATGCCAGTAATTTTCATTGAGACAAAAAGTTTAGTTGCACCAATTATTATACATTTTATTTGGAATTTCACAGGTGGGTTGATTTTTGATTTAATTTCCCTAGCGGAAGATTATCCGACATGGTTCTCTACCAAAAAGAGTTTCTTTGTAGATAAGAACTTTGGGATAGAAGGGAGTACTTTTGTTCTGCTTATTAATATTTTATTTATTGTATTTTTTTGCTTCATGATAAGAAGAAAAAGATCAATAGTGCATTATTAATTTTTAAGAGGGACTTATTTACATTAAGGGACCAGTAAAGATAGAGTTTTATGCTACGTATGTCATATCTTAAAGAGTTAAAAAAGTATTTAGAGTTTTGTGGGATATGTTTTCAAATTTTAGTAGCGTTGAAGCAGTAATTCTGATGACGTATTGTGGCTTGGAAGGAAAATAATAGAGTGTGACCACAACATATAGTGGTTTGGGGACAAAAAGTGGGTCAAAAACCGAAGTAAAAACACCGTTTTTTGACCCTTAAAAATAGGCTAAAATATAGATGACATAGGGTAATTAGATTTATGATGGATGATAATTGGGAAAATTAGGTTGATAAATGAATGGTTGAATTATATACTATGAGATGAACATAAGTAGAAAAGTGGGAAGTATGTATTATTTATAGAATACTTATTGGGGGATGTTATAAAAAGAACCTTTAGATACCTAGGAGTCATAATTGGAATAGTAGTTGCTATAATTATTATATTGATACTAATTAGTTATATTAATCATCGAGTTAATTTATCTAAAGAGGATGAATTATTTGTTCCCAATGGACAGATTATGGAAGTTAATGGATATAATATGCATGGATATATGGAAAGGAAAAGGAATTATATAGAACCATTTTTTATCGGAGAACAGCAACAAAAACAATGCTAAAAGAAGTGCAAGAAATCAAAACAAGTGCAAGTAAAGTAAAAGAAAGTTGGATACCAATATTCCAATATTAATGTTTTCCTCCAATGGAGAAGGGACTGGTTGGAAGGAAGATACATGGAGAACCTGTCAGAATAATTATATAGAAAAAGCCAAAGATGCAGAGATAATAAACCTGAATTGTTCACATTGTGTTCATGATATAGAATATAAAAAAATAGCTAATGAAACGGAAGTATTTATAATCAATGGATAAATAGGAATCTGTGGAGCAGTTTTGAACCAAGAGTTATGTATATAATGGAGGCCTTAATGAAAAAGATCATCGTTAACATAGTAGCATCACTTATACTATTTACAGGATTTGCAACACCAGTTCATGCATTATCGAACGCACAATCTGTGGCAATACAAAAATTGCTGGATGATGCCTGTCGTATATCAGCTGTACCAGGCATGTCAATTTCTATAATCTCTGGAGATGAAACGTTCTACTTTTCTTCTGGCTACGCAGACCGTGAGAAAGAGTTGCCTGCGAGTGAAAACACCCTGTACGAACTGGCTTCGGTTAGTAAGGCTTTTACTGGTGCAGGCATTTTACTGTTAGAGGAGCAGGGACTATTGTCCATGAACGACCCTGTTCATAAATACTTACCTTGGCTTACTATGGAGTACAAAGGGATGCCCGTTGATATGCAGAGCCTTACACTTAATCAATTTTTGCATCATACCAGCGGCTTGACAAATGGAAAGCAT
>DUUM01000304.1 GCA_012841565.1 Candidatus Epulonipiscium sp. | reverse complement strand
TTGAACTTGCATTCATGACGAACTTAAGAGAAGCTACCGAGTTAATGGCTAGCGAGCAGTTTTGGAAAGAATGTGCTGTTGAGATAGCCAGAGGATTATGCGAATATATTGGAGTTAAATACATACCTGAAAACTATATCCCAGCAAAGGCTATCACACCCGAATCCTCGAAAGAGGATATCAGGTGGTTGCAAGAAAGACTTAATGCCGTGCTACCTGATTGGTATCCGAGATTGAAAGTAGACGGTATTTATGGAGCAAAGACCCGGTTAGCAGTATTGGTTTACTGGGATCAGTTGGGTTGGGGAAAGCATATGAAAGACGATGGCACAAGAGCCGGTAAATCTACCAGGGAAGCCCTAGAAGAGGGTAGAAAATCGTAATATGGGCAAAAATGAAGGGCGGGTATTTGGTTATAGTAGACCAATATCCGCCTTTTATTCTATTAGGCTTAGCTTTGAAGCACATCTATTATTTTTAATAACTTATTAGGTGATATATTGTTGTCTATACATTTATTCATTACCTCATTATATTCTTTTGGTATATCGGTATCGAAGCCTAATAACCAGTCAATACTTACATTAAACGTCTTTCTTATTTCTATGAGAGTTTTTATGGAGGGAATTATTTCATTGCTTTCATATCTATTGACTGTACTTTTTGTCAATCCTAACTTGTTTGCAAATTCAACTTGGTTTAGGTTGTGCCTCTCTCTAACTTGCTTTAATCTATATCCTATAATGTTCATAATAAATCCTCTTATCATATGTTATTTAATGGCTCTTGAGTAGATCATACATATTTTAATATCGTTCTTATTATTTTAAATTACACTTTTTCAATGTTACATTCAATGTGCCACCCTCGCATATTCCAATAACCGTCACTTCGTCACCTTCTTTTAATTCTGCAACCTTGTCTATTTCATCTTTGTCTTTAAAATAGCACTGAACACTTATAATAGCAAAATCGTCATCATTTCCAAGGGTGATATATACTTCGTCAAAAATATCCTTGCCTATGCTTTTAACAATTCCGGTAACTTCTAAAGTTTTGTCTTTATAAAGATTATCCGCTTTGACTTCGTTTTCATCATACGCCTTTAGTAATTCTTCAGCACTGACAGGTATAGTATCCTCTGGCTCTTGGGTAGGCTCTGGTGTAGTTTCAGTCTCAGGGGCTTGTGTCGGTGTATCAGTTGGATTGTCTGAAGATACATTAGCTGATTCTTCTGGATCGGTTATAACGCATCCTGTTAGTAACAAGGTAAGCACTATTAATGGTATTAATATTCTTTTCATATAGACCTCCTTCGTAATACATTATTTACCTATTAATTATATTCGACAAGGTAAGATTTGTAAATAAAAGAAACCCCACACACCATATCTCTCTCCAAGGTGTGCGGGACTCTTATTGACATGATAACTTACTTAGAATAAAATGTAAATAATAATCATTAGAATTATTACCATTAACTAGTATGTGCGTATTTATTAGCACATACGTGTCACAGGTAAAAATTAAAACTTTGTAACCTTTGGATATAAGCGGATTTCAAAGTTTGGATTATCCCTATCCCCTTTTCGGTTAGGTTCATTTTTTATATATGTCACTTTTTCTACTAACTCTTTTAAATATTCGTTTTTTACTATTACGTTATCTAAGTCATCATAAGTATCTAAAATATGTTCGGCTCTGGGAATAAAGATATCATTCTTTTCGGCCTGTTTTTTTAATTTATCAAGTTCATTTTTAAATTTGCATAAAGTATTTTCTGCAACCTGAATTTGCTCAGTGAGCTTTTTGTTTCTTTCTGTAAAAACAGGCACTGTGTATATTCCTTGCTCCAGAAATGTATATATTCTATCTCTTTGTTCATTTATTTTATTTAATTGTTCCTCTACTTGTTGTATCATTAACTCTTTTTCTTTTATAGCATCTGCATATGGTGTACTGATTTTCTCTGTGTCCCATTGTGTCTTAAAGTCAGATAGCCATTTTTTTAATTCCTGTAATATTATATTTTCTACTAAATAGAGTGGAGCAGATATATTATCACAATATCGATTAGGACATTTAAGTGTATCATATGGAGTTTTACTGGACTTTGCCAATCTAGTCATTAATGTCTCACATTTACCACAGTAAACCAAACCAGACAACGGGTTTTTTAATGAATTATTTGTAGAAACTGTAGGGTGAGCACGATTAGATAAGAGTTCTTGCGCTTTGCAAAAAGTAATTTCATCTATTATCGGCTCATGTATTCCGTCAACGAGTATATAATCGTTTGCATTTGGACGTGTGATTACTATTTCATTATTTCTTACTGTCTTAACTTCTCCTCTGTATGCCCAACGTATCTTACCAATATACACGGGGTTCTTTAATATATCTTGGATGGAAGCCTTTGACCAAGTATCATTTATCATAGGCTTTATTCCCATACTATCCAGTTTCCTGGCAATACGGACCGTTCCCAGCTTCTCATATGTGCCATCTTCTTGTAGTTCTCCCATAGTGTATAGGTTATATATCATTTTTACAACTTTAGCCTGTTCAGGATTTATTTCGAGAGTGTAGCCTTTAGCATTCTTAATTTTAACACGTTTGTATCCGTATGGTGCGACCGAACCAATGTATTTACCTTCTTTAACAGAGGCTATACGCCCTCTTTGGAGACGCCGTTTAATAGTTTTATACTCTCTCCTGGACATAAACAGGCCGAATTCAAAATATTCCTCGTCATATTCATCGTTTGGATTATATGTTTTCATGGGAGTAATTATCTTGGTTTCAGTATATTTAAATGCCTGTGCTACGATACCTTGATCGATGGTATCTCCTCTAGCCAATCGTTCTATTTCCATTACATATACGCCTTCCCAGAGGTTCTGTTCGACGTCTTCAAGTAGTTTTTGCATTTCTGGTCTAGCGCTAATAGTCTCACCAGATACGATTTCTCTATATATCTTAGTGATATTATGTTTATTCTTTTTTGCTAGTTCCAGCAAAGCCTTCTCATGCCGAATGAGAGTTTCCCCTTCACCATGGGCTTCGGCTTCAAGATCGGCTCTAGATTTTCTTAGATATATACAATATGCCATACAAACAACTCCTTGCTAAAATTACAAAATTATTCCAAATAGTCCTTGAAAAAACAGAACATACGTTCTATAATAAAACTATCGCTACCTTAGCACGTGCGTTGTCTTGGAGGGAGAAAGTATGAAGGAATTAATAATTAAAATGATTGAACGAATTGATAACCCCACTGTTTTAAAGAGAATATACATATTCATTCAATCAGTTTCTAGCTAGGCCTTAGGCCTGGCTTTTTTCTTTATCATCCAACATCATCAGAGCCATTTTCTCCAATACCTTCCAATCTTCAATACTTAGTCTACTAAGCATATGAATAAATTTTTTTATGAATTCATTGTCATTGTCTGGTCTCATCAAGGACCCAAGCCATTTGGTTATCTCATCTTCTCTATCTAATTCACGAAACATTTCGCCTTGGCCTGTACGGAGCCATTCTTCGTTGACATTGAATTCCCTACAAATAG
>DUUM01000303.1 GCA_012841565.1 Candidatus Epulonipiscium sp. | reverse complement strand
GATGAGTATTGTTATTATTGGTAACAGTACCAGTTATATAAAAGATGGTAAGTTTATTACAAAAAGAGGATATGAAAATAAAGAGTAAGGATGGCATAAACAATGATTGGTCTGTTTTTAGGAACAAGTGAAGGGCGAGAGATTTTAAGGAATCTAAATGAATTTACAGATAATATTTATGTTTCTACTGCAACAGAATATGGAGCCAGTATCCTTGGGGAGTATCGTTATAAGCACCTGAATACAGCACCTTTAGCAGAAAAGGATATGATTAGGGTCGTTGAAAAGTATGGTATTTCTATGATCATAGATGCTTCTCATCCTTATGCCACAGAAGTAACAGACAACATAATGGCTACTTGTGAGCAAAAGGATTTGGCCTATCTGCGTTATGAAAGGGCATCCGTAGTAGATGCGTATATCCCTCATCCTGATATTATAATCCTAGATGATTATAAGGATTTAAAAGAAAATTTAAAAGATATTCCAGGGGTTATTATCAATACTACTGGAAGTAATAACGTAGAAAAACTTGAAATAATGAAGCTTTCTAACAGGATTATTCATAAGGTTTTGCCTATTAAAGAAGTACTAACCAAGCTCTATTATTTAAAGGTCCCCATTAAAAACATTATAGCAATTTACGGTGGTGGTAGTAAGGAATTAAATCAGGCTTTATTTGAAGAATACAATGCGAAGGCAGTTATTATGAAAGACAGCGGTAAACAAGGGAAAACGAAAGAAAAAATAGAAGCTGCATTAGAAATGGGAATAAAGGTATTTATAATAGGTAGAAAGAAAAAGCAGTATGAAAATGTATTTGAAAGTGAAAAGGAAATTGTAGATTTTGCAAGAAAGTTGCAAGAAAACAATAAAAGAAAAGAGGAAAATAAGAATGAGGAATAAACGAATCTTAACATTAACAGCATTTTTTGCAGGGATGCCCTTTGCAGTATATGGCATGCATATTGCAGAAGGATTTTTACCACCACTATGGGCGCTTTTTTACTATGTGGTATGTATCCCATTTGTCTTTATGGGCCTTAAAAAAGTAAGAAGCTTAAGTAAAGAAAATACAGATATTAAAATGTTGCTTGGACTAGTAGCGGCATATTGCTTGTTATTATCAGCCCTTAAATTACCATCTCTTACAGGCAGTAGTTCTCATTTAACAGGTACAAGTATAGGTACCATTATATTTGGGCCAATGGTAATGAGTGTTGTATCCGTTGTAGTGCTTATTTTCCAAGCCCTATTTTTAGCCCATGGCGGTATTACAACTCTTGGTGCTAACACCCTTAGTATGGGGATTGTAGGACCACTTGTTACTTTTGCAGTATACCAATTATTAAAAAAGAATAATAAACAGCTTGGAATGTTTTTAGGCGCCTTATTAGGAAACTTTGCTACATACGCCGTCACGGCTATTCAGTTAGCTACTGTTTTTCCTGGAAGTAATTTTATGGCAACCCTAGGAAAGTTCTTATCTGTATTTGCAATTACCCAGGTACCACTAGGGATTGTGGAAGGGATTTTCACTGTATTACTCTTTAACTATTTATACAAAAACTCCAATAATGTAATTGGGAAGATGATGGGGGCTTACGCATATGAAAAATAAATTAAAAAACACATTACTCATTTCAATTTGCCTTGTAATACTGATTGTACCTTTTATCTTGCATAAAGATAGTGAATTCGAAGGATCAGATGATCAAGGAGAGGAATTAATTACAGAAATACAAGCAGATTATGAGCCTTGGATTTCACCAATTTTTCCAGAAATTCCTGGTGAAATTGAAACTCTCTTATTTACTATTCAAACAGCTATTGGAGGCGGATTTATTGGATTCTATATAGGAAGGAATAAAAATGCTCAGGGAAATAGCAGCCTACGCCAAGGCTAATCCTTATGCAAATATGCACCCAATAGAAAAATTATTACTATGTATTTTGCCTATTATTGTAATGGGGTTTGTCCAGTCCTGGCATCTGATGATCATCAATATTGTCTGTTTTATAGGGATGCACTATATGGCCAAGACCCCTTACAAAAGGGTCTTTAAATTAGTAGTAGAAATTTTACTATTTTACCTTATAAGTACAATTATATTGGTTTTTGATAAGGGATTATCATTTGCCTTATTAATGATGCTAAGGGGCTTATCCGCTTCCTTATGTTTATCCCTTTTTATTTATACAACACCCTTTGATACCTTGCTACATTACTTTAGCCAGTTTGAAAGTATTCGGGACTTATGTGATATTAGTAAAAGTGTAGAGAGATTTTTCATCCTACTTGAAGATGAAGGCAACTTAATTGTTT
>DUUM01000302.1 GCA_012841565.1 Candidatus Epulonipiscium sp. | reverse complement strand
TTCCTCATCCTTGGGTGTATATTGTATTTCATCTAAATTACCGATTAATGAAAAAATTACGGCGCTTAAAAATTCAAATTTAGATCTTGGAAAACCAGACTCGTTATCAGTTATGAGATTGACTTGCAATTTATAAGGCTGAGCATCTGTGAATAAGGCCATAGATTCATAGCGATATCCTTCTGGAAAATTAAGATTTGATAGGATATTGCCTACTTTAGAATTGTCTCCTATGTAAGGAGTCTTGTAGTCATATAAGATATCTGCTTGGCTTTCTATCAGGCTTTCTTCTTGGACTTCTTGATTGTCACTACATCCTATCAAAAGACTTGTTGTAAAAACAAATAGGACTAAAATCAAAATGAAAGATTTTGAGCATAAGATGGACAAGTTAATTCCCCTCCTCATTTATCTTTTGGTCTAAATAATTCTTTAGTTCCATTAAATCATCTTGGTCAATGGAATCTGATTCATATAATTCTACTATAAACTTTTTAACAGAATTATTATATAGTTTTTCAATAATTGCTTTCCCCTTCTTGTTGATATAATCTTTGGAAACTAAGGGGATGTAGATATTTTTTCTCCCATCCTTTTCTACTTTCAGATAGCCTTTATCGATTATTCTCACTAAAAAGTTTCGAATGGTACTGCTTGCCCAGTTAAATTCTTTTAGGCTTTCTATTATTTCTTTCAAATATAGGGGCCGGTCTTCTTCCCAAATGGCCATCATAATGGACAGTTCGCTATCGGATAACTTTTGCATATGTCACCTCCGTGCTGTTACTATGGTTGTAGTAATTAAGAGAATAACACTATATGTGTAGTAATGTCAAGATTTATTTTGTGGAAATAGAAAAATAAGATTAAGATTTAGTTATTATGATTGAGAAGCAAGATAAAACTTTGTTTAGGGTAAATTAGGGGTTTACAAACAAACAAAAATATGATAGGATAAATTTATTAAATAACCCTATTATATACGGAGGTAGAGAATATGAAAATTGATATCAAAAAGATTATAAGCTCTGACGAATTACAAAATAATTTTAGTGAAGTCTCTGCTAGATTGGAAACAGAGAAGGAATCATTTATTTTTCAAAAGAATAAACCTACTTATGTCATTATGACAATGGAGCGTTATCAGTATTTATTGGGGGATGTTGGTAATCCGCCTAGTGAAAGCAGTGATGAGAGTATTGAAATATTATTAAATAAAATCGGGAAAAAGATATTTATCGATTACTATCATATTTTTAAAGAAGACAATAATCCTGAAGCACAGCTACCGAGTGGAGAAGATGGCTTTACATTAAATTCTAGAAGAAGCAGAAGTTCTAGTGCAAGAAAAATTTTTAGAGAGGGACTAGAAGTAGAAGCTCTAGAAAACATTGTAGGATCTTCTAGATTAGATGAAACAACACTGATGGATGCAAGAAGGATATTATCCCAGGAAACAACTGATGAATTATTTCAATTAGATGAAAGGCTAGAAGAAGATGAAAAAAGTCATGAGTTAAAAATAGGAAAATTGATTAGAACTTTTATTATAAAACTATTAAAAGAAAAGGTTATATCGGAAAATGAATTAAAGAAAATGGAGACCCCAGAATACTCTAAAGAAGTATTTAATCTTAATTTTGAAATACTAAAACCCGTAGATAGAAAATTAGATATAATAAAACAGAAACAAGATAGTAAAGGATATAATCGTTATTATGATGTAATCATATCCACTAGTGGGAAAGAATATTTACTTTGCTCACAATGGGTAGAAAGCCTTCATAGAGAAAGTTTTGAAAAATGGCTAGCTCATAGACTTTTAAAGTTATTAATTTTAAGAGTTAGTCAAATGGACGAACTTGAAGAATTTACGGTTAACTCAGTCCTTAGTGATTATTGGGCCTATTTACCATTTAAAATAAGGAAGGGGCTAGGGCGGAAATTTAATATGGAGGTTAAAAATAATAAGGTTCAAAATGTAATTGAAATAAATAAAAAGAAAAATAATAGTCAGGTATATAAAAACACTTTGTAAGTAAGATGTTAGAGATGCATCTTGATTATCAATGTAAGCTTATGGAAAAAATAATCAAACAATGTTATACTATGGATAGAAAAAGATATATAATCGTTGACACAAAGGATGAGAAAGTAAAATGGGAAAAAAACTAATCGTCACAGAAAAGCCATCTGTTGCAAGAGATATTGCCAAGGTACTTGGGGCAAAAAGCAAAG
>DUUM01000301.1 GCA_012841565.1 Candidatus Epulonipiscium sp. | reverse complement strand
TATTATGAAAGAGTTTTATAAAAACAGAATAAAATAGTAGTTTTATAAAACAAAGTTGATAGGTGAGAAACTAACTTAAGGAGAGATAAATATGCGGTGTTTTGATTTAGAGGTCCATAATAATAAATTTGAAAATAAAAAGGATATAAATAAGTTTATTATGGATCTGTTAAAACCACTTAAATCTAGTTTTGTTAGAAATAATACGCGTATTCATCTTTCTAATAGGAGCTCAGCTGCTAGTGATAATATTGCTCAAATTGAAGGGTTTTCTAGGATTATTTGGGGACTTTCAGCCCTTGATGATGTGGATAAAGATTGGGCGTTTTGGAAAAAGGTTCGGGAGGGTTTAGTGAATGGGACGAACCCTGAGCATGAGGATTATTTTGGCAAGCTAGGAGATTATGATCAAAGACTAGTAGAAATGGCTGCTATTGGATATGCCATGGTTCTTAAACCGGAATGTATATATGAACCTCTTGACAATGTTCAAAAGAAAAACTTATACAACTGGCTTAATCAGACCAATGAGCTAGAAGTTTATGACTGCAATTGGAAGTTTTTCACTATCATTATTAATATTGGTTTTAAATCTGTAGGCCTCCCCTATGATAAAAATAAAATGAATGGGTATTTAGACGATTTAGATAGCTACTATATGTCAGATGGATGGTATAGGGATGGTGATATCAAGGAGGCCCATGCAGATTATTACATAGCTTTTGCAATGCATTATTATGGCCTTTTTTATAGTATACATATGAAAGATATAGATCCACAAAGGGCCAAGAGATATTCCCAAAGAGCTGTTGAATTTGCGGAAGAATTTATATACTGGTTTGCTGAAGATGGAGAGGCATTACCTTATGGGAGAAGCTTGGCTTATAGGTTTGCACAGGTAGCTTTTTGGTCGATGGTAGTAGTGGCAGATGTAAAAACATCTTTTTTATTAGGAACGATTAAGGGAATCATTATGCGTCACTTACGGTGGTGGAATAAGCAAGCTATTTATGACGTTGCTTCAAGACTAACGATAGGATATGCTTATGATAACCCATTTGTGGTAGAAGGATATATATCACCAGGTTCCGTATACTGGGGTTTAAAGACGCTTGTTATAGGGACGCTAGCAGATAATCATGATTTTTGGGTAGTTGAAGAAAAACCTTTACCTCAACTTATGCCAACTAAAATACAAGAAGCGGCATCACTAGTTATTAAAAGAGATATAAAGTCAAGACATGTAATCGCTTATAATGCAGGAAATTACCATACGAATGGACATCTACATGTTGAGTGTAAATATGAAAAATTTGCCTATTCTACATTTTTTGGATTTTCGGTCCCAAGAAGCCATAAGGGGCTAGAATTTGGAGCTTTTGATTCTACATTAGCTGTATCTATGGACGGAAACTATTATAGGCATAAGGAAAAAAGTATTAAAATTAAACTAGATGAGCAAAAAATAAAAACAGTTTGGTCACCTTATGAAGGTGTAATAATTCATAGTTACTTATTAATAGGACATCCTTGGCATATAAGAATCCATAAGATTAATAGCGATAGGATCTTATATACTGCAGAGGGTGGTTTTGCAATAGGCCTAGAATCATTAAGAAATATAGAGTTTAATAGGAAAATTATTAAAAAGGACAGGTCAGTTACAGTGGTAACCGACCAGGGGTATAGCCAAATAGCAGATTTGTATGGTAATCAAGAAGTAGAAGTTATTTGCCCTGCTAGCAATACAAATATTATGAATCCTAGAACATTGCTGCCGACCTTAAGAAAAAAACTAGGAGTAGGCGAAAATATATTAGCATCTTATGTAAGGGGGGATAATATACCCTATAAGGAGTGGGAAGTTCCGGAGTTGTCGATAAATGGGGATGTGATTACTGTGACAAGTGGTAATGAGGAATTTTTGCTTGAGCTTAACTAAACTTAAAAATAGGTTAGAATTATTGGAGGGTTAAATAGATGTCAAAACATGAAAAGTTTAATTTTAAAACAAAAGAAGAATTAAAAAACAAAATAAGTAAACTTGGGTTGACTATTGCCTTAGAAGATGATTTGTCACTACTTAAAGACAGGGTCAAAGTCGGGAAAAAATATGCACCCAATGCTTTTGC
>DUUM01000300.1 GCA_012841565.1 Candidatus Epulonipiscium sp. | reverse complement strand
TTGCAATCCCTATGTATTGCTTAATTATTTTAAGTGCCTGTATTGTATAATTTTAATATTACGCAATATGTTATTTTCATCACTAAGTTAAAGAAACATCTCAGTATCTACATGTCTTATAACGTCTCACGTATTCCTGATGTTCCACAGCCTTAGATAGCTCCTATCTTAGGCTGTGGAATATTAGGAGTACTATGTTAAGTGATGTTAAATGTCGTCCCTCTTGAAAATGTCATACATGCTCCTTCTATGTGGATCATTAAATAGGTCATACCTAATAAAATCAAAAGAACTATCAATCCTATTAGCATCTGAAAAAAGCTGAACATAAAAATCTCCATAAAACTCTAAGTCAAGTTCTACTACCAAGTTACTATAATCTAAATCATAGTACTGACTATAACCTTTATGATTTTCGTCAGGGAAATTGTCAACAAAATTAACGTTGTATGGTGGCTTAAAATAGTTAATCATCGCTGCCTCTGTAATATTAATTATTTGATTACTCTTTAAAGGATTACTCATTACGTCGCTAAAATGGTTATTATCCTCTTCTTGTGTCGCAGTGTATTCCTTGGTTAAACCATCGAAACTCATCTGTAATTGTGGTGTGAATTCAAATAAAAATAGATATATTTGCTTATCTGGATGCGAACTATGATAATCTGTCAATATCCTTTGTAGTGTCGAGTGTGATTTTAATCTATCCGTCGCTATGCGTTCACCATCTTTGCCGAAAGCCTGTCCTATGTACAATATTTCAAATTCCCAAGCCCTTGTAGTTCCTGAGATATTTAATGCCCCTTGAGCATCAAGCAAGACTTTATTACTTGCTAAGCCACTTCCAAAGGCATCTAACCATTTCTTATCATTTATTTCAATCTGCAAATTATTGTAAGGGTAATGACACTGTATTTTTAATTTTGTATGGTCTAAATTCTTATCTAAAATTAACTTTTGAATCTTAATTGTTTTAACTGAATCTTTTACTTGCTTTTCTAAAGTTAAACTTATCCCCCCAACACTGGCTTCAAAACAGTCTTTAACATATCTTACTTTTGGGCATGACATAATACTATATATATGATAATCATGGTCATCATCAATTATATCAAGATGTTCTACTGGAATAATCGTTTTATAGCTAGTAAAAACGTTTAAACCGAATTCAGATAAATACTTCCGCCTTTTCATATATTTCTCCCTTCGTTATCAGATATTTAATGTTACTTAACGTCTCACGTATTCCTGATGTTCCCCACCCTTAGACAGCTCTTGTCTTAGGGTGGGGAATGGCAGGAGTACTATGTTATAGGAAGTAATGTCACTATTACAAATCCCTACATAGTAGAATAAACTTGCTTAACTTTTTTTCACTTTTCCAGCAAAGAACATATATATCATTCCTGCCACTAAACCTAATCCCAATACACCAGTGAAAATATATGGTAAGAAGTTACTTGTTATATAAACAGCTGTTGGTCCATCTGCACCACCTATAACCCCTATTGATCTTGCTT
>DUUM01000299.1 GCA_012841565.1 Candidatus Epulonipiscium sp. | reverse complement strand
TTACTAGCCAAGAGAGGCCCGATGGGATGTGTGAACCCGACCTAATGCGACATACTCCCAATCTAATGCGGAAACCACCAATTTGTCAGTTGACACAACCCAATTTACATGCTATGCTTTCTTAAGATTTGAAAAGAAAAAACCAAATAAATAAACCGCCTTTAAACTGGTCCCGTGAGGCCACTAAGGAACAACCAGCATAATAATATATTGTGCGATTTTTGGTAATAAAACGAATAAATTGGACCCATTACGGGATTTTTAAAGGCAATGAGTGGATTGAGCAATCAATCTATTTATTGCCTTTTTATTATGCGAGTTTAAGTGTATAGAATAAGACTAAAGATGTTATAATGAAACCAGATAAATGAGCTATATAATGAAAGGGGATGCCTAGGTGAGTTTACTCATAAAAAACGGAAGAATAATAGATCCGAAAGAAAATAGGGATGGAATTTTTGATATCCTAGTAAAAGACGGCGTCGTTGCAGAAATTGGCGAAAACCTAACGGCAGAGGCCGACACAGTAATAGATGCAGCCAATCAATGGGTAGTTCCAGGACTAATTGATGTGCATGTCCACCTTAGAGAACCAGGATTTGAGCATAAAGAAACCATAGAGACAGGTTGCAAATCTGCAGCAAAAGGCGGCATAACAACCGTTTGTTGTATGCCTAATACAAATCCATCCATTGATAACCCAACGGTTGTTGAATATATCAACCAGAAGGCTAAAGAGTTTGGGGTTGTTAATGTACTCCCTGTAGGTGCTATAACAATAGGCCAAAAAGGGGAAGAACTAACGGATGTGAAAGCCATGATTGAAGCAGGCATCTGCGCTATTAGTGATGATGGTAGGTCAGTTATGAATGCAAAGGTACTCAAAGAATCTATGGCCCATATGAAACAATTTAACATCCCTATGCTTTCACACTGCGAAGATATGACGCTTATGGGTGGCAGTATGAATCTTGGTGAAAATTCAAAGCGTTTTGGCCTTGAAGGGATTGGTAATGAAGCGGAAGATATTATTACAGCTAGAGACATTATTTTAGCAGAGGCTACAGGGATTAAATTACACCTTTGCCACGTAAGTACAGAACTTAGCCTTGATATCATTCGGTTTGCAAAAGCAAGAGGGGCAAATATAACAGCAGAAACGGCGCCTCATTATTTTACCCTAACAGATGATAGGGTTGGCATGGAGCAAGATACTTTTGCTAAAATGAGTCCCCCTCTTAGAACTGATAAAGATAGGGAAGCTACAAGAAGAGCGCTTCAAGATGGGACACTAGATATTATTGCAACAGATCACGCGCCTCACCACGAAGAGGAGAAAAAAGTGGCATTTGCTAAAGCACCTTTTGGCATTGTAGGCCTTGAGACAAGTTTTGCAATTAGCTATACAAACCTTGTGGAAACGGGTATTTTAACACCGACACAACTGATTGAAAAAATGAGTTTAAACCCAGCGACATTAATGGGTCTTAATAAAGGGACACTTGGAAAAGGTAAAGTAGCAGATATCGCTATTATTGATCCAAATGTAGCATATGTAATAGATCCAAATAACTTTGTTTCTAAGTCAAAAAACACACCATTTGGTGGGACACTAGTTAAAGGACAAGTTAAATGCACAATCGTAAATGGAAACATTGTATACACACACAACTAAGGGGGAATTGAGAATGATTGACAGACTTATAAAAGGTATTCAAAAAACAGAAAATCCAACAGTGGTAGGTTTAGACCCAACATATGCAATGATTCCATCATATCTTTCAAAAGAAATGTTTGATAAATACGGAAAAACACCCCAGGCAGTGGCTAAGATGTTTTTAGAGTTTAACAAACAAATAATTGATAATGTTCACGATTTAATTCCAGCAGTAAAACCTCAAATTGCCATGTATGAAAATTATGGTTTAGCAGGGATTGAAACCTATATAGAAACAATCGCTTACGCTAAGTCAAAAGGGCTAATCGTCATCGGTGATATTAAAAGAGGTGATATTGCATCGACTGCAGCGGCTTACTCAAGTCATATTGGTATCACAGATGTTGAAGGAGAGAAATTCGATATTTGGGGATCAGATTGTGTAACCCTTAACCCGTACATGGGATACGACGCAATTGAGCCTTTTATTAGTAACTGTAATGAGCATGATAAGGGGATGTTTGTTTTAGTAAAAACAAGTAACCCACACGGCGGACAAATTCAGGACCTTATTGTAGGCGCGGATAAGGAGAAAGTATATGAAAAAGTTGCTAAGCTTGTTGCTAAGTGGGGCGAGGAAGTAATGGGAGAGCTTGGCTATAGTAAAATCGGAGCAGTTGTTGGGGCAACGTACCCAGAAGATGCAGCTGAGATTCGTAAACTGATGCCAAACACATATTTTTTAGTACCAGGATATGGCGCTCAAGGTGCAGGTGCGGAGAAACTTAAAGGATGCTTTAACAAAGATGGTTTAGGAGCCATTGTAAACTCATCAAGAGGCATCATAGCCGCTTATAAAGAGAACAATGACTTTGATGAAAAAGACTTTGCAAAGGCTTCAAGAGCCGCAGTTATTGCAATGAAGGAAGATTTACAAAGAATACTATAAGGGGGCGCACCAATGAAGATGACAGTAGAAATAGGGATAATTACAAGTAACGAACTTATAGCATCAGATGTGTATTCTATGACAATCAAAGTGCCAGATATAGTAGGAATGATTGAAAGTCCAGGGCAGTTCGTAAATATTTATCCAAAAGAAAAACACACAATTTTGCCAAGGCCTATTAGTCTTTGCGAAGTTGATTCAGATAATCAATCAATTAGAATCATATACGCTGTTGTAGGCGACGGGACATACCAGTTTTCAAAAATGGCTGTGGGGGATGAAATACAAGTTAGTGGACCATCTGGTAACGGCTTTGATATGACTGGAAACCAACCAAACCACCTTATTGTAGGCGGGGGCGTTGGGGTTCCGCCATTAGTTGAACTAGCTAAAAGACTGAAAGGAAATCTAACAGTTGTGCTTGGTTTTAGAGACGAGCCATACCTAATAGAAGAGTTTGAAAAGCTAGGAGCTACTGTATATGTAGCAACTGAAAGTGGTAAAGTTGGCCATAAAGGAAATGTTATTGATATTTTAAATGCAAAAGATATAAAGATTGACATGGCTTATAGTTGTGGACCAAAGCCGATGTTAAAAGCTTTAAACACATGGTGCGAGGAGCGAGAACTCCCAGTTCAAGTGTCACTTGAAGAGCGTATGGCATGCGGCATAGGTGTGTGTGTGGGTTGCGTGTGTAAGAAAAAAGACGAAACGGCTGAAGATGGATGGGACTACAAAAAAACATGTACAGATGGACCAGTATTTATGGGAAGCGATGTGATATGGAATGACTAATCATTTAGATCTTAGTGTCGATATTGCAGGTGTTAAACTGAACAACCCCATTACAACAGCCTCAGGTACTTTTGCAGCCAGAGAGTTTGCACAGTTTATGGACCTATCTGAGCTTGGGGGCGTTATTGTTAAAGGAATTGCAAGTGTACCATGGAAAGGTAACCCTGCTCCAAGAGTGGCAGAAACTTATGGCGGCATGCTAAATGCAGTAGGCCTTCAAAACCCAGGTGTCGATTATTTTATCCAACATGACCTACCTTTTTTAGAAAAATCAGGGACAAAGATTATTGTAAATATAGCAGGACGTACCATTGAAGAATACTGCGAAGTTGTAGAGAAATTAGGCCATACTAATATTGATATGTTGGAGCTTAATATTTCCTGTCCAAACGTTAAAGAAGGTGGTATTGGATTTGGAACCAGCGTAGAAATGGCAGCAGAAGCGACTGCGGCCGTAAGAAAAGTAGCTAAGCAGCCACTGATTGTTAAGCTAAGCCCAAACGTAACAGACATAGCTGAAATTGCAAAAGCAGTAGAAGCAGCAGGAGCAGATGGAATATCCCTTATTAACACTCTTATTGGCATGAAGATTGATGTTCATAAAAGGGCACCAGTACTTGCAAACAAAATGGGCGGTTTTTCAGGGCCAGCCATTAAACCAGTAGCAGTTCGCATGGTATACCAAGTAGCCAGGGCGGTTAACCTACCCATTATAGGCCTGGGTGGTATTATGACAGGAGAAGACGCAGTTGAGTTTATCTTAGCAGGGGCAGATGCAGTTTCTGTAGGAACAGCAACTTTTGCAAATCCTAGGGCATGTATTGATATTAAAGAAGGCCTTATTGCATATATGAACAAATACGGATTTAAAACGATTAAAGAGATTCAAGAAGCATTTCAAGAATAAATATTAATCAAATATAATTAATCAAATGGAGGCAATTATGAGCAACGAGAAAAGAGTTATAGAAATTTTCAAGGAAACAGACGTTTTACTAGACGGACACTTTTTATTAACATCAGGAAGACACTCTAATCAGTATATGCAGTGTGCGAAAATCTTGCAATATCCAAATTACACACAAGAGCTTATGGGAATGTTAGCTGAGAAGTATAAAGGCGATAAGATTGACTATGTTCTTGCACCAGCTGTAGGTGGGATTATTATTGGCTATGAACTTGCAAGACAATTAGGCGCAAAGAACATGTTTGCTGAAAGAGAAGAAGATGGTTCAATGGCATTTCGTCGTGGATTTGAACTTCCTAAAGGCGCCCGTGTGGTTGTAGCAGAAGATGTTATTACAACAGGCGGCTCCGTGCAAGAAGTAATCGATATTGCAAAAGAGTGTGGCGCTGAGGTTGTAGGCGTGGCAGTACTAGTAGATCGTAGCAATGGAACAGCTGACTTTGGTACAAGGCTTGACTGTGCTTTAGTAGCAAAAGTACAATCTTGGGAAAAAGACGAATGTCCGCTTTGTAAAGAAGGAAAAGAAGAAGTTGTTAAGCCAGGAAGTAGAAAAATTAAATAATTGTTTATAATGATGATAAGAAATAGTATTGGCACAGTTCAGATTAGAGTTAAGTTGTACTGAATATGGTACAAAGTCCTAAAAAGATATGCGTTTTTTTTAGCAATCTGTATAGAAAAGTGTCTTTTTTGCCTTAAAAAGCTTGACAGAACACTAGAAAAAAGTTACACTATTCAAGTAACTAAGTTAAGTATCTTTGCGTACATATACGTAAATTTCGAAAGGGGATTTAAAATGAAAAAGATTTTTTCAGCACTTATGGTATGTGGATTAGCAGCAGCATTATTAGTAGGTTGTGGAGCTAAAGAAACAGAAACACCAGCAGTAGAAACACCAGTGGTAGAGACACCAGCAGTAGAAGAGCCAGTAGAAGAGCCAGTAGAAGAGCCAGTAGTAGAAGCAGACGCAGAAGAACCAGCAGCAGAGGAAAAAGTAGTTACTGTTGAATCTGAGTTTGACGAAAGAGGATGGAAACAAGTATTAGAAGTTACTTTTAACGGAGACGAAATCGTAGACGCTAAATTTGATTATACAAATGAAGCTGGCGAACTTAAGTCAGAAGACGTAGAGTACAATACTAGTATGAAAGAAAAATCTGGCGTATCTGCAGCAGAAGCTATGGCTGCACTTACAGCAGATTTAATTGCAAAACAAGATCCTAATGCAGTTGACGTTGTAACAGGCGCAACAGGTACATCAGAAGGATTTATTGCATTAGCGAAACAAGCAGTAGAACAAAAATAATCAAATAAAGATACAAAAGGGCTTATAGTCATAGACTATGAGCCTTTTTTTGTGTATAATTTTATCAATGAAGATAATAAATTGTTGAGCAAGGGGAGATACAAATGGAAGATGAAGATGTTGTTGTAATAGGAATTGCAGGCGGAACAGGCTCTGGTAAAACAACTCTAGTAGAGCATCTAGAAAAAACTTTTATGGACAAAGTTATTGTTATTCCCCATGACCATTACTATAAGTCAAATGGTCACCTTTCATTAGAAGAAAGGCGTGGCCTTAATTATGATCATCCCAGTAGTTTTGATACGGATATGATGGTTGGACATATTAAAATGCTTAAAAATGGAGAAGCTATAGAAAGACCCGAATACTCGTTTGTAGAACATACCAGAATGGCAGAGACGGTGCATATTAAGCCTGCTAAGGTTATTATTATTGAAGGGATATTAGTGTTTGAAAATAAGAAACTTCGTGAGCAAATGGATATTAAGATATTTGTAGATGCAGATGCCGATGTGCGTATTCTTAGAAGGCTTGTGAGAGATGTAAAAAAGCGTGGGAGGGATATTGATAGTGTGGTAGAACAATACCTAACAACAGTTAAACCCATGCATGAAAAGTTTGTCGAGCCTAGTAAGAAATATGCAAATATTATTATTCCAGAAGGTGGATTTAATTTAGTAGCACTTTCTATGATTGTCGATAAAATAAATACAATTTTAGCATAACCCATTAAAACTTAAGGAAATCCTTAAGTTTTTTTTATAAAGTTTGACAGTGACTATAATCTATAATATAATTACTTTAGTACTCTAGTTGGGTGAAGTGGAAGGGGAATACAATGAAAAATTACAAGTTACATACAGTTGAAGGGGTAAAGGATTTTTTACCGTGTGAACAAAAACAAAAGAATGAAATAGAACAAAGAATTAACAGTATTTTTTATCGATATGGATATGAACCAATTCAAACACCTACATTTGAGTATGTAGAGGTTTTTGCAAAAGAAGACGGAAACGTTGCGCGGGGTGAAATGTATAAGTTTTTAGACAGAAAAGGAAATGTACTTGCTTTAAGGCCTGACTTAACACCACCTATTGCAAGAGTTGCGGCAACATCTTTTCAAGATGAAGTATTTCCTCTAAGACTTAGTTATGTAGGAAGTGCCTATAGGCATGTAGAAGGATATCAAGGCAAGCTTCATGAGTTTACACAAGCAGGCGTAGAGCTACTTGGAAATAGGTCCGTATACAGTGACGCTGAAGTGATAGCAGTTGCGGCCAATAGCTTAAAAGTTTCAGGCGTAGAAGAATTTGTTATGCATTTAGGGCAAGTGAGTTTTTTTAAGTCAATTATGGAAGAAACCGGGCTAGATCTTGATGTTATGGAAGAAATACGGGTTTTAATTGAAAATAAAAATATAGTGGCTTTAGAAGAATTTACAGCCCATCATAATATTAAACCTGAAATAGCAAAACTATTGCAGGAGCTGCCAAAGCTATGTGGGGATATTACAATCATTAATAGGGCAAAAACTCTTACCAACAATAAAAAAGCACTACAAGCACTAGAAGAATTAGAACTTATTTATGAACTGCTTGGAGAATATAATGTAGAAAAAAATATAACCTTTGACCTAGGGATGGTCTCGAGGCTTGAGTACTACACGGGGATTATATTTAAGGCCTACACATCTGGAAGTGGCAGTGAGATTTTAGGTGGGGGCAGATACGATACCCTTATCGGAAAGTTTGGAAGGGATGTTCCAGCTACTGGCTTTGGTGTTAATATTCATGAGCTCCTAGGGGCTATTAATAATCAAGCAATCACGCTTGACACTTGGCAGACAGATACCCTGGTTATGTATACAAGCCTAGGCCGAAAAATAGCCATGCAGACAAGTGAAGAACTAAGAAGAACAGGGCTTTATATAGAAAACAGCCTCATTGGTGATAATGTGGAAGACAATATAGCTTATGCCAATCAAAAAAACATAGGTGGTATTTTATTTTTTCAAGATGAAGAAAATGTAGAATTAATTAATATAGGGAGTAATGAGCGTTTTACAACTAAAGTAAGTGATATGTTGAAAGGTTAGGTGAGACGATGAAAGCAATAACATTTGCCCTTGGTAAGGGGCGATTGGGAAAAAGCACCATGGAGCTTTTAAACCAGCTAGGTATCACTTGCAGTGAAATGGAAGAAAAGTCGCGGAAGCTAGTATTTACAAGTGATGATGGTAAATATAAATTCTTTTTATGTAAAGTATCAGATGTCCCGACTTTTGTAGATTATGGGGTCGCAGATATTGGAATTGTAGGTAAAGATACCATTGTAGAACAAGGTAGAAAGGTCCTAGAAGTCATGGATATGGGCTTTGGAAAGTGTAAAATGGCAGTAGCCGGAAAACCTGAAATGATAGAAAAATACAATAACGGGGGTGCTATTCGGGTTGCAACAACCTTCCCTAATATAACCAATGAGTTTTTTAATAATAAAAGAAAACAAAATGTAGAGATTATAAAATTAAATGGATCTGTGGAGCTAGCGCCGATTGTTGGCTTATCAGATGTTATCGTGGATATTGTAGAATCAGGGGCTACCCTTAAAGAAAATGGAATGGTTGTTTTTGAAGATATTTTTGATATATCCGCTAGGGTCATTGTGAACCCGGCTAGCATGAAAATGGCTTATGCCCAGATTAACGCATTAACAGAAGAAATGAGAAAACAGCTCAAATAATAAGTGAAGGAGATACCCATATGGTTAAGATTATTAAAGATGATGAGTATATAAAGTTTTTTGAGAAACTAAAAGAACGTGCTCAGTTTGATGACGCAGAGTACGCAGCTGCAGCATCAGCAATTGTTGCAGAGGTCAAAAAAAATAGAGATCAAGCTCTTTTTATGTATACAGAAAAATTTGATAAGGTTAGCTTAACAAACGAAAATATTAAGGTAACAAAAGAAGAAATAGACCAAGCATATGAGCAAGTAGGTGATAATATGCAACGTATTATCAAGCGAGCAGCAGATCGCATTCGCAACTTTCATAGTAAACAAAAAAGAAATAGTTGGATGGATTTAGATGAAACAGGCAGTATACTAGGTCAATTAGTTTTGCCAATGGAAAGTTGCGGCGTCTATGTGCCGGGTGGTAAAGCAGCTTATCCTTCTTCAGTTCTAATGAATATTATTCCGGCTCAAGTAGCAGGCGTGGAAAAAATTGTAATGGTGACCCCACCGCAAAAGGGTGGAAAGATTAATCCTGTAGTCCTGGTCAGTGCAGATATTGCGGGTGTAACAGAGATTTATAAGGTGGGAGGGGCACAATCCATTGCAGCCCTTGCTTTTGGAACAGAAAGTATTCCTAAAGTTGATAAAATAGTTGGACCTGGGAATATATATGTAGCCCTGGCTAAAAGAGAAGTTTACGGATATGTTAGTATTGACTCAATTGCAGGCCCAAGTGAAATCTTAATCCTAGCCGATAAGAGTGCCAATCCTAAATATGTAGCAGCAGATATGCTATCCCAAGCAGAACATGATGAGCTTGCTTCATCAGTTGTTGTAACAGACTGCGAAGAATTAGCCCTAGCAATTGCTAAAGAAGTAGAAATACAAACCAATAAGCTTTCTAGAAAAGTAATTATTGAAAAGTCTCTTAGGGATTTTGGGGCTATTATAGTCACTAAAACCATGGAAGAGGCCATTAAGATTTCCAACGATATTGCACCAGAGCATTTAGAGATTTGTACAGATGATCCTTTTAATTTGCTTCCTAAAATTAAAAATGCAGGGGCAATATTCTTAGGACACTATACACCAGAGCCAGTAGGAGATTATATGGCAGGCCCAAATCATGTCCTTCCAACCAATGGAACAGCAAGGTTTTTTTCACCCCTGTGTGTAGATGATTTTATTAAAAAACCGAGTATCTTATCATTTACGAAAGATTCCTTAGAACTTCTCTATAAAGATGTTATGGATTTTGCAGAAAGCGAAGAGCTAACGGCCCATGCCAATGCTCTTAGGGTGAGATATGATGACTAAAAAAGCATATATTCGTGAGGATTTAATGGGGTTTACCCCTTATAAAGCAGACCATGTGACGGGGGTTATTAAGCTAGATGCTAATGAGAACCCTTATAAAATGGATGAAGGTGTACGAGAAAATATTATTAATTGGTTAAGTGAAAAAGAAAATTTCAGTGTGTATCCAGATTCCAATTGCGACTCTCTTAGAAATTCTATTGCCAAGTACTATGGGGTAGGTGAGAAGCAAGTCGTTTGCGGCGTAGGCTCAGATCAGCTAATTGATTGTATGATGCGGGGTATTTTAATGCCATGGGATGCTGTGGTTTATCCGGATCCATCCTTTAGTATGTATCAATCGGTTATTACCTTAAATCACGGCAAGGGCATACCTGTTTCTTTAAAGGATGATTTTTCTTATGATATAGAAGAAATGATAAAAGCATGTCATGATAATGATGCTAGATTACTAATCTTATGTACGCCTAATAATCCAACAGGTAATAGCTTGTCCCTGAATCAAATAAGACAGATTGCCAAGCAGGTGACATGCCCAATTATGGTGGATGAGGCGTACGGAGAATTTAATGATGAAAGTGCCATATCATTAATTAATGAATTTGAAAATATTGTGGTTTTAAGGACTTTTTCCAAGGCCTATGGGCTTGCTGGGTTAAGGATTGGTTACGGGATAGGAAGTGAAAAAGCCCTATATCCTATAGAAATAGCCAAGCCACCTTACAACGTCAATACATTTACACAAATGGTTGCTCAGACAGTGATTGAAAATCCTAATCCTTACAAAATACACATTGAAGATATGAAAAGAGCAAGAGAAGAGATTAAGCAAGCATTAGAAGCAATGGGCCTTAAAGTATACCCGTCAGATGCTAACTTTTTACTTGTAGAATGTGATAAAATAGAACTAGATGAGTATTTAAAGACAAAGAATATCCATATTCGAGGAATGAATATACGAGGCAAGAAAATGTACCGTATTTCTGTTGGAACTAAAGAACAGAATGAGTTTGTTCTAGAAAATATTAAGGAGGCTGTTAACTAAATGGAGAGAAAAAGTAGTGTAGCACGGACCACTTTTGAAACGGATATTAAAATGGAGCTTCTGATAGGTGGAAGAGGAAAATCGGATATCGACACGAGAATTCCTTTTTTAGACCATATGTTGATTCTTTTTTCAAAGCATGGGTTATTTGACCTGACCGTAAAAGTAAATGGGGATATTGAAGTAGATTGTCACCATACCATAGAAGATACAGGCATTGTTTTAGGCCAATGCATTGCTAAGGCATTAGGGGATAAAAAAGGCATTCGCCGGTATGGAGATATTATGCTGCCTATGGATGAAACTTTAATTCTGTGCGCATTAGATATTTCAGGCAGACCTTATTTAGCTTTTGATGGGGCATTTACAGTACCAGCAGTAGGCGGATATGATACTGAAATGGTAGAAGAATTCTTCAGAGCAGTATGCCTAGGAGCCGGTATTAATATGCATATTAAAATAATGGCGGGGAAAAACAACCACCATATGATTGAAGGCATATATAAAGCTTTTGGGCGAGCGCTAGATGTGGCAACAACTCTTGATCCAAGAGTGGAGGGCGTCCCTTCTACAAAAGGAATGTTATAAAAATAGATAAAATAAAACTGAAATTCGGAGGAACACAATGATATTATATCCTGCAATAGATATTCAAGATGGGAAGTGTGTGCGTTTAAAAAAAGGCGATTTTAGCACAACCACAGTTTATGGGGATGACCCAGTAGAAATGGCTAAAAGATGGGAAAAGGCCGGAGCAGACTATATCCACGTTGTAGATTTAGATGGGGCTCAAAGAGGCGCTGGGGCTAACCGTGAAATAATCGCTAAAATGGCCAAGGCAGTTTCTATTCCTATTCAACTAGGGGGCGGTATTCGTACCTTAGAAGATATTAAAGAAGGCTTATCCTTAGGCGTAGCCCGTGTTATTTTAGGAACAGCAGCCATTGAAAATCCGCTCCTTGTTAAAGAAGCTGTAGAAATTCATGGCGGTGAAAAAATTGTGGTTGGGGTAGATGCTAAAGATGGTAAGGTAGCTATTCATGGCTGGGAAACCGTATCTAGTAAAGATGCAACAGATGTTTGTTTAGAAATGAAATCTTACGGCGTACAAACAATTGTTTATACAGATATTGCTCAAGATGGTATGATGAAAGGCCCTAACATAAAGGCAACAGAAGCTTTAATTAAAGTAACTGAAATGGATATTATCGCTTCAGGTGGCGTATCTAAATTAGATGATCTAGTCAATACAAAAAAGATTAATGCAGCGGGTACCATTATTGGTGTTGCACTATATCTAGACGCATTTACCCTTGAAGAAGCATTACAAATCATAAAATAAGGTGGCGAGCTATGAACATAAAAAGAATTATTCCATGCTTAGATTTAAAATCAGGACGAGTGGTTAAAGGGGTTAATTTTATTAATCTAATAGATGCAGGTGACCCAATTGAAATAGCCAAAGCATATGAAAAAGCAGGCGCAGATGAAATTGTGTTACTAGATATTACAGCTTCAAATGAAGGCCGTGGTACCATGCTTAGTGTTATTAAGGGGATTGTGGAGAATATTACCATGCCAGTGACAGTAGGCGGTGGCATTAGTACTCTAGAAGATATTCAAAGTGTCCTAGATCAAGGGGCTAATAAAATTTCAATAGGCTCAGCAGCTGTTTCAAATCCTGATTTTGTAAGCAAGGCTAGTAAAAAATTTGGCGGTGAAAAAATTGTAATTGGTATTGATGCAAAGTATAATGAAACAAAAGATATATTTGAAGTATTTGTCCAAGGTGGGCGAACCAATACAGGGATAGATGTGGTAGAATGGGCAAAAGAGATGGAAAGGCGAGGAGCGGGAGAGATACTTCTAACCAGTATGGACTCAGATGGGGTTAAAAATGGATATGATATTAACTTAACAAAAGCAGTCGCCAAGGCCGTTAAGATTCCAGTTATAGCATCCGGCGGAGCAGGATCTAAAGAAGACTTTTTAGACGTCTTAACCAATGGCTATGCAGATGCAGCTTTAGCCGCTTCATTGTTTCATTTTAAAGAATTAGAGATCATGGATCTTAAAGCGTATCTAGCTGAAAATAATGTTAAAGTAAAATAATAGGAAAGTAAAATAGTGTTACAATAAAGATAAAAGGGGTGAAGGAATGACGAATATATTAAAGGAAATAAAATGGGATGATAAAGGATTAGTAGCTGTCATCGTTCAAGATGCTCATTCTAAGAAAGTAAGAATGATGGCCTATATGAATGAAGAAGCTTTAACTAAGACCATAGAAACAGGCAGAGTTTACTATTACAGTAGAAGCAGACAAGAATTATGGGAAAAAGGTGAGACCTCAGGATACTTTCAACTCCTACGTTCCATTAGCATCGATTGCGACGGAGATGCACTCCTCCTTCAAATTGAGCAAGTTGGCGGCATATCTTGTCACACAGGTAATCACACCTGTTTTTATCGTACTATTGAAAACGATAACTGGAAAGAAGAAGCGCCAGTTGAAGTTGCTAGTGCTGACCATACAGACAATGGCAATATGGTAAGCTATGTATATGGTATTATCGCAGATAGAAAAGAAAATCCTAAAGAAGGTTCTTACACAAACTACCTGCTTTCAGCGGGGATTGATAAAATCCTTAAAAAAGTAGGAGAAGAAGCAACAGAGGTTATTATTGCATCTAAAAATGATGATAAGGCAGAGGTTATATTTGAAGTATCAGACCTGTTATTTCATTTATCTGTCCTCATGCTTGAACTTGGCGTTACATGGGATGATGTGTACCAAGAACTTGCTAAAAGAAAATAAGGTGACCATTAGCATCTGGGTAAGCAGGTGCTTTTTACATATTATAAAATGATAGGGGATTTGGATATGGATGTATTACTAGGAACCTTGATTAATGCGGCGGCCATTATGGCAGGGGGAATGATAGGGTTAGTTTTAAAAGGTGGCATACCAAAAAAAATAAAAGTTACCATGTTACAAGGCATTGGACTATGTGTTTTACTCATAGGAATATTAGGACTGGATAAAGTTAATAATGAGATGGTGGTTATTATTTCAGTTGTCATAGGGGCCATTATAGGAGAAGCGATTGATATAGATAGACGATTTGAAAATCTAGGGATAAAAATAGAAAAAGCCTTTAAAGGTGGCAAGTCTAATATTGCAGAAGGCTTTGTAACCTGTAGTCTTTTGTTTTGCGTAGGTGCCATGGCAATTACAGGGGCATTAGAAAGTGGCTTAATGGGCAGGCATAATATTCTTAGTTCAAAAGCTATTTTGGACGGTGTAACGTCTATTATATTTGCATCAACCATGGGGGTTGGGGTGGTGCTATCAGGCATCTCAGTTTTTATCTATCAAGGCATTATTGCAATTGGAGCAAGTTATGTAAAGGACGTGCTTGGGGCATTTGCCATTAGTGATATGACAGCTATTGGGAGCCTTTTAATTATGGCTATTGGCTTTAATCTTCTTGGGATTACTAAGATTAAAATAGCTAATTTGTTGCCAGCTGTTTTTTTACCAATTTTATATTATATGTTTTTCTAAAATAAGGATTAAAACTTTGTTTTATTAAGGAGTGTTTGTATGGTGACCTTTAATAATGACTGGGATCAAATACTTAAAGATGAGTTTACAAAAGATTATTATATTGAATTAAGGGGTTTTCTTGAAAAAGAATATAAAGAACAAATAGTTTTACCTTTGCGAGAAAATGTTTTTAATGCTTTTAAAACCACATCCTTTAAAGAAACGAAAGTGGTTATCCTAGGACAAGACCCATACCACGGAGAAAACCAGTCCCATGGCCTAGCGTTTTCAGTCATGCCAGGCGTAAGAATTCCACCTTCTCTTCGGAATATGTTTAAGGAACTGCATGAGAGTCTAGGGTGTACCATGCCAAACAATGGGTACCTTTTAGAATGGGCAAACCAAGGGGTTTTACTTTTAAACACTGTTTTAACAGTGAGGCTAGCAGAACCTAATTCTCATAGGAAAAAAGGCTGGGAGAAGTTTACGGATCAAGTTATTAGGGTTCTTAATGAAAGAGAAGACCCGGTTATTTTTATCCTCTGGGGAAATAATGCAAAAGAAAAGATTAAAATGATTACCAATGATCGGCACCCTATATTAACGGCCGTGCATCCAAGTCCCTTGTCAGCAAGTCGGGGTTTCTTTGGGTGCAATCATTTTGCTAAGGTGAACGACCTATTAATGGGTGAGGGTAAAGTGCCGATTAATTGGCAGATTAGTGATTTTACACATTAGGTTGTTGCCGCATTAGGTAGGCAAAAACATCCCTATGGGTATCTCTTGGTTGGTAAACCAAAGGATGCCCATAGGGATGTTTTTCTACCGACCATTGCGGGGGATGTTTTATTCCATTACTTCTATTTTGCTAATTGTAAGTCTGTCGTCTGGGCCTGGTACATATGAGAATTTTACTTTATCTCCAGGTTTAATAGGTGTGATTTGGTCGGCAACATTATAGGTTGTAAAAACAACTATGTCTTGTGGGCTCATGGCTATCTCTACTGAATCTGTATCAATGATGCCGTTAAACACACCGTCAGCATCCGTAAATTCTGATGCGATTTTACTAGGTGGCTGTGTAGATAAACTTTGATCTGCAGTTGCAGGTTTTGAACACCCTGTTAATATTGATAATGAAAGAACAAAAACTAATAGTATTGAAAATGACTTTTTCATGAAATACCTCCTTAATTTAATGGTGTATGTCTTTGACGAGGGGAATTATAAAAAGGTTCCGTCCTTGGCATTATTACCAATGATACCGTGTCAGACACCTTTTCAAAGAAAAAAGGGACTAGAAAGCATTTAGCTCTCTACCCCCTAGTAGTATTTTGGAATGTTCTATCGTTGTAGCATTTCTTTGCTTATATTGTCTATTTCTCCCTCAGTCATACCGGTGAGATCCATTATATCTTCGATGTCCATCCTTTTTACAATTGCATTTTTAACTACTTTTCTGATTTCCTCTTGTTTTCCTTCTAGCTTTCCTTCTAACTTTCCTTCTTCCCTTATTTTATCTGCTATTGTCATTACTAATTCACTCCCTTCGACTGATATTTGATCAGCTATCTGGATCAATTCGTCTTTATCAATATCATTTCTCATACTTAGCAGATACCTCAAACATGATTCCATATAGTGTGTTATTTTGTCTTTTTCTATGATTTCATCTAAAAGTGTAAAACCTTCTATTATTATATCATCAAATCGGATATTGTTAATACCTAATTAATGGATATAACCTAGTGTTAATGATGAATTCCCTGATTTTCTTTAAAAGATTATTTAAAAACAAGAACATTGCGAGTATAAGGATATAATTTGTAAGTGTAATTATATAATAACGTTGACAGAGTGTAAGAAAAGACATATAATAAATTTAGAAAGAAAATCAATACGTACTATAAAAAGCATAAGGTGATGATATGAAAAGAAGTGTCTATAGTCTTGTCTTAATGGATGATGTTGTGAAGGCAATTGATCAAATGGCTTACGAGCAAAATACGAGTCGGTCGAACTTGATCAACCAGCTACTAGCTCAGGAAGTTATGCTCATTACGCCAGAGGTGAGGATGAGAGATGTTTTTGATAAAATGATGCGTGCCATGGAAGATGATAAAAAGTTTCAAATCAATCTTCAGCCCTCAGATTATTGTATTTCAATTAGAAGTGTTTTGTCGTATAAATATAACCCCACAATTCGGTATTTTATTGAATTGTACCGCACAGTTGATACAGCTATAGGGGAACTTAAAATTACATCTAGAAGCCAATCTAGTGACTTGCAGCAATATTTATATGATTTTTTTAAATTATTTTCAGCAATGGAACAAGTTTACATGACAAAATATTTTCCCCAGAGGCCGGTTCCTTATTTCACAAATGAAGGAGAAGGTCGTTTTAGGCGCGAACTTATTATTGTAGATGTGGACCTCACATTCACAACTGACACCATGGCCCTCGCAATGGGTGATTATGTTCAGATGCTAGATGGTTTACTTGGCATTTATCTGACCAATTTAAACGATGTAGATGTGGGTGCACGAAAAATAGAAGCAATGTATACAAAATTTTTAAATGATGATCCAATATTAATATAATTTAAGGAGGAATATATGATGAATATGAATAAATTCACGCAAAAATCATTAGAAGTAGTAGAAGAAGCTCAAAATATTGCATTAGAATCCGGGAACATACAAATCGATCAAGAGCACATTTTATATGCCCTCTTGCAAGATAATCAAGGTTTGATTTCACAACTTTTTTCTAAAATGAACTTGGATACGGCCAGTATTGCTGAGCTTGTTAAAGAAAAGATTGACCATAAACCAAAAGTGAGTGGACCTGGTAGAGAAGCAGGAAAGATATATATTTCTGAGGAATCTGACAATGTTTTTAGGCAAGCAGCCAAAGAAGCAGAGTCAATGAAAGATGAATATATTTCAGTAGAACACATTATGCTTGGGCTTTTTGATAAAGGTAATAGCGAAGTTAAAAAGATATTAGATTCATTTGGCATTAAAAAGAAGAAGTTCTCAGAGATATTAACGGCTATTCGTGGCAATGCAAGAGTGACAACAGATAGCCCTGAGTCTACTTATGATGTCTTATCCAAATATGGTGTAGATTTAGTAGAACTTGCTAGAAATCAAAAATTAGATCCTGTTATTGGTAGGGATACTGAAATAAGGGATACCATTAGAATTCTTTCTCGTAAAACTAAAAATAATCCAGTTCTTATTGGAGAACCGGGTGTGGGGAAAACAGCTATTGCAGAAGGATTAGCCCAAAGAATTGTACGAGGCGATGTACCAGATAGTTTGAAAAATAGACAAATATTTGCCTTAGATATGGGGGCTTTGATTGCCGGTGCAAAATTTAGAGGGGAATTTGAAGAACGCCTTAAAGCTGTACTGGAAGTAATCAGAAAAAGTGAAGGTCAAATTTTACTTTTTATTGACGAATTACACACTATTGTAGGGGCAGGCAAATCAGAAGGGGCCATGGATGCGGGAAATATACTGAAGCCGCTTTTAGCCAGAGGCGAGCTCTACTGTATTGGGGCAACAACTCTTAATGAGTATAGGGATTATATTGAAAAGGATGCAGCTCTTGAAAGACGTTTTCAACCGGTGATGGTTGAGGAGCCTACCGTAGAAGATACGATTTCAATATTAAGAGGGCTTAAAGAGCGCTATGAAGTTTATCATGGCGTACAAATTCAAGATGCTGCCCTGATTGCTGCCTCGGTTCTTTCTGACAGATATATATCAGATCGCTTTTTACCGGACAAAGCCATTGACTTAGTAGATGAGGCTTGCGCTATGATTCGAACAGAAATGGACTCTATGCCAACAGAACTAGATGAAATTTCCCGTAAGATAATGCAAAATGAAATAGAAGAAGCTGCTCTTAAAAAAGAAAAGGATACTTTATCTAAGGAGCATTTAAAAGATATTCAAAAGGAATTAGCAAATTTAAGAGAAACTTTTAAACAAATGAAAGCTCAATGGGATAATGAGAAAGACAATATTTCTAAAGTCCAAAAAATAAGAGAAGAAATTGAAAGAATTAATGGTTTTATTGAAAAAGCAGAAAGAGAATATGATTTAAATAAAGCGGCAGAGCTTAAATACGGCAAATTACCTGCACTCCAAAAAGAACTACAAGAAGAAGAGAAACTTGTAGAAGAAAATCAAAAAAAGAACACACTTCTAAGAGACAAAGTAACAGAAGAGGAAATTGCACGAATAGTAGGCAGATGGACAGGAATCCCAATATCTAGACTGATGGAAGGAGAAAGGGAAAAACTTCTAAGCCTTGATAAGATTCTACATGAAAGAGTCATAGGCCAAGATGAAGCGGTACAAACCGTAACAGATGCCATTATTCGCTCAAGAGCAGGGATAAAAGATCCTCGTAAACCTATTGGATCCTTTATGTTTTTAGGGCCTACAGGTGTTGGAAAAACAGAGCTTGCAAAAGCTTTGGCCCAGGCGTTATTTGATGATGAAAGTAGTATGATTCGTATTGATATGAGTGAATACATGGAAAAACATTCCGTGTCTAGATTAATTGGTGCGCCACCAGGATATATTGGCTATGAAGAAGGTGGGCAATTAACGGAAGCTGTACGCCGTAAACCTTATGCAGTCATTCTTTTTGACGAAGTGGAAAAAGCCCACAGTGATGTATTTAATGTACTCCTTCAAGTTCTAGATGATGGGCATATTACAGATTCTAAAGGTAGGACTGTAAACTTTAAAAATACAATTATTATTATGACATCAAATCTAGGGTCCCAAATACTTCTAGAAGGTATTAATGCAAAAGGAGAAATTCAAGAAGAGGCTAAAGCTGACGTAGAAAATACGCTTAAGCAACATTTTAGACCTGAGTTCTTAAATAGAATTGATGAAATAGTCTTTTATAAACCACTTACAAAAGATGAAATTAGAGATATCGTGGATCTTCTAATCATAGATTTACAACATCGATTGACGGATAAACAACTTCTTATTACCTTAACTGAAGAGGCGAAAGATTATATTGTTGAGCAAGGGTATGATCCTTTGTATGGTGCTCGTCCGCTGAAACGTTTTTTACAGCGTAATGTAGAGACCTTAATAGGTAGGATTTTAATTGCTAGGGACCTTCAGCCTAATACAACTTTGGTGGTTGATTATAATGAGGGGAAAGGGTTGTTTATTGAAACTTTATAATATCCTAGATTAGTATGCCGCATTAGGTTGGCAGGAAAGATCCCACTAGGCATCTCTTGACTAGTAAGTCAAAGGATGCCTAGTGGGATCTTTTCCTGCCAACCATTGCGGGGAAATGTTGGGAGAACAAAACGAAACCTTCGGTTCCGGAATCTTGGAGACGGTTCTCAAGTATTGATAGTTGTTTAGGGTGCCAAAATTGAAAAATATAAATTAAGGGATATTAATTATGAAGTATGCTAATAATATGAGTATGTTGATGTCTTAGATGCTTAGATTTATAGCGTTAAATAAATTAGTTTGAAAATACTTTGCTTTTTTTATCTAATGGATGTATAATAGAAAGAATGTAATGTAAACAAAACATGCGAATTCAATAACAGAGAGGAATTTTATTTTTAATGACAAAACTTAAATTTAGTACACTAGATATATCGGAAGAATTGCAAAATGCAATTGCAGACATGGGCTTTGAAGAAGCCACAGGAATTCAGGGCGTAGCAATACCAAAGGCTATGGAGGGCGTAGATTTAATCGGCCAGGCACAAACAGGGACAGGAAAAACAGTTGCATTTGGTATACCGGCAATTGAAAAGGTCGATACATCAAATAATAAACCACAGGTTATTATCCTTTGTCCAACAAGAGAACTTGCAATCCAAGTTTCAGAAGAAATGCAAAGACTAGGTAAATACAAAAACAACTTACGTATACTTCCAGTATATGGCGGTCAACCAATCGATAGACAAATTAGATCACTTGCTAGAGGAGCACAAATTATTATTGGTACTCCGGGTAGAGTTATGGATCATATGAGAAGAGGAACTTTAAAGCTTGGACATATCAATACAATGATATTAGACGAAGCTGACGAGATGCTTAACATGGGATTCCGTGAGGATATCGAGACCATATTAGTTCAAATCCCACTTGAAAGACAAATTATGCTTTTTTCAGCAACAATGCCGAAACCAATTTTAGAGATATCTAATAAATATTTAAATAATCCTACAATTTTTAGGGTTAAACAAAAAGATATTACAATCTCTAATGTAAAGCAACTTTATCTTAAAGTAAATAGAAATGACCGTACAGAAGTGTTATGTCGTTTGATGGATATCAACAATCCAAAACGTGCAATTATTTTCTGTAACACTAAAAAAGGTGTTGACCAACTTGTTGGAGAATTACAAGGAAGAGGCTATTTTGCAGATGCTCTTCATGGTGATTTAAATCAAAATGCTAGAGATACAGTTATGGCTAAACTTAGAAATGGTACGATTGATATTTTAGTAGCAACAGATATTGCAGCTAGAGGAATCGACGTTGATGATATAGAAGCAGTATTTAACTACGAACTGCCGCAAGACTCAGAGTACTATATTCACCGTATTGGTAGAACAGGTAGAGCGGGTAGAAGTGGAACGGCATTTAGTTTCGTATATGGCAGACAAATGCAACAGCTTTACGAAATCGAAAGATATACAAAAGCTAAGATTGTAGAGCAAAAAGTACCAACAATGAAAGATATTACCATTGCTAAAACAGAGCAAATGTTTGCAGGTATTATAGAAGTCATTGAAAAAGGAGATTTAGGCCAATACGATCAGTACGTAGGTACTTTAGTTGAAAAAGGTCATGAACTCTCAGTAATAGCTGCAGCTTTACTTAAGATGCAAATGAATCTTAAAGACCAAACTGAAATTACAAGTGTAACAAGACCTGATCAATCAAGAGGCGATCGTGGAGACCGCGGAGATAGAGGTGACAGAAGAGATCGTGGGGCTTCTAGAGGTGCTAAGAATCCGGGCAAAGCAGGAATGGTTAGATTCTTTATGAATATCGGGAAACAAGAAGGCGTTAATGCAGGCGATATTGTAGGGGCAATTGCAGGAGAAGTAGGGATTGCAGGGAAATTAATTCGTGATGTATCCGTACATGATAAATTTAGCTTCTTTGAAGTGCCACAACAACACTCCAATGGAATAACTTCTATAATGAACAAAAAGAGAATTAAGGGCAAAAAAATTAATGTAGAAGTAGCTAACGCTAAATAAATCAAATTAAGGGGATATCTTTTAGAGGTAGCCTCTTTTTGTTTACAAATTATATAAATAATCTGTTATAATAAATAAAAAAGTAGGTGCATAGTAATGGGAAATTTTGAAGAAAACTTAGAAAAATACGCGCAGTTGTTAGTGAAAACAGGTATTAACATTCAAAAAGGACAAACTTTAGTTATTAATGCTCCGATTCATGGAGCTTACTTTGTAAGGGAAATTGCTGAGAAAGCTTATAAAGCAGGAGCCAAGAATGTTCACGTTGAATACAGTGATGAAAAACTATCTCTAATTAAATATATGAATGCTCCAGATGAAGCTTTCAAAGACTATCCAATATGGAAAGCAGATGGATTTGCTCAAATGGCTAGGGAAGATTATGCGTTCTTGTCTTTATCCTCATCTAATCCAGATCTTTTTAAAGATGTAGACTCGGCTAAAATAGCGGCAGCAAATAAAGCCAACGGAGAAGCTATGGCGGTCTTTAGAAAATATATTAGCAATTCAACGGTTAGCTGGTGTGTAGCGGCTATGCCGTCCCAAGAGTGGAGCCAAAAGGTTTTCCCAGAGGCGACGCCTGAAGAAGCAATGGAAAAATTATGGAACAATATTTTTGAAGCCACAAGAGTAGACCAAAAAGATCCCGTAGAAGCTTGGAACAATCATTTAAAAGAGCTCAATACTAAAATGGATTTTTTAAATAATAATCCAATAAAAACCTTACACTATAAGGCAAAAGGAACAGATTTAGTAGTAGAGCTTCCTAATAAGCATATATGGATGGGTGGCGGAGAAGATAATGCTAAAGGCGTCTATTTTATTGCAAATATGCCAACAGAAGAGATCTTTACAATGCCACTTAAAACAGGTGTTAATGGCTATGTTAGTAGTACAAAACCATTAAGTTATGGCGGAAATCTTATTGAAGATTTTACCCTTACCTTTAAAGATGGTAAAATAGTAGATTTGTCTGCTAAGCAAGGGTATGACACGTTAGAAAAGTTAATTGCAACAGATGAAGGATCACATTACCTAGGAGAAGTTGCCTTAGTTCCGCATGATTCACCTGTATCCAATACAGAGATTATATTTTTCAATACGTTATTTGATGAAAATGCATCTTGTCACTTTGCTATAGGAAGTGCTTATCCAACTAATGTTGAAGGCGGGGCGGATATGGACCAAAACGCACTAGATGCCCATGGGGTTAATACATCACTTACCCATGTGGACTTTATGGTGGGATCTGAAGGATTAGATATAGAGGCTACTATGGTCGATGGTACCAAAAAAATGATATTTGAAAAAGGTAATTGGGCATTTTAGGGGTAAATTAGGTAAGGTAAATTCCGCATTACGTGGAAAATAAAAACAGTCTGAGCAACTCAACTTCCTGCGTCGTCGAAAGTTGCTCAGACTGTTTTTATTTTCCCCTATTGCGCTGAATATTATCTAAATGAACCACAAAACAATATAAATAGTTTTATGAAATATTGGCATACTATATCTATTACCTTATTTATTATAAAAATCTAATTTTAAGGAGCGATAGATATGGATGAAAAGTTTTTAGGATTCCCAGCCAATACGGCAGATAACAATGTTGGTGGTTTCGCAGCCATGCCATTTGGCTTTGACGATGGAGAAGGCCGTACCAAGCTTTATGTAGACCGGTATGAAGTCTTTGTAAATGGTGACAAAGTAGGAGAGAAAATACAAAGAACCCAAGTAGAAGACCCCGAGTATTTACAATCCTACCTAACACAAAACGGATTCGAATCATTCGACTACCAAGTAGTCGGCGATCATATCGAAATCCACTCCCACCAAGACTCCCACCAAATAAAACAAATACTCTCCACCTACCTCTCAATCAGGTAACACACAGCATTCCCCATCCCATTGCGGTACTACTAAGATGCCTTCCCCACCGCATCCTAGTAGAATTTCCCCCCATGGAATCTTTGGGGTTTCCCATCCCACTAGCGGTGCGATCAAAACACATTCCCCCGCAATGGTTGGCTGGAATATATCCATATGGGCATCCTTTGGCTCCCAAGCCAAGAGAGGCCCATATGGATATATCCAGCCAACCTAATGCGGCATCCACCATTTTTCTCACCATCCCCATTGACAAACCCCCAAACATTCCGTATAATTCATTTAGATTGAACTAAATTTGTTTTGTCATAAGACAACCACCACCAACAATATATATACCATAACAATATAAATAAATACAATGAAAAGAAATAGTATGCAAACAAGGACTTACAGAAAAGAAGGCGCAGATGAGAGCCCTCCAGTACCTATTTGTTGAAGCAGTCTTGGAGTAGTCGCCTTGAAATTAAGTATGGGCGAACGCGTCATTCCCGTTAAGAATATTCAAGTGATACTGAGATAATAAATCTAGTATAACTAGGGTGGTACCACGAGCAGCCTCGTCCCTATTGGGATAGAGGTCTTTTTTGTGTTAAAAGGGGGTATATATGGAAGTTTTAGTACTTGTGAATAGGCAAAACACCTTATCTGAGTTGTACATACCGGGAGAATTAGTCCAGGAACCTAACACTAAGATATGGCTGAAAAAAGTAGTTTACGAGGCTTTTTGCAAGATGAATACGGGTATTCAACAAGAAGGTCATTCAAGTCTAGTATTAGTTAGTGGTTATAGGTCTTATGTGCACCAACAAGAGGTATTTAATCGAAAGATTAATAATCTTATAAAAGAGGGGTTAACGAAAGAGGAAGCTCTAAAGAAAGCTGCAACCATTGTGGCAGTGCCAGGAACGAGTGAGCACCAAACAGGGCTTGCCATAGATGTTACAAACCTGTGCTTAGCAAAGGAACAAGATCCTCTAATAGAGGGATTTGAAGAAACGGATCATGGCAAGTGGCTTAGTTTAAATTCCCATCAGTATGGATTTATACTGCGGTATCCTAAAGAAAAGGTGAGTATAACCCATATAACATATGAACCATGGCATTATAGGTATATTGGGATAGAGCATGCTAAGGCTGTAAAAGAGTTGGGAATATGTTTAGAAGAGTATATTTACTATTTGAATAAAGATATGAATTAAATTAAATTTTAGCAAATTTCAGGAGGCACATAATGAAGAAATTAGGACTTAATGAACTAAGAGAAATGTATTTAGAGTTTTTTGAAGGTAAGGATCATTTGAGGGTAAAGAGTTTTCCGTTAGTCCCACAAAATGATAAAAGTTTGTTACTTGTTAACGCTGGAATGGCCCCTTTAAAACCGTATTTTACAGGGCAAGAAGTTCCGCCAAACAAACGCATGACCACCTGCCAAAAATGTATTCGTACAGGTGATATTGAAAATGTTGGGAAAACGGCAAGGCACGCAACATTTTTTGAAATGTTAGGAAACTTTTCTTTTGGCGATTATTTTAAAGAAGAAGCTATTGCATGGGCGTGGGAGTTTCTTGTTGATGTACTGGAAATCCCTAAAGAAAAATTATATATATCCGTTTATGAAGAAGATCAAGAAGCAGCAGATATTTGGCATAACAACATTCATGTTCCAAAAGAGAAAATTTTCTTTTTAGGTAAGGAAGATAACTTTTGGGAAGTTGGGGTAGGTCCAAGCGGCCCTTGTTCAGAGATACACTATGATAGAGGCGAGAAGTATGGTTGTGGGTCTCCAGATTGCCAGGTAGGATGTGACTGTGATCGTTTTATGGAAGTTTGGAACTTGGTATTTACCCAGTTTAACAAAGAAGAAGATGGTAGCTATACACCACTTCCGAATCCTAACATTGACACGGGAATGGGTCTTGAGCGATTAGCGGCTATGATGCAAGATGTTCACTCTATATTTGATGTAGATACGATTAAGGCAGTTAGAGACCATGTGTGTCGTATTGCAGGTGTAACTTACGGAGCAGATGCTAATAATGATATTTCAATTCGTATTATAACCGACCATATTCGCTCATCTATATTTATGGCGTCAGACGGTGTTTTGCCTTCTAATGAAGGTCGGGGATACGTTATGAGAAGACTTATTCGTAGAGCGGTAAGACACGGAAAATTACTTGGCATTAAAGAAATGTTCTTAGTCCAGCTCTCTAAAACAGTGATTGCTAACTCTAAGCATGAATATACAGAGCTTGAAGAAAAAGCAGACTACATTACAAAAATATTATCTGTCGAAGAAGAACGTTTTAATGAAACCATTGATCATGGACTGGATATTTTAAAAACGTATATAAAAGAATTAAAAGAGGAAAATAAAACAGTTCTTTCAGGAGAAGATAGCTTTAAGTTGTATGATACTTATGGTTTTCCACTAGATTTAACAAAAGAAATATTAGAAGAAGAGCATTTGAGCGTAGATGAAGAGAGTTTTACAGTAGAGATGAATAAGCAAAGAGACCGGGCAAGAAAAGCAAGAGGCGGTAACACTTTTATGGGTTCTGAGTCATCCGTGTTTAATACTTTAGACACGAGTCTTACATGTGAGTTTGTAGGCTATGATAACTCAGATATTAGCGATGCCACTATCTTGATTATGACACAAGATAATGAGGTAGTAGAAGAGGCAGGCCAAGGAGCAAATGTGTCTGTTATTACAGATAAAACACCTTTTTATGCAGAAGGTGGTGGGCAAGCGGGAGATATAGGACTCATTATTACCTCATCAGGTAAACTAATGGTTACAGATACGATTCACGCTGCAGGTAATAAAATTGTTCATATGGGAATGGTTGTTACTGGAACAATTAAAACCGGAGAAGTAGCTACAATGGAAGTAGACGGGGCAACTCGCCTAAATACGGCTAGAAACCATACAGCGACTCACCTAGCGCAACAAGCGCTTAGAGATGTTCTGGGGAGTCATATAGAACAAGCGGGATCCAATGTCAATTCAGATAGATTACGTTTTGACTTTAGCCACTTTGAAGCCATGACAAGTGAGCAGATTAAAGAAGTAGAAGCTATGGTGAATCAACGAATTTTTGATTCTTTACAAGTTGTAATATGTGAAAAGAATATTGACGAGGCACGAAAAATGGGTGCAACAGCATTATTTGGAGAAAAATACGGTGACGTCGTACGAGTTGTAAGTGTTGACGTTTACTCTATAGAGCTTTGCGGGGGAACGCATATAACCAACACATCACAAATTTCACTATTTAAGATTTTAAGTGAAAACGGAGTATCCTCAGGAGTACGTCGTATTGAAGCTGTAACAGGCCCAGGGGCTCTTGAGTACTATAAGCAACAAGAAGAGCAGCTAAAAGCAATTTCAACTTTACTAAAAACGAATCCTGATCAATTGGCAAATAGGATAGAAACTCTATCAAGCGACTTAAAAGAAGCTCAAAGACAACTAGAAGTCATTCAAAATGAAATGAATCAAGCTAAAGCAGGAGATGTTTTAAGTCAAGCAGAAGATGTCAACGGGGTAAAATTGCTGACGATTCGCATGGATGAGTTAGATATGAATGGCCTTCGTAATATGGGAGATAAGCTGAAAGATAAGCTTCCGTCAGGGGTTATCGTTCTTGGATCTGGTAAAGACGCTAAAGTAAGTTTTGTCGTTATGGCAACTAAAGAAGCTGTAGATCTTGGCGTACACGCAGGAAATATAATTTCTGAAATTGCTAAGGCAGCTGGCGGTGGCGGCGGTGGACGCCCTAATATGGCTCAAGCAGGTGGTAAGGATCTATCAAAGATAGATGCAGCACTAAGCTTGTCGAAAGAAATACTAAAAAGTCAAATGACAAATAGGATTTAGTATTGACGAAATCACTATTTTCGCATATAATAAAACACAGTGCTTTAATCTTTTCTCCGTACCAATGCGTAAAGCACTACATTGAAACCGGGGGGAGGGAAAAACATGTCAGAAGTACAAATCAAAGAAAATGAATCTTTAGATAATGCTCTTCGCCGTTTTAAGAAAAACTGTGCCAAGGCGGGTATCATGCAAGAAGTTCGTAAAAGAGAGCATTACGAAAAGCCAAGTGTTAAGCGTAAGCTTAAATCAGAGGCTGCTCGTAAGAACAATAAGAAATACTAATTTATTAATGACATGAATGGAATGACGAGAAAAGATGCGCTAGTAAGATGCAATTCAAAAATTTTGGATAAGAATTTTCCAGAAAGAAGATGATGAGCCAATATAAGTTTGTAAATATGAGTTGCAGATACTAAGGCGTATCTAACACGACCATCACATTCACTAAAACCCTAAAGCAATATATTGCTTTAGGGTTTTTTTACGTCTGAAAATATAATTTCTTGCATACCTTAGAATATGGGGGGTGTAACAGACATGCCTAGAAAAGGTAAAAAAACAAAAATTAAAAAAGATTTAACCTATAGAAAAGAGCAGATTATTAGGAGTCTTGATCTTCCAGAAGAAGTTATACTGAATTTGCCAACTGCCAATATATATGGGAATCAAAAAATAGAAATATATAATTTTAAAGGATTAATAGAATACACATTGGAAAGAATCAGAATTAACACATCTATAGGTGTCCTAATAATAGAAGGTACGCATCTAGAAATTAAAATTATGACAACAGAAGAATTACATATAATAGGACATCTCACGCAAATTTCATACGTGGTGTAAGAAAAAGTAGGAATAAAAAGAGAGGAACAAAAAGCCATAAAGGAGGAAGGGTTTGCTGATATCAATATGGAATTATTTACGAGGCTATGTTATGATAGAAGTGGTTGGATTTTCCGTAGAAAGATTTTTAAACCTAGCCGTACATAGGGATGTTTATATCTGGGATGTTGAAAGGCAGGGCAATAAACTCAGAATGAAAGTGGGTGCCCAAGGATATAAAATGTTAAAACCGTGCGCAAGAAAAACAGGGTGCCGAATGAAAATAAAAAGCAAGACAGGGCTCCCGTTTATTCGCTATAGATACAGAAAAAGGAAAATGATACCCGTAGGAATTTTTATTTTTATCTTATTAATATACACCATGGCTTCTTTTGTATGGCTAGTAGAAATAGAAGGTAATGAGAAAATTGTGGCTCAAGAAGTTGTGGAGAAATTATCACAAAGTGGTTACAAAGTTGGCGCACTAAAGCATAAAATGAATCTTAGAAATGCGGAAGAAGTTTTATTAAATAATTTTCCGGGCATTCTTTGGACAGGGATTTCTTTTGAGGGCACAAAGCTTATTGTTGAAATTACAGAGACGGTGCCCGAACCTAAACTAGTTGATTATAGTAGCCCTTCAGATATTATTGCTAACTCCGATGCACTCATACTTGAGATTATAACGCGCAAGGGGACTCCGAAAGTTAAAAAGGGGGATACAGTACGAAAAGGTGATGTCTTAGTCAGTGGGCAAATACCACTTACTGAAGCGTGGGAAGGGGAGGAAGCTCAGGTAGGATATACCCGTGCATCTGCAGATATAATAGCCCAAACCCATTATACCCTTCAAACACAATTACCATTGAAAAAAGTAGAAAAAATATATACAGGGGTCGTTAAGAAAAAATATGGTCTTAAAATGATGGATAAAAAAATAAACTTATATAGCCCAAAGATTGAACTTGTGGATTATGATTACGTCGTCAACAGTAAGCAATTGCAAGTGACTTCTAAATTTCCACTTCCTTTTTACATAACATGGGAAGAATATATAGAATATGTAGCCAAACCTCAAATAATATCCGATGAAGTTGCACAAGATACCCTTATAGTGATGCTTTACGACTTACTAACCCAAAAAATCCATGAAAAAGGGGAAGTTATAAAACAAGAGGTTAGATTTGCTAAAAAAGATGGTATAATGATTGGAAGACTTCAAGCTATTGTAAAAGAGGAACTAGGCAAAGAATCAAAAGTTCAATAGATGATGGGAGGAATAAAGTCATGACACAGAATCATCAGAGCATTAATATCCCAACAAACCATATTGCCAATATATTTGGGCAACTAGATATGAACATGACAAAAATAGAAAAAGCTTTTAATATACAGGTAGTCCCAAGAGGTAATGAAGTAAAGATGATAGGTGATGAAAAATCAGTCAACAAAGCACAAAAAGTTATAGGGGAGCTACTTAAAATAGCCCAAAAAAATGAAAGCATTACAGCTCAAAATGTGGATTACATCATTTCGTTGGTAACCAATGGGTCTGAAGAAGAGTATGAAGAAGTAAACAATGACTTTATATGTCTTACGAACATAGGTAAACCTATAAAATCTAGAACACTAGGGCAAAAACAATACGTGGACAAAATAAGAAAAAACACCATTGTTTTTGGAATAGGCCCAGCGGGGACAGGGAAGACCTACCTAGCAATGGCAATGGCGATCACAGCTTTTAAAAAGAACCAAGTACAACGTATTATATTGACAAGGCCTGCTATTGAAGCAGGAGAAAAACTAGGGTTTCTCCCAGGGGATTTACAAAGTAAAGTTGATCCTTACTTGCGTCCGCTATATGACGCGCTGTATGAAATTATGGGGGCTGATGCCTTTGAGAAAAACCTTGAAAGAGGCCTGATTGAAGTAGCACCTCTGGCTTATATGAGAGGGAGGACTCTAAGCAATGCGTTTATCGTTCTTGATGAGGCCCAAAACACAACGCCTCAGCAGATGAAAATGTTTTTAACACGTATAGGAATGGGTTCTAAGGCTGTCATAACCGGCGATATAACACAAATAGATTTATTACCTCATGAGAAATCAGGCTTAATAGAAGTCAAGGATATTTTAAATGACATTGAAGGAATAGAATTTGCCAATTTAACGCGGCAAGATGTGGTTAGGCACCCACTTGTGCAAAGGATTGTAGATGCATATGAGGAAAAAGAACACCGCAACTAAACTACCTAACCGCTTTAGGATCCCTAGAGCGGAGTTTTGCATTTAAGGGGGAATTACAAATGAGAAAACAACGCAGACTAAGTCTACTGCTGCTTCTTGGTGCAGTTATCATATCCTTTGCGATTATTGTTACAGGAAGATTTGTACGAGAGACTTATCATGTAGAAATTGGACAAGTTGCACCAAAAACAGAGTATGCGCCTAGAGAAATAAAGAATAAGGTTGCTACAGAATATAAAAAAGATCAAATAGCAAAATCATTAGAATCGCAATACGTAGCAGATTTGAAAGTGGAGGAAGAAGTTAAAAAATCAGTTGAACTTCTTTTTGATTATATTCAAGCCATTCAAAAAGACGAAGATGATCAGTACGAAACTGATGTTATTGAGATTTTACAAAGCAGATCAACCATACCGCTTTATGAAGAACAATATGTTTTTTTACTAGGATTGCCCAGCAATGCAAGAGTCATTCTTAAAGCTCAAATAATAGATGTCATTGAGACGGTTTATAAAGAAGGGGTAACGCCAGAAACAGAAAGTAAAATGCATATTAAAATTGAAGATTTATTTAAAAAAACAAGTTTAAATCCAGATCAAGTTAAAATAGGTGTAGAAATAACCACTCTTGTCATGCGGCCTAATATGATAGTTGATACTAAAGCAACAGAAGCGCTGATTCAAGAAACAGTGGATAAAGTGGAACCGGTGATGGTTTTAACAGGTGAAAAGATCATTGAGCAAGGCACTAGAATTACGGAAGAAACCTATGAACTTTTAAAAGAAGCAGGATTTATGAAAGAGGAAGTTGCTAGCAGTGTTAAAAGATATATAGGCGCAATGATTATCGTTTTCTTAATAGCTGGCATGTTTTTTGGATATATGCTAAAGAAAAAAAGTACAATAAAATTAAATAGCAAAGAAAAAACATTAGTGTTTGTATTGTATGTGATTTCATTATTGACACTAAGGGTTTTTGGGGGGATTTCATTTATTTACATACCAATGAGCATTATTCCTATGTTAGTTGCTATTTTAATTAACACTGACATTGGGATTGTCCTAAATATGATCTTGGTTGTTATAGGAAGCTTGATCTATAAGGGGGATATAGCTTACGTTTTATACTTCACAATTACAGGTATCATTGGCTCACTGAGCGTGGCAAATATAAAACAAAGAAGTAAAACCTTATCCATAGCCGCTTATGTGGGAATGATTAATCTTTCCGTCATAGTAGGACTAAGATTATTCATACAAGGAACAGCGGGAGTAGAACTTATAGTAGAAGGCGGAGGAGCCTTTTTAATGGGGATTTTAATGCTGATTGTTGTTGTTGGCAGTTTGCCGTTTTGGGAAATTGTGTTTGATATTGTAACACCTATTAAGTTGTTAGAACTGACCAATCCAGATCAAGAGCCCTTAAAAAGATTACTATTAGAGGCAACAGGTACCTACTACCATAGTTTGCTTGTGGCTAATTTAGCAGAAACAGCAGCCAATGAAGTCGGGGCTAATTCACTTCTTGCTAGGGTAGGTGGGTATTACCATGACATTGGTAAACTAGGGTATGTTAATTATTATAAAGAAAACCAAATTGGGGACAACCCCCATGATGTTTTAGAGCCGGATTTAAGCGCTCAGATTATAATTAGTCACGTTAACCGTGGGGTTGAACTAGCGGACCAATATAAGTTACCCAAATGTGTAAGGGATATTATAGCCCAGCACCATGGAACCGGTGTAGCCCAGTATTTTTATGTCAAGGCAAGCAACTTAGAAACGGATGAAGCAGTAAATATAGAAGACTATCAATATAAAGGTCCAAAGCCACAAACGAAAGAGGCGGCAATTGTCATGCTGGCAGATGTAGTAGAGGCAACGGTACGTTCTATGATGCCACTTAAAAATGACGAAGAAAATATTGAAGCAATTGTCTCTAAAATAGTAAAGGGAAAATTAGAAGAAGGGCAGTTAGATGAGAGTGAGCTTATGCTGCGGGATATAGAAAGAATAATAGGAGCTTTTAGCAGACTCTTAGTAGGAATGTATCATGAGAGAATTACTTACCCAACAAAAAAAGAGGTGTAAATGATGAATATACTAATAGATGATATGAATGATTGGTTAACAAAAAGTCCAAATAGATTAGAGATTATAGAAAGTGTGATTAAAACTTCTATAGAGGAAGAAGGGTTTTCACTAGAGGTAGAGGTAAGTGTGACACTGACCGATAATAATGAAATTAAACAAATAAACGCTGAGCATAGAGGGATAGACAGGGTAACAGATGTTATTTCCTTTCCTCAAATAGATTGGACGAGTATCGAATTGGAGTCTAATGACTATGGTAATTTGCCAGGAGAAGATATTATATTAGGTGATATTGTTATTTCGGTAGATCGCTTAATAGAGCAGGCTGCGGAGTATAATCATTCCTTAGAAAGGGAGCTTGGTTTTTTAGTTGCCCATAGTATGTTTCATTTGCTAGGATATGATCACGTGAGCGAAGAGGAAGAACAAGAGATGATTCATAAACAAGAGAAGGTGCTAGGAAAGTTGGGACTAGTCAGATGAAATTCAAAAACCAATCATTTGCGAGTAGTGTCGTTAATGCATTAAGGGGTATTAGGATCACTATAGGGTCGGAGCGAAATATAAAAATGCAACTGGGTATAATGGGACTGCTAATCATCCTGGGATTCCTTTTGAAGTTTTCTAGTGTGGACTGGGTTATCATTATCCTAACTAGCGTGATTGTCCTTGCAACGGAGATGGTTAATACAGCGATTGAAATTACAATCGATATGATTTGCCAAGGCAAATATCATCCTTTAGCCAAAGATGCAAAGGATATTGCAGCAGGTGCGGTCTTAATGGCTTCCCTAGGTTCAATTGTGATAGGCAGTATTGTCATACTTCCAAAAATAATTAATCTTATTAAATGATTTAATGTTATAATGGTTTAGATGATACTGGAAGGAGTGAAATTATGGATTATTTAAATTTAATTAAAGAAGCTAGACTTGCAATGGGAAATGCATATGCTCCCTACTCACATTTTTCAGTGGGGGCTGCCTTATTAGCTAAGGATGGCACCATATATAGGGGATGTAATGTTGAAAACGCATCCTACGGCGCAACCAACTGCGCTGAGCGCACTGCCTTATTTAGTGCCATTGCAGATGGCACAACAGAATTTGAAGCCATAGCAGTGGTTGGGAGTTCAGGAGACTTTACATATCCATGTGGGATATGTAGGCAAGTTATAGCAGAACTTATGCCAGAAGGAAAATTAATTTTTTCAAATAAAGAAGATGAATACAAGGTATATACACTAGATGAAATTTTACCACATTCATTTACTGGAAAAGATCTTAAATAACAATAATATAAAGTAATAATAATCAGGAGGAAAATATATTGGAAAAACCATTTCGCTCGGGGTTCATCACATTAATTGGAAGAACCAACGTCGGTAAGTCAACGCTCATGAATCGTTTTGTAGGGGAAAAGATTGCCATTACATCGAACAAACCTCAAACTACTAGAAACCGTATTCAAAGTGTTTTAACACAAGATGATTTTCAAGCCGTTTTTATAGATACACCAGGTATTCATAAGCCAAAAAACAAGCTAGGTGAATATATGGTTAAAACAGCAAAAAGAACACTAGGGGAAGTGGATGTTATCTTATTTTTAATAGAACCTAGTGACAGAGTTGGTACTGGAGATTCTCAGATTATCGAGAACTTAAAACATATTTCAACACCTACTATATTAGTTATCAATAAGATTGATTCAATTTCAAGAGAAGAAGTAGGAACCCTAATAGATAGGTACAAAGATCTACACACCTTTGATGAAATTATTCCTATTTCAGCCTTTGAGGGAACTAATATAGAACGCCTTATGGAACTGATTAAAGAGAGGTTACCAGAAGGACCACAATATTTCCCAGATGATATGATAACGGATCAGCCAGAGCGTCAACTTGTGGCAGAGCTTATTAGGGAAAAAGCACTTTATATGCTTGATAAAGAAATCCCTCATGGTATTGCAGTTGAAATTGATGGAATGAAAAAACGAGAAGACTCAGACATCATTGATATTGATGCAACAATCGTATGTGAAAGAGACTCACATAAAGGGATTATTATCGGCAAACAAGGTGCAAAACTGAAAGAAATTGGTACCAAAGCAAGATATGATATTGAGCGTTTATTAGGCTCTAAAGTATATCTGCAGCTGTGGGTTAAAGTTAAGAAAAATTGGAGAGATAGTGATTATTTATTAAAGAACTTTGGTTATAATGCTAAAAATATAGACTAAGATAGATTATATGTAAATAAACATTTGTCAAGGTATATAAAAATGGTATATTTTTAGTAGAATAATGAAAAAAATTTTGAGCAATCTAATAGTATAAAAAACTGTTAGGGGGTATTGAAATGTATGTTGAACAATTTTGGAGATGTTTTGAAGAAACTGGGAATATAGAAACTTATCTAGATTTGAAAGAATATGAGAAGTTGTATAATGAACATACACATTCACAAGCTACAGAAAATAGTGAACAGATTAATCAAAATAGCTTAGATGGGATGAAATAGTTGTGGGTATAATTAAAACAAAAGGTATTGTAATGAAAGAATATACAATTGGAGAAAGCGATAAGTTTATTTCTATATTTACAAAATTAAATGGAAAGCTCATGATCAATGCACCGTATGCTAAACGGCATAACCGTGGGCTAGCCAGTGGTACTCAGGTTTTTGTGTACGCGCAATTTGTAATCCAAGAAACAAAAGGAAACTATAAGCTTATTCAAGTCGATATTATAGAAGCATTTCATGATTTGCGCAATGATTTAATAAGGTTGGCCTATAGTGCGTATGTACTAGAATTTGTAGACGTGACCATGGAAGAAAATTTGAATTCACCAGATGTTTTAAGACTTATGGTTAGGACACTTCAAGCTATGTGTAAAGATACAATTAAACCTAATATAATCAGGCATATATTTGAGCTTAAACATATGTGCCTTTTAGGTTTTATGCCTAATGTTTTTAGCTGCAATATATGTGGCTTATCTCATGAGGAATGTACCCGTGTATATTTTGATATTACTCAAGGCGGTATTGTGTGTGGCGATTGTTCTGTGCCTAGCCAATATCGTTTTAATATTTTAAAAGGTACTTTGCACACCATGCAATATATTGTGTCAGTACATATTGACGAATTATTTATGTTTACTGTTTCAGAACAGGTGTTATTTGAATACAACAAAATAATGTCAACCTACATATCTTTTTATATTGACAAAAAATTTAAAACACTAAAGTTTATTGAAGATATTGAAAAAATATAAGTAGAAAAATATAAGTTGAAAAAATTTAAAACAAATATTATAAAATAGAGGTGTCATTGTGGGGAAAAAAGTATTACTTGTTGATGGCCATAGTATTGCTAACAGAGCTTTTTATGGACTTCCATTACTAACGAATAAGAACGGAGACTATACCAATGCAGTATATGGTTTTATAAACATCCTAATTAGTACAATTGAAGAAGAAAAGCCAGATTATGTAGGGATTGCATTTGATCTTAGTTTACCAACCTTTAGACATGAAAAATTCCCGGAATATAAGGGGACTCGTAAAGGCGCACCGCAAGAATTTAGGCCTCAGATACCACTGCTTAAAAAGGTTTTAGATACAATGCATATATGCCGGTTTGAAGCGGCAGGATATGAAGCGGATGATATTCTAGGAACCTTAGCTAAGAAGCTAGAAAAAGATGGATTTGAACCAACCATTCTATCAGGAGACCGGGACCTTTTACAAATTGCTACAGATAAAATAAAAATAAGAATTCCAAAAACAAAAAAAGGTGGCACAGAAATAGAAGAATATTACGCCGCAGATGTCATGGAAAAGTATGGTGTGACCCCTATAGAATTTATAGATGTTAAAGGCTTAATGGGAGATACATCAGATAACATTCCAGGGGTTCCAGGAGTAGGCGAAAAAACGGCTTTAAAATTAATTCAAGAATACAAAACTATGGAAAACCTCTTAGCAAACATCTCTCAAATTAAGCAAAAAAAGCTTTCTGAAAATCTAGAAACATATAAACAGCAAGCAATAGATAGTAAGATGTTAGTAACGATTATGACAGATATGGATATTGATATAGTACCAGAACAACTCGAATATAGCTTAGTCTTATCACCAGAAAGCGTTGCTATATTTCAAGAGTTAGAATTTAAGAACCTATTAAATCGCCTGGAATATGAAGCAGATGTCTACGAAGATGTTGAAAATAAAAATAGTGATGTTAATTATAAACGTATAGATAATGAGGCAGACTTAAAATCTCTTGTGGGTGACTTAGGCCTTATAGAAAAGTTTGCATACTTATGTGTTAATGAAAATGATACATTATGTGGTATTAGTATTTGCTATAGTGAAGACAAAAGTTACTGGATTGAATCAGGAGAAAATTTTTCTATAAAGCAGATTATTGAAATCCTAAAACCAGTTTTAGAAAACAAACTGATTAAGAAAATAGGACATAATTTGAAAGATGATATGCATATATTTACACAGTACAACGCTAATCTTATAGGTCTTGGATTTGACACATTAATTGCAGCTTATGTCTTAAATCCAACCAATAGTACTTATGATATAGATGAACTTGGACATATGTTTATATCTGAAACCCATGAAAGTGAAGAGTCTTTACTGGGGAAAGGTAAGAAAAAGAAATCTATATTTGAGTTAGAGCCAGAAAAAAGGACATCATGGATTGGTGCAAGAGCTAATATTATATATAGAGCCCATATAGAATTAGAGAAACAATTAGAAGAGTTTAATCAAAAAGAATTGTTTTATGAAATAGAAATGCCCCTCATAAAAGTTCTGTTTGATATGGAACAAGCAGGTATAAAAATAGAACAAAAAGAACTTGAAGAATACGGAAAAATGATATCAGAGAAAATTGCAATCATGACAAAAGAAATATATGACTTTGCAGGAGAAGAATTTAATATTAACTCACCTAAGCAGTTAGGGGTCATATTATTTGAAAAATTAGAAATACCCCCTCTTAAAAAGACGAAAACAGGGTACTCAACCTCTGCTGAAGTCCTAGAAAAGTTAGAAATAGACTATCCTATTGTAGGGAGAGTGTTAGAATATAGACATCTAAGTAAGCTAAAATCCACCTATGTGGATGGATTATTTGCTGTGATTAACAAAGAAACGGGCAAGATACACTCTACCTTTAATCAAACAGTTACAGCTACAGGGCGTATTAGTTCTACGGAGCCTAATCTTCAGAATATACCTATTAGATTAGAACTCGGGCGTAAAATCCGAAAGGTCTTTATTCCAACCAATGAGGATTATATTTTTGTAGGGGCAGACTACTCTCAAATTGAACTGAGGGTATTGGCGCATATTTCTGAAGATCCAACCTTAATAGATGCTTTTATTCATGATCAAGATATTCATAAATTAACAGCTTCTCAGGTCTTTGATATACCTTTTGATGAGGTTACTTCTCTTCAAAGAAATAATGCTAAAGCGGTAAACTTTGGGATTGTTTATGGGATTAGTGCTTTTAGCTTATCAGACGATCTTAAAATAACCCAAAAAGAAGCTAAAACATATATAGAAGGCTATTTCGCAAAATATCCAAAGGTTAAAGAATATCTGGATAATATCGTTATTTCAGCTAAAGAAAAAGGATATGTAGAAACACTTTTCCAAAGAAGAAGAGCCATTCCTGAAATAAATGCAAGTAATTTTAATGTCAGAAGCTTTGGAGAGCGTATTGCTATGAATACGCCGATACAAGGGACAGCAGCAGATATAATCAAAATAGCAATGATCAAAGTAGATCGTGTGCTCAAACAAAATAAAATGAAATCTAAACTTATTTTAACTGTGCATGATGAGCTGTTAATAGAGGCCCATAAAGAAGAGTTAGAAGAAGTAAAGAAAGTTTTAAAATACGAAATGGAAAACGCAGCCAAGCTGAGTGTCCCAATAGATGTGGATTTAAATACAGGCATGACTTGGTACGATATGAAATAAAGGGGAATTTAGATGCAGATAATAGGCATTGTTGGGGGAATGGGCTCAGGAAAAAGCACGGTAGTGGGTTTATTAAGTGAACTAGCAAACACCTATATAATTAATGCAGATGATATAGGTCATGAGATATTGAAAAAAGGGAGTCCGGGGTATATTCCGGCAATAGAAGCATTCGGAGATCAAATACTGGGTACAGATGGGGAAATAAATCGTCGTGTTCTTGGAGAAATTGTTTTTTCTGATCCTAAAGCATTACAAAAACTAAACAATATCTCACATCCTCTCATTTATAAGGCGGTAAAAGAACAAATAGAGACTGCTTTAGAAAAAGGAAGTAATGATTATATTATTGTAGATGCAGCACTACTAATTGAAATAGGGTTAATTGAATTAGTAGATCAGGTATGGGGGGTATATGTTCCAGTCGAGACCCAAATTCAGCGGGTTATGGTGAGGAATGGACTTTCCAAGGAAGAGGCTATAAAGCGTATTTCTACCCAGTTACCATGGTCTAAGATTAAAAAGAGAATCACTATACAAATTAATAACACCAGCACAACTGAGCATACAAAAGAGCAAATTAGGTATTTGCTGGAACAAAACTTAAAGGGGTTATAAAAGGTGAATAACTATATACTCGTCCTTAAAAAATTTATAGTAAGACTTTTTATTATATGCATTTTATGTGTTATAATACGTTATATTATGTTACCAACATTTGTTTTTCCAATGACATACAAAGAGCAGGTCTTTAAAAATGCCAAGCAGTATAATGTTGATCCATTGCTCGTATTCTCAATCATTAAAGCTGAGAGTAAATTTAACCCTAATGCGATTTCAAAAAGAGGTGCAAAAGGTTTAATGCAAATTATGGACACAACGGGTGAATGGGCCGCTTCAGAGCTAAAGATGCAAGGCTTTACAAAAGATCAGCTGTTTGATCCCACTGTTAATATTAATATTGGGTGCTGGTATGTGGCCAAACTACTTAAGCAGTATGAGGGGGACATACCAACGCTTTTAGCAGCTTATAATGCAGGTACAGGCAATGTGTACAAGTGGAGAAATAATAAAGAATATAGCTTAGATGGTGTTACGCTTAACTACATACCATTTGGGGAAACAAGAAAGTATATAGAAAAGGTCAGTGAGAACCTTAAATTTTATAGGTATTTATACTAAGGAGGTACGTTTAATGGGAATAAGAAAATCCCTATGGATGATGATGGTTATTTGCCTAGGAGCCTTTATTGGGGTTGGGTGTGGAAACAAGGCACCAGAGGTTGAGATGACTCAAGATGAACCGGGTGTCATAGCACCAGAGGTTGCCCAAGAGTCAGTAGTAGCCCAACAAGGGGGCGATATAAAAATAGCAATGCGCAGTCCTAAGACCTTAAATCCAATTCTGAATATGGATAAAACAGTGGATAAAACGTTAAAATTGGTGTTTGATACCTTAGTGGATTTCAATGAGCAAGATGAGGTTGTACCCAACTTAGCAAAATCATGGATTATGAGTGGAGAAGGAACGGTACTTGATATTACCCTAGACCCAAGTATCAAATGGCATGATGGGGCACCTTTAACACCAGAAGATGTTATCTTTTCTATAAAAACCATTCAAGAAGCGGTAGATAGTCCTTACAAACCAAGTATAAAAAATATAATTAGCTATACACCTACAGAAAATAATGGGGTACGTATTGTGTATAAAGAATCTTTTAGTGGCTACGGACATACTTTGTATTTTCCTATTATTCCAGCACATATTGAGAATATAGGCACACATCCTATAGGGACAGGTGCCTATGTATTTGAATCATCTGTAACCAATAGAGAAATGATTCTTAAGCATAATATAAACTACTTTAAAGGGGAACCTAACATTTCTAAAATAAAAGTATTATTTACCCCAGATGATGAAAGTGATTTGTATTCTTTTGATCAGGGGCTAATCGATGTCGTAAGCACTGATGTTATAGACTGGGAAAAATATGCAAAAAATAAAAAAAGTAATATTAATGAATATATGACTTTAAATTACGATTATATAGGGATGAATTTTAATAAACCCATATTTCAAGACATTAAAATGAGACAAGCATTATTATATGCAACTAATAGGGAATATCTATTAGAGAAATTTTATTTATACCATGGGCACGTTACAGATGTTCCTATATCACCAAGCTCATGGTTATATGAGCCCAATTCTAAGGAGTATGAAGCGGATGTAGAAAAGGCTAAAGAGCTTCTAGGGGATTCTACATCAACTATAGAGTTACTTGTAAATGCCAATAATATGCAGCGCGTGAACGTTGCCAATGCGCTTAAGAAAATGTACAAAGATGTGGGTGTTACTTTAGAGATTTTAGAAGTTGATGAAGCAGCTTTTGTAGAAAGAGTACAAAATAAGCAATATGATTTATTTCTAGGTGGCTGGGATTTATCGGTCATTCCGGATTTGTCTTTTGCATTTCATTCGGCATATGCTGACACGGGGACAAACTATGGCAATTATAAAAATGAGAAAATGGACAACTTGCTAAAAGAAGCTTTTAATGCTAAAAGTAACGAACAATTGAAAGAAGTTTATTCTAAACTACAACTCTATATTTCAGAGCAGTTACCCTATTTAAGTCTACATTTTAGAACGGCAGCCTTAATTACAAATGAAAAGATCAAAGGGGATATTAAACCTCACCATATGAACGTCTATCAAAATATATATGAATGGTATACGAATTAATAAACGATTTTTAAGTAGTTACTGTTATTTTGTAGTCTGATGTAGTAGAATGTAATATGTAAAAGAGTCATGATAAGGGGTTGATATCTTATGCTAGAGAAAGAAAAAGATAATTTAATTTTCGGCTTAGATATTGGTACACGTACTATTATAGGAATAGTCGGTTATAAGCAGGAAAAAGAATTTATTGTAGTAGCAACCAAGATAATAGAGCATGAATCGCGGGCAATGGTAGATGGCCAGATTCATGATATATTAGCAGTGGCTAGAAGTGCAAAAAAAGTTAAAGAAAGCTTAGAATCCCAAATTGGGACAGTCCTAGAAGAGGTATCTATAGCGGCAGCAGGAAGAGTACTCAAAACAGTAAAAGTAAGTGTATCTCAAAAATTTGACGAACCACAAATCATTAATGGATTTATGATTAAGGGCCTTGAACTGCAAGGGATACAAGAAGCGCAAAACCAAATTACAGAGACAGATTATGAAGAAGAAAGTGCTTACTTTTATGTTGGACATTCTGTTGTGAATTACTATTTAAATGGGTACTCTATAGCAAATCTAGAAGAGCAAAAAGGCAAGGAAATAGGAGCAGATATTTTGGCGACCTTCTTACCCAAAGTAGTCGTTGATAGTTTATATACTGTTATGGATAAAATTGGCCTAAAGGTTATTAATATAACATTGGAGCCTATTGCAGCTATGAACGCCGTTATACCACCTAATTTAAGGTTGCTGAATTTAGCCCTTGTAGATATAGGTGCAGGCACATCAGATATTGCCATTACAAAAGAAGGCAGCGTTATGGCATACGGGATGATTCCTCTTGCGGGGGATGCTATAACAGAGAAGCTTGTACATACCTATTTGGTTGATTTTAAAACAGCAGAAAATATAAAACAGCAGTTAGCTCATAAAGCAACCATTGAATTTGTGGATATTATAGGAATTTCTCATGAAGTTTCGACTAAAGATATGCAAATGGTCATTAAAGAAGTGGTAGAAAAACTCGGGACAGAGATTGCTAGCAAAATAATAAGTCTTAATGGTAATAGTCCGCCCAATGCAGTTTTTTGTGTGGGAGGGGCTAGTCAAACACCGCATATTACTGAGATATTAGCAGAAAAGTTAGCATTACCTATTGAAAGGGTTTCTATTAGAAGTAGCCAACATGCCACCATGGTCATTGATGATAAAAAAGAAATTCAGGGGCCTGAGAGTATTACGCCTCTTGGTATTTGCTTAACCACAATGGCAAAAAAAGAAAATGATTTTGTAAATATTACGGTTAATGATAAAAGAGTTGAATTACTTCATACAAAAAAGATAACGATTTCAGACGCTATTATTGCTATTGGGATGGATCATACTCAAATTATAAGCATCAGAGGAAAAACCTTGATGTTTAAGCTAAATGGAAAGCGAATACGAATAAAAGGTGGCGTCGGCAACCAACCACGCATTATTTGTAATAACAAAGAAGCAACACTTGAAACCGGTATTTCAGAAGGCGATCAACTAAAGATATACCCGGCCCAAAATGGCGAAGATGGGCAAGTCAATATGATTGAATTAGTTCATCAAGTTGGTTTAGCTGAAGAAGAAGCACGAATTAGGGTTAATGGTAAAGTAGTAGATTGTAAATATAAGGTTCAAGAAAATGATGAAATTGTCATTATAAATAAACTTGATGAAATCAAGGAAGATGGCAAAGAAGAAGTAGTAGTAGTACAAGAAGAAGTAGCACAAGCAGAAAAGGCACAAGAAAAGGTTGAGGATTCAATTGTTGGACTTCCAGGTATGTCAGAACGAAGGTCAATACACGTTATGGTGAATGATGAAGTTATATCAATCCCATATAAGAAAAATCTTGTTGTTGTAACAGTTTTTGATTTTATTGATTTTGATTTATCTAGTCCTCAGGGAAATATCGTGTTAAAACAGAATGGTCAGAGAGCAGGGTATACAGATGCTTTAAAAGATGGTGACCATATAGAGATTTATTGGGATAAAAAAAGTATATAAAAGTATATAGAAGAGAGGGTTTTATTATGAGAGGTATTATTACCGTAGTAGGAAAAGACAAAGTAGGTATTATTGGGAAAGTTTGTACGTTGTTATCAGATGAAAATGTGAATATTTTAGATATATCACAAACTATTGTTCAAGGTTATTTTAATATGATGATGATTGTAGAACTAAAAGAAACAGATGAAGAATTAGACAAAACAATCGATTTACTGGATGAATTAGGTAAAGAAATCGGGGTAGATATTAAGCTACAACATGAGTCCATTTTCAATACAATGCATCGTATATAATAGCTAAGGAGACAATTATGATTACAAATTTTGAAGTACTTGAAACCAATAAAATGATACAAGAATCCAATTTAGATATTCGTACCATTACAATGGGGATTAGTTTAATGGATTGTATGGATAGCGATATCGATAAATTGAACCAAAAAATTTATGATAAAATTACAATAAAAGCAAAAGACCTTGTGTCAACAGGGGAGAGAATATCTAAAAAATATGGTATTCCGATTGTAAACAAAAGAATTTCAGTTACACCTATTGCTCTTGTAGCAGCAGGGACTAAGGCGGATTCCTATGTGTCTATTGCTCAGACATTAGACCGGGCAGCGAAAGAAGTAGGGGTTAACTTTATTGGTGGATTTTCAGCCTTAGTTCAAAAAGGATGTACACCTTCTGATGAAGTCCTCATGAGATCTATTCCAGAAGCTATGGCTGTAACAGAGCGTGTTTGTGCTTCTATTAACTTAGGAAGTAGTAAGTCAGGGATTAACATGGATGCGGTTAAAGAGATAGGAGAAATTATCTTAGAAACGGCTGAAAGAACAAAAGATAGAGAATCTATTGGCTGCGCAAAGTTAGTTGTATTTTGTAATGCCCCAGATGATAATCCATTTATGGCAGGAGCATTTCATGGTGTAGGCGAAAAAGATACGGTTATAAATGTTGGGGTAAGTGGACCAGGTGTTGTTAAAAAGGCTCTAGAAAGTGTTAGAGAAGTAGATTTTGAAACACTTTGTGAAACCATTAAGAAAGTTGCATTTAAAATTACCAGAGTTGGACAAATGGTAGCCAAAGAGGCAGCTGAGAGCTTAGGGGTTCCTTTTGGAATTATTGACTTATCTCTTGCACCAACCCCAGCAATTGGAGATAGTATTGCTGAAATATTTGAAGAAATGGGCCTTGAATATGCAGGTGCACCAGGAACCACAGCAGCCCTTGCTATGCTTAATGATTGCGTAAAAAAGGGTGGCGTTATGGCTTCTTCATCTGTAGGCGGACTCAGTGGCGCATTTATTCCAGTCAGTGAAGATCATGGCATGATTAGAGCTGTAGAAGTGGGCGCTCTCTCAATAGAAAAATTAGAAGCCATGACATGTGTTTGTTCTGTAGGACTTGACATGGTAGCCATACCTGGAAGTACCCCAGCAACGACTATTTCAGGAATTATTGCAGACGAGATGGCTATTGGTATGATTAATAATAAAACGACAGCTGTAAGAATTATCCCAGTAATCGGTAAAGAAGTTGGGGATATGGTTGAATTTGGTGGGTTACTAGGTTACTCCCCTATTATGAAAGTAAACCCTTTTAGCTGTGCAAAATTTATTAATCGTGGTGGAAGAATTCCAGCACCTATTCATAGTTTTAAAAACTAATAAAAGCAATCAAAATAACCATAGACATAAGGAGTGGTAAAATGGCACAACGATTAGCAGAACTAGAACCACACTTGGTATTTAAGTATTTTGAAGAAATCAGTAATATTCCAAGAGAATCCGGAGACGAAAAAGCAATTAGTGACCATATGGTGGCTTTTGCTAACAACCTTGGATTAGAAGTCATTCAAGATGAAGTCTATAACATTATCATTAAAAAGCCAGCAACTAAAGGCTATGAAAATGCGCCAGTTGTTATTTTACAGGGCCATTTAGATATGGTTTGTGAAAAAGAAGTGAATCGTGATCATGATTTTAAAAAGGATCCTTTAGATCTTTATGTAGATGGCGACTTAATAAGAGCAAGGGGAACAACACTAGGCGCAGATAACGGAGCAGCTATAGCCTATCAAATGGCAGTATTAGCTTCTGATAACCTAGAGCACCCAGCTCTGGAGGCCTTAATGACAATAGATGAAGAACGTGGAATGACTGGGGTAGCCAATATGCACCCAGAGCATTTTGAAGGTAAAATCTTACTGAATTTAGATACAGAAGAAGAGGGTGAGTTCTATGTCAGCTGCGCTGGAGGCGTTAGAACTCAGTTAAAGCTAGATTACACATCCAATAAACCAAACCCACAGCTAGAGTTTTATAAGATAAGAGTGGAAGGCCTACAAGGTGGCCATTCAGGTGCTGAGATTCATTTAGAACGGGCTAACGCGACAGTGTTAATGGGTCGTTTGTTGAATGCTATTCAAGATGAAATAGAGTTTGAACTTGGATCCGTAGAAGGTGGTTCAAAAGATAACGTTATTCCTAGAGAAACCCAAGCAGTTATAGGAATCAGCAAGAATGATCAAGCAGCTGTAACAGATATTATTCAAAAGTGGAACAAAATCTTTACAAATGAATTTAGAGTTCAAGATCCAGATGTTAAGGTCATAATGGAAGCTGTTGGGACGGATCATGTTGAATATGTTTTACCTAAGGATATAAAGGAAAAAGCCATTAGTATTCTAGTGCTTCATCCTAACGGCATTGAGGCCATGAGCATGGATGTGGAAGGGCTTGTTGAAACATCTCTTAATATAGGGATTGTAAAGACTGCATCAGATCACATGATTTTCTCTAGCGCTTTAAGAAGTTCTGTTCCAAGCCGGAAAGAACTACTAGTGTCTAAGGTAGAGAGCTTAGGTAAGTTTGTAGGGGCTGAGTTTTCAAAGGTATCAGATTACCCAGCATGGGTCTATGAGCCTAACTCGCCTATTCGCGACCTTGCTATAAGTGTCTATGAGAAGATGTATGGTGTGGCACCAGTTATTCAAGCTATTCATGCAGGCCTTGAGTGCGGTTTTATATCAGAAAAACTACCAGGTGTTGATATGATTTCATTTGGTCCTAATATTAGGGGGGCTCATACACCGGAAGAAAACTTAAGCATTAGTTCTACCAAGAATGTCTGGGAATTTTTAGTGGCGCTCTTAAAAAATATTAAATAACTAAAATAAAAGATACAAAAAAGCTAAAGAGTATAAGCCCACTGGAATATAGGGCAGATACTCTTTAGCTTTTTTTGGTGAGTTAGATTAATTAAACTAATTGAACTCTATGGAAAGCTTTTTTACCTCTTTGAATCATTAATTGGCCTTCTTTAAAAGACTCAGTTGTAATTAACAACTCAATGTTTTCAACATTTTCGCCATCAACTTTAACCCCGCCTTGTGTAATCAGACGACGGCCTTCAGAGCGAGTAGGAATCATTTTTGTTGTTTGAAGAAGCGTTAAAATATCCATACCTTCTCCAAGATCAGCAGTGCTGATTTCTGTTGTTGGAATAGAACCAGCTTGAGATCCACCCTCAAATAATGCTTTAGTAGCTGCAGCTGCTTTAGTAGCCTCTTCTTCGCCGTGGACAATTTTAGTCACTTCGAATGCAAGAACTTCTTTTGCTTTGTTAATTTCTGCGCCTTCTAGAGCGGCAAGTCTACGAACTTCATCCATTGGTAGGTAAGTTAAAAGCGATAAGCATTTTTGAACATCAGCATCAGCAATGTTTCGCCAGTATTGGTAGAACTCATATGGGGATGTTTTATCAGGATCCAACCATACAGCACCTTTTTCTGTTTTACCCATCTTAATACCAGCGCTCGTTGTAAGGAGTGAGAAGGTAAGACCAAAAGCAGTTTCGCCATGTAAACGACGAACAAGGTCAACCCCACTAATAATATTAGACCACTGATCATTTCCACCCATTTGAAGCTTACAGCCATGTTGCCTGTATAATTCTAGAAAGTCATAGGATTGCATAAGCATGTAGTTAAACTCAAAAAATGATAAGCCTGTTTCGAGTCGCTTTTTAAAACACTCAGCAGCTAACATACGGTTTACTGAAAAATGAACACCAACTTCTCTAAGGAAGTCTACATAGTTTAAATCAAGTAACCAATCTGCGTTGTTAACAATCATAGCTTTACCTTCGCCAAACTCCATAAATCTTGAAAGTTGTTTTTTAAAGCATGCAATATTGTGATCAATCGTTTCTCTTGTCATCATTTGGCGCATATCAGTTTTTCCGCTAGGGTCACCAATCATACCAGTCCCGCCACCAAGTAATGCAATTGGTCTGTGGCCAGCACGTTGCATATGGGACATAGCCATAACGGCAACAAAGTGGCCAACGTGTAAACTATCGGCAGTAGGATCAAATCCTATATAAAAACTGATTTTCTCATTATCTAATAATTCCCTAGTTTCTTTCTCGTGGGTAGCTTGCTCAATAAAGCCACGGTCCACTAATTCGTCATAAACACTCATGATAATCCTCCTTATTTTAAATACATGCAATTACTTTTTAGGGATTTTTTTGTGTGTTAAAATGAAATAATTACCAACTAATTTCTATTTTAGCGCACAAAAAAACTCCTCTATCCTCATAAGGACGAGAAGACTCGTGGTACCACCTTAATTCACAAAATATAAATAGTTTTATATCTTGCCTCTTTCCATGATAACGGATGGATAAACCGCCAAAATTGGAGACTCAAGAGTTGTAATTCGATAATTTACCCTATATGTGCTTGCACCTGACGCACACTCTCTAAAATAAAAGTAAAAATCTACTAGGTCTCTATCATTGTCTTTGTAATTTAAATTATTTTAACACACCTCTTAAAAATTTTCAAGTGGGATATAATGAAAAAAGCTTTATATTTACATACAATAGTAATATACTATAATATAGTTGCTAAGCAACCTGAAGGAGTTGAGACAATGAAATTTTCACTTAATAATGGAAAACCTATATTGGGTGCAACAATAGATGATAATTTCACTAATTTTGGCGTGTTTTCTAAGAATGCGACACAGGTAACGATTCAAATTTATGATAATAGTGATGATACAAATCCTATTTTTCAATATGAATTAGATGAGATTTATAACAAAACAGGAAATGTGTGGCATATAAAGATTAAAGACGTGGGGCACGGTTCTTACTACGCATGGAAAATGAATGGGCAATATGATATTGCTAGTGGCAATAGGTTTGATAGAACCAAGTTGCTTGTTGATCCTTATGGTAAATCAGTGGCAAAGGGGCCTGGACACTTTAATTATAAGTCAGTTGTAATTGACGACCGGGAATATGATTGGGAAGATGCCCCCCGGCCGAATATACCCATGGCAGAGACCATTATATATGAGATGCATGTAAGATTATTTACACAGTCAGAAACATCAGGTGTCAAATGCAAAGGAACTTTTAAGGGTATTCTTGAAAAATTAGATCACTTAAAGAAGCTAGGGGTAACGACCCTAGAGCTTTTGCCTATATATGATTTTAATGTGGATAGTAATACAAATCTTAATCCTATAACAGGATCGAGGCTACATGATGTATGGGGATATAACCCTAATAACTTTTTTGCAGTTGCTAAACACTATACAGATGCAAAGAAACAGGGTGATGAGGTCGTTGATTTTAAGGATTTTGTAAAGGCAGTCCATAGGGAAGGCTTTGAGGTTATACTAGATGTTGTTTATAACCATACAGGAGAAGGAAATGAAAAAGGACCTACACTTAACTTTAAAGGGCTGGATAATCAAATATACTATATGTTAAGCCCTTATGATCGAAAATATTATGCCAACTATTCAGGTACAGGTAATACCCTCAATACGAATCATCCGGTTGTTAAAAAGCTGATTATAGATAGTTTGACCTACTGGGTCACAGAGATGCACGTGGATGGCTTTAGATTTGATTTAGCCTCGATTTTAGGCAGAGATAATAATGGACAATGGATGGGGGAGTATTCCCTTCTAAGAGATATTGCCCAGGATCCTATTTTGGGAAGCACCAAGTTAATAGCGGAAAGTTGGGATGCAGGAGGCGGATACCACTTAGGGGAGATGCCTGCCGGTTTTGCAGAATGGAATGGAAAATATAGAGATGTTATAAGACGGTTTTTAAATGGTGATATCAATATTATTTCAAATTTAGCAACGCGAATTACAGGTAGCCCTGATTTGTTTAAAAAAGAGGGGAGAGGTCCTTTAGATAGTATTAACTTTGTAACCGCTCATGATGGCTTTACACTGTGGGATCTTTTTTCATACAATAGTAAGCACAATATAGCTAATGGCGAAAATAACCGAGATGGAACCAATGATAATATAAGTTGCAATTACGGCGAAGAAGGGGAAACAAGAAACCCAGAGATTATTAAAATGAGAAAAAAACAAATGAAAAATGCAGTAACACTTTTAATGATATCCCAAGGTGTTCCTATGATTGTAATGGGAGATGAGTTTTGTAGAACTCAAAAGGGAAATAATAACCCCTATTGCCAAGATAATGACATTAGCTGGGTAGATTGGGAACGTAAAGAGCAGTTTAAAGATATTTATAATTATTTTTGTAAAATCACCCATTTTCGAAAAAGGCATCCTTTATTCAGCCGTCATCATTTTTTATCCCAAGATGCTAAAGGTGAAATAACGTGGCATGGCGTGGAACCAGATTACCCTGATTGGGCTTATTATTCTCGTACAATAGCCTTTATGCTTCATGGAGATTGCAACGGTATCGTTAGAGATGATTTAGATATATATGTTGCAATTAACGGGTATGAAGAGCCCTTGACTTTTAAATTACCAGAAACAAGTCAAGGAAAGTGGTATAGAGTTGTGGACACAGGGAAAGATTGGCCAAATGATTTTTTAGAAAACCCTGTAGAAGTTAAAGATGGTAAGTATGAAGTGGAATGTTTTAGTGTGATTATATGCGTTTGTATCTAGAAGATAAAATGATAGGAGGAACTAACAGTGGCAGTACAAATTTTAACAGATAGTACGAGTTACATTCATAAGGACATTCAAAAAGAATTAGGAATAAAAATTATTTCCTTAAATGTTATTCGAGGATATGAAAGTATGAGGGAAATAGACATAGACAATAGAAGCTTTTATAGTGGACTCAATAAAAAAGAGATTCCGTCTTCGTCTCAACCTTCTGTAGAGGAAATGTACAAAATGATGAAAGCAATGGTAGAAGAAGGGGATGAACTTGTGTGCGTGTTTTTATCATCAAAAATGAGCGGAACTTATGCAAACAGCCATCTTGCTAAAGATATGGTTTTAGAAGAGTACCCAGCAGGAAAAATAGAGATTGTAGATTCAGAGTCAAATTGTATGCAGCTAGGTTTTGCTGCAATTGTAGGGGCAAGGCTGGCTAGGGCAGGTGGAAAGTTACAAGAGGTTAAAGTAGCAGTTGAAGAAAACATAAGAAGAAGTCGGTTTATGTTTTTACCTGATAACCTAGAATATCTTATTAAGGGTGGAAGAATTGGGGGGGCCAGTGGGTTAATTGGAACCCTACTTAAGATTATCCCTATTTTAACGGTGGAAAATGGTGAGACCACCGTTCTGAAAAAAGCGCGGACCAAAACAAAAGCTGTAGGTGTTATGTTAGATAGGCTTATACAAGATGGCAAGGCGTACGGACTAAAAGAAGTCTGTGTCCATCATATTAATGCCCTTGAAGAGGCTAAGGAGTTAGCAGCTACTATTCAGGAAAAACTAAATATAGTACCTACGATATCAGATATAGGGCCAATTATAGGCTTACATGTAGGACCAGGTGCAATAGGCCTAGTCTATTACACGGAAAAGGATATGCGCTAAAAATCGTTTCAAAGTAATATAAAATGAAACTCAGTTCAGACAAACTGGGTGAGAGGAGGAGAAGCTTATGGTTAAAAATAGTGTAGATGTAGCCAAATATTCAGTTCAAATGGCTATTTCAACAAGGGAGCAAGAGGTTGCCTTAATTAAAGAGCTAAAAGAAGAGGGTGTTATTGCAGCAGCAGTTGATATAGGTGGAAATCTAATCTCTTCAGTGCCTAAGATTATTGAACGGGCATTAGTAGCTACAAAGAGAAGTGGCATTATTGAGGATTGCCATCTCCATGACGGCGCCGTAGCAGGTGCCACAAGAGAGGCTATTATGCAAGTTTCAGCCAAAGCCAACGGCCTTAGTGTGGGCGGAAAGATCGGCATAGCAAGATCTGGTGAGCACATCAGTGTCTGTATCTTCCTAAGCATCGGACTGCTACACCTTAATGAAGTTGTCATAGGACTGGGGCATCGGTCAATTGGAGAGGTAAAGATGTCTTAGGTGAGCTTATGGGGCATCGCAGGGGTGGTAAAGTAGCTTTCGCAACACAAACAAATGGGGACTGTCCCTGTCCACATAGGTAGGGACTGTCCCCCATGACCCTTGCCAGCAACCCAGACAAAGCAAAACGACCCGAAAGGTTTTAATCTTTCAGGTCGTTTTTTAATTGCCCTTTACTAACCCAGAATCTTCCCCACAATGGTTGGCACAACATATCCCCCGAGTTACCCAAGAAAAAAACTACTTGACATATATCGGGTGTCGATATACACTTCGAGTATACTATGTCGATAGTCGATATAGTAACAAGTGATATAAAGGAGAGAATATCATGGCTAAACAAAAGGCAAGGAGTCTTACTCAGCCTATGTATTATATACTTCTAAGTTTAAAAAAAAAGAGGCATGGGTATGAGATTATGCAGTATGTTGAATGGCTTACAGATGGAAGGGTTAAAGTTGGACCAGGAACATTATATTCCCTTTTAGGAAGATTTGAGGAAGATAAATATATAGAAATGGTGGCAGATTGTGATAATAAAAAAACTTATATTATTACAAGTGTAGGTGATCAACTAGTAAGAGAAGAGATGGAAAGACTTGAGTTGTTATTAAAAGATGGAAGCAGAGTAATAGGGGGTCATGATGATGAATTTGAAAATAGAAAATAAATATTTAAACATTACAAACTATCCTTCAGTGGAAAGATATCTAGAATCCATGGCTAATAAGGGATGGTTAATTAATAAGATTATTGTAGGCAGTCTGTTTATATTTAAAAAAATTAAGCCACAGGAACTAGATTTTTCGATCTCACCCTACGAAAGAGAAACGGCGTTTACCAAAAAGAGTAAAGAAGAGGGAGCTGAGTTTGAGAGTGCTTGTGAGTCTATAGGGTGGAACTACTGCACTAAATCTTATAATCTTCATATATATTATAAAGAAAAGGATTCAGATGCATTAGATATTCATACAGATGAAGAAGAGGAATTTAAGTTACTAGAAAATATGGCGAAAACTCAGATGATGGGTTATTATGTCTTAATTCCTTATTTGATATTTACAACTTGGATGATATCAGGCGGGATGGCTACAAGTGTGTTTTTTATGCAAAATGGTCTAAATCAAACTATTGTACCACTGTTACCTATGCAAATTATTTTGGCTATAATCCATTTAGTGCATACAAAAAAGTTTTTAAAAACCAATAAAAACAATATAGAATTAGGCAGAAAAATAGAATACAGTGAAGGGAAGTTTTACTTCACGAGAATAAACTTTGCCCTGGCTTTTATAGTGATCATTCTGTTTGTTCTATATGTTTGCTATAGCGCTATATTTCTTGAAAACAAGATACTACTATTTGCTTTTTTACCGGTTTCTATAGGTCTTGTAGTAGGTCAAATTTATAGGATGTTTGTCAAGCCTTCCAAACATTCAAAAAGGTATAAAACATCAACATTTATAATAGCGATTTCAGCAGCTGTTATTATATCCATAGGAATTAGTATTATTGGTATGCAAAACATGAGTGAATTAACAGGTGGAAAAAATCCCTCCAATAGGGAGAAATATAGGATTTTACTTAGAAGTGATTTTATAGAAACATCAGAGGAAACAGGGGACGGAACCTTATTACAAAGTGTCAGTATTCTACTTCCAAGGTCATATGAATATAGATCAAGCGGATCACATAAAGATGAAATCAGCTATATAGAAACCCAGTACGCAAAAGCCTTAACTAAAAGTATTGCTCAAGAATTAGTTAAAAGATACAAAGGAGAAGCAGTTAAAAATCTAAGAAAATGGTATTATCCTTATTTAGAATACTCCTATGAATCAGGGGATCTACAAGAATCATTAATAGACCGAGGACTAACAAGGGCTGACTTTGATAGGCTTAAAGAAAAAGACCTAAAACAAGCGATTAACGAGTCTATAGACATAATGAAAGAACAGGCAACAGCAAAAGCCAATCCGAAGTTATGGGACGTTGATGAAGCCTGTTTTCTAGCGTATAATAAAGAAGAGATTGTTTTAAGAAAGGGAAAAGAAGTCTTTGTTTTAAAAGGCAATGATTTTATGGATGTTGAAGTAATAGAGATATCAAAAGGAAAACTAGGATTAAATTAAAATATACTTGTAGGAGGTTTTAGGGTTATGATAACGATTAAAGAAATGGCTGATATGTTGGGGATCAGTACGACAACCATTAATAATGTTATACATGGAAAATCGGGTCAGGTTTCAAAAGCCACAATAGAAAAAGTAGAAAAGATGATTGAGGAATATGATTATGTCCCTAATATGACAGCTAGAAATCTAGCCCAAAATAAATCTAAAATTATTGGTGTAGCCATGAGGGCGAAAAAAGATAAATATGAAAATACAATTCAAGATCCATATGTTAGTGAAATAATTGGAGCCATTGAGAGAAGTATACGCTCAAGCGAATACTTTATGATGATTTATATTTCTGATGATATTAAAGAAATCATAAAACATGTTTCAACATGGAACGTAGATGGTCTTATTTTATTGGGTATGGTAGGAGACGATTGCCTTCAGATTAAGAAAAAATTTCAAAAACCTCTGGTCTATATAGATAGTTATTTTAATAATTACATTATGGAATATGTTAATATAGGTTTAGAAGATTTTCAAGGGAGCTATGATATAACTAAATATCTATTAGACTGTGGTCATAAAAAAATTGCTTTTTTAGCAGATAATTGTATTGGTGTTGACTATGAAAGGCTTAATGGCTATCAGAAAGCAATGGAAGAAACAGAGGTTTCATACAAAGAAGATTTCTTTTTTCTAATATCACCGGAAAAACAGCATATATCGGCATGCCTTAGAGCCCTATACGATTATTCATTAGACTATACTGCTCTTGTTTGTGCCTCAGATTATTATGCTGTACTTGTTATGAACTATTTACGAGATCGTGGACGAGATATTCCAGGGGATATATCCATTGTTGGATTTGATGATAGCCCTTATTCTCAAATAGTAAGGCCTGCTCTTACAACCGTTCATCAAAATATTTCGGAAAAAGGTGAACTTGCAGTCAAAGTATTACTTAGGATGCTGCAAGGAGAAGAACATAAAAACACTCAAATTATTCTTCCCACTCAACTGATGATAAGAGATACAGTGAAAATAATCAATTAAAATGAAATAAAAAACAGACATATATATTTATTAAAATATAATCATAGCAAACAATTCAACATATCACCTAAAAAAGTGGTTAAATTTAGAAATAGTAGTTGCAAAGTTACCAAATCAATGATAAAATCTTACTATACAGTTACCTTATGCGCAAAAGGTTATTTGGTTATTTGGTTATTTAAAATAATATGCGCAAAAGGTCTCAAAAAATTAAAACTATATGAAGTGGGGGAATGAAAATGAAAAAGAAGTTGTTATCATTAGTCGTTGCAAGTACAATGAGTATTGCTTTATTGGGTGGTTGCGGTAGTGGTTCTAAAGTAGTGAGTACTCCAAATAGTACAACAGAAGAAGGGGATACAAAAACAGAAGCAAAAGAAGGTACAGAAGTTGCAGGAGAGGCAATACGTATTGTCAATGGGAAGATTGAAGTAGACCAACAACTTAAGGCTTTTGCAAAGCAGTATGGAGAAAAAACAGGACAGGAAGTTATTATAGAATCTTTAGGTGGTGGTGTTGATATTAATGGTGCCATTAAAGGATATTTTGCAGCAGGAAATATGCCAGATATATTTGTATTTGGTGGTGAAGGTGATTATCAGACATGGAAAGATCACATGCTTGATTTAAGTAATGAGGAATGGGTAGCTAATACTGATTTTGGATTTAAAGCTGAAAATGGAGATATCGTAGGTTTTCCTTATGCGGTTGAAGGATATGGAATTACATATAATGCAGATATCCTTGAAAAAGCAGGCGTGGATCCATCAAGTTTAACTAATTATAGTGCCTATAAGGCAGCTTTTGAAAAGATAGATGGGATGAAGGCAGAATTAGGGATTGACGCAGTTGCTTCAATAGCGGCAGAATCAGGACAAATGTTTTGGTCTACAGGGAACCATATCTTTGGTTACTATTTGTCACTTGGTCTTGAAAGAGGGGACACAACCTATATTGATATGTTACAAGAAGGTAAGATTGATGAAGCACGTATGGGACAATTTGCAGATTATGTAAAACTTTTATATACTTACTCAGATCCTACAGTTTTGATTTCAGGTACTTATGATGATCAATTAGCCTTGTGGGCACAAGGAAAAACAGCTTTCATTACCCAAGGAAACTGGATTGATCCTTCATTACCAGATTATAATGTAACATTCAATGCTGGTATTGCCCCATTGGCATTCTTAGAAGAAGAAACCACAGGTGTATTAGCAGATTCACCATCTTGGTGGGCAATCTTTAACAAAGGGAAAAACATTGAGGGTACTAAGGCGTTTTTAAATGATTTAGCTATTTCGGAAGAAGGACAAAATACTTTAGTAATAGAGAGTGGTATGATTTCACCATATGAAAATTGCACAGTAGAACCTAACACACCACTTGCAGTTAGTTTGAAAAAGTATGTTGATAAAGGCAACACTTATGCATGGGAATGGACAAAAATGCCAGAGGGGATTGCTCAGAATACGACCGGAGGAATCTTTGAATTATATGCAAAAGACGAAATAAGCAAAGAGGAATTTGTGAAGTTTATGGGGAATGCGATTGCAGATTATGCAATAAAATAGTTCTATAACAGTAATAAAATGGGGTGTTACCCCATTTTATTAAATTTTTTAGAAAAGAGGGAAAAAATGAGCTTAAACACGAAGAAAACATTAGCCATATCAGAAATAATAATTGGGATTTTAATATCATTTGCTGCCTTATATCTCGCATTAGTAAAGAGTGAAAATAATATGAGGGGTATGATGCTTATTATAGGCGTATCTTTGCTTATTATAGGTGTATATAGTATCCCAACAAAAAATCACCATACAATTATTAATATTTTATTTTTACTACCCTTACTTTTTACGTTTGTAGTAACAGTACTTATTCCGTTTGCACTGGGGATTTTTTATTCATTTACAGACTGGACAGGTATTGGGTTTACCAAGTTTGTGTGGATTGATAATTATATTAGTATGTTTAAATCATCAGATTATGTGTATTCATTTGGTATTACAGTAATCTTTACACTGTTTAATATGATTCTTGTTAATATAGTTGCTTTTATATTAGCCCTGCTCTGTACGTCTGATGTTAAAGGAAAAAATTTTTATCGTGCAGCTTTTTTTCTTCCTAATTTAATTGGAGGACTTGTATTAGGTTATGTATGGCAGTTTATTTTCAATAAAGTATTTACTGTGTTTATAGCAGGGAGTCCTTCAATGCTAACAAATCCAAATCAGGCATTAATGGCTATACTTATTGTTAGTACCTGGCAGTATGCTGGATATATTATGATGATTTACATAACGGGCATTCAAAGTGTTCCTAAAGATGTATTAGAAGCGGCTGGTGTTGATGGCGCTAGTAAGTGGTTAACGTTGATGAAAATTAAGATGCCGATGATGGCTAATACCTTTACAGTTTGTATTTTTTTAACATTGGTGAACTCTTTTAAACAATTTGATTTAAATTATGCAATCACAAACGGTGCGCCAAGTAGGATTTTAGGAGAAAAGATTGTTTTATCGACGGAATTTATGGCGTTAAATATTTATAGAACGGCTATATCCAAAAATCAATATGCTTTAGGACAAACAAAAGCAGTTGTATTTTTTATTGTTTTAGCGGTTGTGTCTTTAACGCAGGTATCTATTAGCAAGAAAAGGGAGGTAGAAATGTAATGAAAAGAGATAAAATTAAAAAGATATTGTTAGAAATAATTACTATTATTTTTTCGTTATTAGTACTGTCACCTTTTATTATTGTGCTATTTAATGCTGCAAAGAAAAGCGCTGATATTGTTGTTAGCCCAATTGCCCCACCGTCTGATTGGGGACAGATGTTTGTCAACATGAAAAATGTTATTAATAATCAGAACTTTAGTTACTGGACATCGTTTATGAGCTCTTTGATTATTACGATCGTAACATTGTTATTATTATCCCTATTTGCGAGTATGGCGGCATGGGTATTGGTTAGAAATAAAACAAAGTGGTCAAATATAATATTTATGCTTTTTGTGTCTTCAATGGTTATTCCTTTTCAAGTCGTTATGCTACCCCTTTTATCTACTTTTAGAAGTATTTCATCTTTTACGGGAATTAATATGCTAAGTAGTTATAAAGGGATTATTTTTGCTTATATAGGCTTTGGGGGATCTTTATCAGTCTTTATTCTCCACGGATTTATTAAAGGAATACCTTATGAATTAGAAGAAGCAGCACTTATTGATGGGTGTAGTCCAGAGGGGACCTTTTTTCGTGTTGTTTTTCCATTATTAAAACCAATACATATGACTGTGCTAATTTTGAATGGTATTTGGATTTGGAATGATTATCTTTTACCTTCTTTAATGCTAGGAATCAATGGAAAAATAAAAACACTTCCAGTAGCAGTTAGTAGTTTTGTAGGATCCTATGTAAAGCAATGGGATTTAATTTTAATGGCGGCATTTTTAGCCATGATTCCTATTGTGATTTTATTTGCTTTTGCACAAAAGCAGCTTATTCAAGGAATGGTAGATGGGGCTATAAAATAAACAATAAAGATAAAGGCTATTGACTAAGGCCTACATTCAATGTAATAATGAATAGATACTGACAAGGTAGGATTGTAGATTTTGTAGAAATGTAGATAATGTCAGTAACATTAGTAGATTATTGAAAAATGTAGGATTGTAGGACGGTAGCATACAGAAAATAGTAAGAAAAATAATACCTAGGGATAGGTGTGTTTTTCGTTACATATTATTGTATATAAGTCCTCCTATGAGGACTTTTTTGTATTTCTACGCTAATACTAGGAGGATGTAGCATGGTAGCAAATAAAATGGTAAAAAAGATATTAGTAGGGATCATTTGTACAACAGTATTACTTGGTGGATGCGGAAAAGCAGCTAAAGGCCAAGTGACAATCGGTATTTCTCAAATTGCAGAGCACCCGGCATTAGATGCGTCAAGAGATGGATTTATTGCAGGATTAGCATCAGAAGGATTTAAAGATGGGGAAAATGTTAAATTTGATATTCAAAATGCCCAAGGTGACATAGCAAACTCTCAGCTGATTGCTCAGACATTTGTTAGCCAAAATCAAGACATGATTTTTGCAATAGGTACACCTGCAGCTCAAAGTGCTGCTAACTCAACGAAAGATATTCCAATTTTAATTACAGCCGTAACAGATGCAGTTCAAGCAGGACTTGTAGCATCAGCGGAGAAATCAGGAACCAATGTAGCAGGTACGAGCGACGCTGTTCCAATCGACACACAGTTAACACTCATGAGAACACTCTTGCCAAACGTGAAAAAGGTGGGAATTTTATATAATACAAGTGAAATTAACTCAGAAATTCAAATTGGTCAGGTGAGGGAATTAGCAGCTAGTCATGGCCTAGAAATTATTGCAGCAGGGGTTAATAATACAAATGACATCTCTCAAACCCTTCAGTCAATTATAGGAGATGTAGATGTATTGTATGCTTTAACAGATAATATTATTGCTTCTGCAATGCCTCTTATAACCACTGAAGCAATGGCTAAAAGTATTGCTGTTATAGGCGCAGAAGAAGCCCACGTTGCAGCAGGAGCCTTGGCCACAGAAGGTATTAACTATTATGATCTTGGATTCCAAACAGGACTTATGGCTGCTAAAGTATTAAACGGGGAAGATATTAGCCAAATGCCAGTATCAACTCTACAGGATAAAGAACTTGTTATTAATGAAAGTGCAGTAGCAAAACTTGGAATTACGATTCCCGAGGACATTAAAGCTAGAGCTAAAATGATTTCAGGAGGCAAATAAAATGGGTTTTTTAATTAACATTATTGAACAGGCAGGTATTTTTGGAATTATGGCAGTAGGTGTTTATATTACTTACAGTATACTTGATTTCCCTGATCTTTCAGTAGATGGTAGTTTCCCTTTAGGGGGAGCAGTCGCCGCTGCACTTATTGTAAATGGAGTCAATCCATGGATTGCAACAGTAGTTGCAATAATTGCAGGAGCAGGAGCAGGATGGATGACAGGTTTTTTACATGTAAAATGTAAAATTACAAACCTTTTATCAGGGATTCTTGTCATGATTGGACTATACTCTATTAATTTACGGGTTATGGGTAAATCTAATATTCCGCTTTTAGATAATACGACTATTTTTTCAAGTAGTGTTCCAAGAGTTTTAGTCATCGTAACAGTGGTTTTTATTGTAAAGGTTGCTATGGATTTATTCTTTAAAACAAAGATGGGATTTGTTCTTAAAACCACAGGAGATAATCCTCAAATGGTAACATCTTTAGGAGTAGACATAGGAAAAACAAAAATAATGGGCCTTATGATGGCTAACGCACTGGTTGCCTTATCAGGTGCCATAATGGTGCAAAGTCAGCGCTTTGCAGATATTAACATGGGTACAGGAACCATTGTTATGGGCCTTGCATCAATTATTATTGGTCAATCAATCTTTAAAAAACTGTCACTATTTAAAGTAACAACAATTGTCTTAATCGGATCATTTATTTATAGAAGTGTTATAGCACTTGCATTATACTTTAGATTTCCAACAAACGATATAAAACTAGCAACAGCCATCATTGTGGTGATTGCCATTACCATTAATAACAATAATTTTAGTTTAAAAGATTTTGGAGCTAAGAGGAGGGAAAAGGCATGTTAACACTATCTAAAATAAGTAAAACCTTTAATCTGGGAACTAGTAGTGAAACGACATTATTTGACACCCTTGACCTGTCTATTAAAGAGGGAGAATTTGTTACGGTAATTGGCAGTAATGGAGCAGGTAAATCAACTCTTTTAAATATCGTTGGTGGTGGCCTATGCCCAGATGCAGGAATGGTTAAAGTTGGCGATCAAGATGTTACAAGGCTCAAAGAATATGAGCGCTCTAGGTTTGTGGGGAGGGTATTTCAAGACCCTGTAATGGGAACATCACCTTCTATGACAATCCTTGAGAATTTATCTTTAGCTATGGGTAAGGGAAAAAGATTTGGACTTACTTGGGGAATACAAAAGAGAGATATAGCATTTATAAAAGAGAACCTAGCAAAGCTCGAAATGGGCCTTGAAGATAAGTTAGATATGAAAGTAGGTCTTCTATCAGGTGGCCAAAGGCAGGCAATGTCTCTTCTTATGGCAACCATGGTGGAGCCTAAGCTCTTACTGCTAGATGAGCATACAGCGGCTTTGGATCCGAATATTTCTGCTCTTATTATGGAGCTTACGCGTAATATGCTAGCTGAGAAGAAAATGACAACCCTTATGGTGACGCATAATCTTAATTTTGCGGTAAACTACGGAACGAGGCTTTTAATGCTACATGAGGGAAAGGTTATTCTTGATATTTCAGGAGAAGAAAAGAAAAAGTTAACGGTTAATAAACTGATGGCATACTTTGAACGATTTAAGATTAAAGAAAGCTTAAGTGATGAGTTATTACTTGCTAAATAAATGGTTTTAAATTAGACATATTATTCCCATAAAATAAACTCGCTCCCCCACCAAAAACATCAAATAAACTCGCTCCATTAGCAACCCCCTTGTCTTTATAAAAGAAGAATGAAGTTCACTTTGTTCACAAAGTTAAGGGATAAAGGATTTTTGGGAAGTTCTTAAATCAGGAATGAGATTTCAAATATGAGCAGTTTTTTAAACAAACCAAGACCATTGTTTTTACAATCACAAGTAAAAATGTTTTATAAATATTTGGCAACAACTCATATGCTCTTTAAATTTGAAAATGAAAATAGTAATAAAATTCAATTATAAACAGTTTTTATCATCCTATTACATTTGTTTTTGTAGGAGATGATATAAGCTGTTTTTGTTCCAAATACAAAGGCCTTTGATGGAGAAAGACGATGTCTTTCAGAATTAGGGGATAAAGGATTCATAGGGTAAGAGATAAGCAGTTTTTGTTGTCTATTAATATACTGTTTTTCTTTTTAATGAAACAATGGTTTTTGGAGGAGTTTTCTCATAACTCATAGGGAAAGACGTTGTCTTTCAAAGTTAAGGGAAAATTAGAAGTCCCTATAATCCTATAACCCTTTGCAACGCAATCTGAAATCTTGGAGAGATTTCTAATTTAATAAAGTTGGTAAGTGGGGAGAATGGAATGGAAAAAACAATGGCCACATGGAACGAGTTTATTTGTTTTATTGGTGGTTTTGGGGTGGTTTGGGGGAGTGACTTTAATTTGTTTGCATAGACACTACTAACTTAGGTTGGTGGTGTTTTTTTGGGTAGGTGGGGTGGTTTGGCATCGCTGGGGTTGATAAGTCCTTTTCGCAACATAACTTCCTTCGTCGTCAAAAGTTGCGAAAAGGACTTATTCACCCTGCGATTGCATCAGGGTAGAAGCCCATAAAGCCCATAAAACCAATAAAGACTATGGGGTTGGTGATTTATTAGTTGTCATTATGAGGAGGGTGTAGGGCGTATTTCTATGAACAGCCCCATTACTATGGGCCCACTAGTTCGGCAAGCCATCCGACCCAAGTAGTTCGTTAATCTGTCCAAAGCATCCCGCGCAATAGGGTAAGTGACAAGTAACCTGAGCAACTTTTGACGACGCAGGAAGTTATGTTGCGAAGGTTCCTTGTCACTTACCCGCATTGCAGTGACGCCCCCGTCTAGAACTCACATTGCCCTTTTATTCATATTAATGATATAATATGGTAAAGATAATGGAAAGGAGTGATATCAATGACACGAGTTGGGATTGGCATGCGAAGCCTAAAAACAGGTCTAGCCGTATTCATTTGTTTTGCCTTATATACGGTTCTTCCCTTAACAGAGCCAACCCTTGCTGTACTTGTAGCTGTAATGGCCATACAAAACAACATAGATGATAGTGTGACCTTTAGTAAAAATAGGCTAATAGGAACCGTACTTGGGACCATTATCGGGATTATTTATACCCAGGTTGCCGGTCAGAGTTTAATATTTGTTGCACTAGGGGTTATTGTATTAATAACCCTACTCAATAAACTGAACCAAAGCAAGAATATTGTTATTGCCTTAGTTTTGTTTGTCAACATTATTACAGGAGTAGTCAGTGGGAATATTATTATATATGGCTTAAACCGCTTTGCCAATACACTTGTTGGTATTACTGTAGGGTTTTTAATTAACTACTTTATTAAACCACCCAATCAAATTAGTAATATAAAGCTAAACGTAATTGAAACTGTGGATGAAATTGAACATGTGGTTAAAGAACTTGTTTTTACAGACAACACAATTGATTTAGAGATATTTAAAAGGGAATTAGAAGCTAGTGTAGCAAGTCTTGATATGTATAATCATGATCAAAAGTACCGAATGGCTGTAATGGATAAGATAAAATATGTAGAAGAATCGGTTAAAAATTACAGTATATTATTTAGTCACATACTGATTGTTAAAGATCAAAGAGCCATTTTAGATGAGAGAAATATTAAGCAAGCAAAAGAACTTTTTGATGAAGATTATATACCGCAAGAGAATATAAATTTAGATGAGGCATCTAGTTTAATCTACAACTATCATATGAATGAAATAATGGGGAGAGTCACGGCCATTAGGAATGACCTTGAAAATGTGACAAGGGGAAAGGCTGTTAAACAAGGCTTTTTAAAGTAAAAAAAGGGGGATTATAGATTTGGAAAATCAAATAATGGAAACAAAAAAGGTGTTTAGAAGAATAGGTTTGGCGCTTTTTACAATGTTAGTGGGCGTCATGTTAGTACAGAAAATTTTAGAAAAGGTGCTGACTGAGGTTTGGCCAAATTTTATGGAAGGCGCTTGGGGTATTTGGATCCTGATAGGGGTACCATTTTATGCTGTAGGCATACCAATCTTCTTTTTAATGACGAAGAAGATTTCTAGTGGACCTAAAGGTGAAAAGAAGAAGATGTCATTTAAGGAGATCGTTGTTATGTTTATTATCTCCATGGCCGCAGTTTATATATTTAATATTCTAGGGAATGTTATTAATACAATTATTGGGCTGATAAAAGGGAGTCCTGTTAAGAATCCATTGCTAGGTTTATTAGATGGCGCAAATTTTTTTGCTACACTCCTTTTTGTAGGCATATTATCACCTATTGCTGAGGAAATTGTGTTTAGGGGTATTATGTTAGATAAATTAAGAATTTATGGGGACAAAATAGCCATTTGCTTTACAGCTCTTGCTTTTGGATTATTTCACGGGAACCTATCTCAGTTTTTCTATGCTTTTGCATTAGGATTACTATTTGGTTATATTGCAACTAAAACAAATAGAATTAAGTATACGGTTATTTTTCATATGGGGATTAACATTATTGGTGGTGTTATGATGCCACTCGTTCTCAAGCTACTACCATTGGATAAGATGAGTGATCCTAATGGGCTCGATCAATTTGCTCCTAGCGCCCAGGAAACCTTGATGATTTTAGGAGTCGGACTTTCCATGATGGTGATGGTTATTGGCATCATCATTGCTGGGATTATATTGTATTTAAAAAATATTAAAAAAGTAGAATTAGAACCAGGACAAATAGAAATTGATCCTACCACTAAAAAAAGAACAATTTATTTTAATATAGGTATGATCTTATTTTATGGTGCGTGCTTGGTTATGTTTGTATTGGCAATATTAGCATAAAGGTTATACGCAAAACCACCCCTATGGCTTAGCCATAGGGGTGGTTTATTATGCAAACTTAAAGCCATTAGGATTGAGCGTGTAGCGCTATAATTTTTACAATGGTCTCAACTGATTTTTCCATATGAGATAATACGGCAAATTCAAAACGGCCATGGTAATTGTGTCCGCCAGTAAAAAGGTTGGGACAAGGTAATCCCATAAATGATAGCCTAGACCCATCTGTCCCCCCACGAATTGGGGCAACAACAGGTATTATACCAATAGATGTCATAGCCTCTTTGGCAAGATCTGTAATATGGGTATATTCTTTTAGAATTTTATCCATATTATAATACTGATCCTTCATTGTGATAGAGGCCGTATTTTCTCCAAACTTAGTATTAATCGTATCAACACACTCAGACATTAGGGCTTTGCGGTTTTTAAAAGAAATCGTGTCAAAATCACGAATAATATAGTTTAGGTTAGTTTCTTCGACATCACCGTTTATGTCGTTCAAATGATAAAAGCCCTCATAGCCTTCTGTATGCTCTGGAACTTCATTATGGGGTAAAAGTCTAATAAATTCATTAGCAATTAAGATGCTGTTAATCATCTTGTTTTTAGCATCACCAGGGTGAACATTACGCCCCTTAATCGTAACCACGGCACCAGCGGCATTAAAGTTTTCTGCTTCTAAGTGGCCGATCGTTCCGCCATCGACAGTATAGGCAAATAAGGCGCCGAACTTTTCAACATCAAATAAATCCGCACCTTGACCGATTTCTTCATCAGGTGTAAAACAAATTCTAATAGGGCCATGTTTAATCGTAGGATTTGCAATCAGGTATGCCATAGCAGTCATAATTTCAGCAATACCAGCTTTATCATCAGCCCCTAATAAGGTGGTGCCATCAGTTGTGATCAAGGTTTCGCCCACTAATTCTTTTAAATAAGGGAAGTCCTTAGGGCTGAGGATAATATCTAGCTCAGGGTTAAGAACAATATCTTGCCCATCATAGTTCTTAACGATTTGCGGGTTTACATTTTCACCTGAAAAATCTGGACTTGTATCTAAGTGAGCGACAAATCCAATAGTACTAATGGGCGTATCCATGTTAGATGGTAGTGTGGCCATTAAATAGCCGTTAGAATCAAGGGAAACATCCCTTAACCCAATGCTAATACATTCCTTCTCGAGCTCTCTTGCGAGATCTAGTTGCCCCGTAGAGCTAGGATGGGTTGTGGAACCCTCGTCAGATGTGGTATGTATTTTCGTATAGCCTAAAAATCGTGTTAATAAATGAGTTGTCATATTAATAATTCCTCCAATAAGTTATTTTTTATAGTTATTAAAACATAAAACTGATACACAATAAATAAATGTATCAGTTTTACAAGAAACATATTATTAAGCTGTTAGGTAATCTTGTAGTGTTTCAGGAAGCTCTGACTTTGAACAGGTTGCCCCAATAACAAAGCGTACATTATATTTGTCGGATAATTGTTTGAGATTAGCAATAAAATCACTGAGTTCTTCAATGGATAAACCTGTGAGTTTAAAAAGCTCATCAATAAATATTAACTGGGTATCATGGTTGGCAGAAATAATTCCTGAAACAAAACCAAAAAACTCTTGTGCTGTAGAAATATTAAATTGAAAGGGTTCTATTAATCTAACACGATAACTAAGGTCATACCTGCGGCGTTTACTGCTATTAATATACACCACATCACCACTCATATTCTTAGCTTCTTCGTTTGCTAGTGAAATCATCTTCTTCGTCTTACCTTCTCCTGTTTTTCCAGTAATAATTTGAAGCATAACGATCACCCCTTATGACTAATAATATATTTACTTATTATAGGTTCTATTAGATATTTATACCCTAATTCCCTTGTAAAATGCAAAAAAAATTAAAATACTTTTAAAAAACAAAAAACAGGAATTATTACTCCTGTTTTTTGCGTCGATAAAATGGAATTAGCTTAGTCGTTTTTGCGGTAATCATCATCATAAACTCTGCCATAAAGTGTTAGGCAGTAAATACCACAGATTCCGACAATAGCGTACACAACACGGCTAAGCCAACTAGTCATGCCTCCAAACAGTGACGCTACAAGGTCAAATTGGAAGAAACCAATAAGACCCCAGTTTAGTGCACCAATAATAACTAAAGTTAATGCAAGGTAATCAAATGTTCTAGTTCTCATTAAATAACCACCTTTCTTGTGAAAGATTAAAGTTCTCTTTCTGTGTTTATTATTTCACCCGACATTTTTTTTATCCATTGGATTCAAATTAAATTGTAAAAGATAGAAAGCTATCATACATTTACAACTTGAAAATATAATAATAATAAGAGTAAAAGGAGGAAATAAGATGCAAAAGGTTCCGTATCAATATGGTCATAATGCTATATATTACACACATAAAGTATTAAAAAGGAATATATTAGAACTTAGTCAAAAATACAAGTTTTTAGAGATATCGTCTATTGGTAAAAGCATAAAAAATAGAAAAATTTACATATTAAAATATGGAAAAGGACCCAGGAAAATTTTCGTATGTGGGGGGACTCACGCATGTGAGTGGATTACGGTACCCATTTTAATGAAATGGGTTGAAGAAATTTGTCACTTGTATATGTGCAAAGAGACTGCATACAGTAAGCGTATAGAAGAATTATTTGAAAGGTCCACGATTCACGTGTTGCCTATGCTAAACCCAGATGGAATAGAATTACAGATTAAAGGAATCACAGCTCATTATCCGGGGTATGAAAAATTAATACAATGGAACAATGGTAGTGATGATTTTTCAAAATGGAAAGCAAACATTAGAGGGGTGGATTTAAATCGAAATTTCAATGCACAATGGGAAGCAAGTAAAAAAATAGGAAAGGAAGAGGGAATAGAAGGCCCATGGCTAGAACAATACGGAGGAGAGTATGCAGAATCGGAACCAGAGACAGCGGCCATTGCCAATTATACAAGGCAAGAAGATTTTGACATGGTTTTGTCCTATCACACTCAGGGCCAAGAAATCTATTGGTGTTATGATAATTTTGAGATAGACGGGGCCAAAAGACTAGGGACTCAATTGGCGAAGGCAAGTGGATATGCGTTAGGTGTACCAGACCGAAATGCCGCATATGCTGGTTATAAAGATTGGTTTATTAAGGAATTTAAAAGACCAGGGTATACCATTGAGTGTGGTTTGGGGGAAAATCCCCTTCCAATGACTCAATTTGATCAAATATACACAGAAAACTTCGAACTTTTATTAATCGCAGCATGGGGAGAATAAAGTGAAGGGGGGATAGTGTGAGAGGTAAAAGAAAGCGTAGGTATAACTATAGGGCCAGTGTGCTAAGGCCACGTTCTCATAGGTATTGGTATGGGACAGCATTAGAATTAAAGGTAGTAAGTGTAGCTATTGCACTTTTAATCCTAGTAACCATGTTCATCATCGTTAAGAATAAAACGCCAAAGGTAACATATACCCCAATACAAGAAAAGATAGTCGCATTTGAAGTCCAGCCAGAAGTTAGTATCCAACTATTTGAAGAAGCGAAAAATAATAATAAAAATAGTGCAACTTTATTTGCAACCCACATTTTAGAAGAAGAGAAAAAAATATTTTCATCTAAAAAGACTAAGGCTATGTTTAAAGAGGCAATAGACTGTTATCAACAATTCATCCTTGATATAGAAATCTTTCCTGTCTCCGCAGATTATGACTATACCTTTGAAGATAGCTGGGGCTCAGAAAGAACATATGGGGGTACGCGTAAGCACTATGGAACGGATATTATGGATCCACAAAATGAACGCGGTATTATTCCAATTGTTAGTATGAGTAAAGGAGTTGTTGAGAATATAGGATGGAATGATAAAGGGGGATATAGAGTAGGCGTAAGAACTAAAAACGGGGCCTATATATACTATGCCCATTTAGACAAATATGCCCCAAAGCTCAAAAAAGGAAGCAAACTGCAGGCTGGGGATTTAATCGGGTATATGGGAGATAGCGGATACGGAGAAGAAGGGACTGTTGGAGAGTTTCCTGTCCATTTACATATTGGTATAGCGACAAAATCATTTGGAGACAATGAGAACTGGATTAATCCTTATTATGTATTAAGATATTTAGAAGAGAAAGATATGAATCCCCTTGAATCTGGAGATATATTCTAGATTTAAGGGTTTTTAATAAAAATAAACTTGATTTGAAAATGAAAATCGTTGATACTAGACTAAAGACTAGGAGGATTCATATGACATATAAAATGTTTGTAAGCGATTTAGATGGGACATTACTAGACGATAATCATAAAATATCTAAAGAAAATATAGAAGCAATAAAGAAACTCGAGGAAAAAGGGATTAAGTTTGTAATAGCCACAGGGCGAACGAAATTTATTTTGGAAGATATTTTGGAAAAAGTAGACTATAAGATGCCGCTTATTTGGTCTAACGGGTCAGCGGTATCAGATATTCAAGGGAAAATCTTATATACAGAAGAAATTTCAGTTAAAGTGGCAAGGGAAGTAATTGCTTTATCCCGCAACTATAATGTGGATTATATGATTCACACATTAGAAGAAATCATAGGGGAAAGCTCAGAAGGAAGAATACAGGGGCTACAAGATTATAACGACACGGTTAAAGAAGAATATAAGATTCCTTTAAAGGCAGATAAGTTCCTATATGATCATTTAGAAAAATATAATATCCTTAAAATCTCACTAAGCGCAGAAAACCGTAAGCAGCTAGAGGAATTTCAAAATATTATCAAGCACAATATAAAACAAGTCAATGCTGTCTTTTCTCATCCCACCTTGCTAGATATTAATGCAACCAATTCTTCTAAAGGGGCAGCAGTCTTAGAAATAGCAGCCCAATATAATATAGCCCCACATGAAATTATTGCCATAGGGGATAATGAGAATGATATCTCTATGCTGAAAGTATGTGGGCTCCCATTAACCCTAGATAATGCAAGAGATTCGGTGAAAGCATTTGCAAAACATGTTACCAGGGACAATAATTCAAGTGGTGTGGCAGATGCCATAGAAAGGTTTGTTTTATAATGACTATTTACGCAATAGGAGATTTACACCTCTCCGGGGATGCTGATAAACCGATGGATATCTTCGGAGATAACTGGCAAGATCATGGGGCTCAAATTGCCGGTAATTGGGATCATATGATAAATGAAGATGATATTGTTTTAATACCAGGGGATATTTCATGGGCGATGACGTTGCAAGAAGCCCATGTAGATCTTGATATGATTCACCATCTGCCAGGCCAAAAGATTCTTATTAAAGGGAATCATGATTATTGGTGGCAATCTATTAGTCAACTTAATAAGTTATATGAGAAGATGTATTTTTTACAAAACACATCATATAAGGTAGGAGATTATGCTATCTGTGGCAGTAGAGGATGGGGAGCTCCAGGAGATGGAGATATGGACGTGCGCAACACTAAGATATATAATAGAGAAATCAAGCGTTTGGAACTATCTTTAGACCATGCGATGAAGTCAGGGTGCAAAAAGATTATTGTTATGTTGCACTACCCGCCAACCAATGATAGAAAACAAAGCTCAGAGTTTACAAAGATTTTTGAAAAGTATCCAGTAACCCATGTTGTTTATGGGCATCTTCACGGAGAAGCTTTCTTTAATTGTAGCTTAAGAGGAACGTACAATGGGATAGAATATACACTTGTATCGGCTGATGCAATAGGGTTTAAGCCACATAAGATAATAAGTATAGAAAATGAACGGGGATAAAATAATGGCAAAAAAAATACGATTAGACAAGATACTATCACATATGGGTATTGGGACCAGGAGTGAAGTCAAAAAAATAATTAAACAAAAAAGAGTAGCAATAGATGGAAAGATTACCAACGTACTCAACACCCAAGTTATGATTGAAGAACAAGTGATTACCCTCGACAATGTAGAGATAAAGTATGAAGAGTTTTTTTACTTTATCATTAATAAGCCAGAAGGTGTTATTAGCGCTACTAAAGATAATATGCATGAGACGGTGATTGATCTTTTAGATTTAGAAGATAAAAATAAAGAAGTTTTCCCAGTGGGAAGACTAGATATTGATACAGAGGGATTACTGCTCCTAACCAACGATGGCAAACTCAGTCATGAGCTCCTATCACCAAAGAAAAATGTGCCCAAAACATACTTTGCAAAAGTGGACGGGAAAATGACCCAAGAGGATGTTGAAGCCTTTAAAGAAGGAATCACATTAGAAGATGGATATAATTGCTTGCCAGCTCATTTGCACATTATAAGTGCTGGGGAGATCTCAGAAATAGAGATAACCATTAACGAAGGTAAATTTCACCAAGTTAAAAGAATGGTACAAGCAGTGGGGAAACAAGTGTTTTACCTCCAAAGAATTCAAATGGGTAACTTAAAACTCCCAGAAGATTTAGAGTTAGGTAGCTACAGAAAAATAACACAAGAAGAAAAAGATTTATTAACCATGACGGCTAATGAACAGACAAATAAACTGACTAATGAACTAATTAATGAGGCGAGTAGATGAATCCATTTTTACCAATTAGCAAAAAAGATATGAAAGAGCGAGGCTGGGAAGAACTAGATTTTGTCCTTGTAACAGGGGACGCTTATGTGGATCATTCATCTTTTGGGACGGCTATTATAGGTAGAGTCCTTGAAAGATTTGGCTATAAAGTGGGGATTATAGCTCAGCCTAATTGGCAAGACGCTGAGGACTTTAAAAAACTTGGACGACCCCGCTTAGGTTTTTTAATTGGGTCAGGGAATATTGACTCTATGGTTAATCATTACACAACAGCCAAGCGCAGAAGAAGAGATGATGTATATAGTCCAGGAGGCCAAGGAGGCCTTCGCCCAGATAGAGCTGTTATTGTATATGCCCAAAGGGCGAGAGAAGCCTACAAAGACGTTCCCGTTGTACTAGGAGGCATCGAGGCTAGCCTTAGAAGGTTAGGCCACTACGATTATTGGGAAAATAAAATTAGACGTTCAGTTCTGTTAGATTCTAAGGCAGATCTTATTATGTACGGGATGGGAGAAAAGGTAGTCGTTGAACTGGCTGAGGCCTTAGAAGGCGGGATTCCGATTGAAGAAATCACCTTTATTCCAGGAACCGTTTATAAAACGACGGATAAAGACAGAGCTTATGATGCTATAACACTTCCTTCCTATGAAGAAATATGTCAATCTAAAAAAAGCTATGCTAAGAGTTTTTTAACCCAATCACAAAACATGGATCATATAACAGGTAAGACGCTTATAGAATCTTACGGAGATTTATATGTTGTGCAAAATCCAGCCCAACCACCTCTTACAGGGGAGGAACTAGATGCAGTATATGAATTGCCATTTGTGGGAACTTACCACCCAATCTATGAAGCAGCAGGTGGCATTCCAGCCATAGAAGAGGTGAAATTTAGCCTAACCAGTAATAGAGGCTGTTTTGGAAATTGTAATTTCTGTGCGTTGGCATTTCATCAAGGGCGAGTATTACAAGCAAGAAGTCAAAAATCTCTTGTTAAAGAAGCTAAGGAAATGACCAATGACCCTGACTTTAAAGGTTACATTCATGATGTAGGGGGACCAACGGCAAACTTTAGACAAGGTGCATGTGATAAACAAGTGAAGGATGGCGTTTGTAAAAATAAGCAGTGCCTATTTCCAACGCCTTGTAAAAACTTAAAAATAGATCATAGTGATTATATTAATGTCCTAAGGGAACTACGTAGTATTCCCAAAGTTAAAAAAGTATTTGTAAGGTCTGGCATAAGATACGATTATGTCCTAGCTGATAAAAACGATGATTTTTTAAATGAATTGTGTGAGCACCATATCAGTGGACAACTTAGAGTGGCCCCAGAGCATATTTCAAATAAAGCTTTAAGTTATATGGGCAAACCCAATTCTAATACCTATATAGAATTCGTAAAAAGATTTGAAAAAGCAAATGAGAAAACTGGGAAAAAGCAGTTTGTCGTGCCCTATTTAATGTCTTCCCACCCTGGGTGTGAATTAGATGATGCCATAGAACTTGCGCTGTATTTAAAAAAGACTGGCCATACACCCCAGCAAGTACAGGACTTTTATCCAACACCATCAACTATAGCAACTTGCATGTACTATACAGAAATAGATCCTAGGACAATGAAACCAGTCTATGTTGCTAAAGAGCCAAAAGACAAAGCAATGCAAAGGGCACTGATGCAATTTAAAAAAAGAGAAAATTATAACCTTGTGCACGACGCACTCGTCAAAGCAGGACGTGAGGATTTAATTGGTGTTAGGCCGGAGTGTCTTATTTCTCCAAAAGGGAATAAAAAAAGATGAGGATTGCAGTTTTAGAATAAATATACAAAAAATATATAAAAAACAAGACCGAATAGTAGTATTCGTTCTTGTTTTTTGTATATGAATGTGATAAAATTTATACTATCATTATTTAAATTATTCTAAAAACTACAAATGGAAGAAACTACAAATGGAATGGAGACGCACAATTATGGAAAGAGTTTATAATTTTTCAGCAGGACCAGGAGTATTACCAGTAGACGTATTAAAAGAGGCACAAAAAGAGTTAGTAACATACGGAACAAGTGGTATGAGTGTCATGGAAATGAGCCACCGTTCAAAGGACTATGAGGCTATTATAAACAAAACAGAAGCAACATTGCGTGAGATCATGGGGATTCCAGATAACTATAAAGTGCTGTTTTTACAAGGCGGAGCATCACTACAATTTTCAATGGTTCCTTTAAACCTAATGACAAATAATAAAAAAGCTGACTTTATTGATTCGGGTATGTGGGCAGCTAAAGCAATTAAAGAAGCTAAAAAATATGGAACGGTTAACGTTGTGGCTTCATCAAAAGCAGATACTTATTCTTACATTCCTAAATTTAAAGATAGTGACTTTGACAAAGACGCAGACTATGTATACATATGCAGTAACAACACAATTTATGGAACTAGATTTAATGCACTCCCTAACACAGGTAATATTCCTCTTGTTGCAGATATGTCTTCTACTATTTTATCAGAAGAAATTGATGTTAGTCAGTATGGGGTTATTTTTGCAGGATCTCAAAAGAATATGGGACCAGCTGGGGTAACGGTTGTTATTATTCGTGAAGACTTAATTGGCCATGCGGATGAGATGGCGCCTACCATGTTAGACTACAAAACACATTCAGATGCAGACTCTATGTTTAATACACCACCAACATATACGATTTATATGTTAGGGCTCGTATTTGACTGGATCAAAAATCAAGGTGGGGTAAAAGAAATTGAACGCAAAAACAAAGAAAAAGCAGCTCTTTTATATGATTATATTGATGCATCCAAGATGTTTAAAGGAACAACAGCATTAGAGGATCGCTCCCTTATGAATGTGACATTTGTGACAGGTAATGATGAACTTGATGCTTTATTTGTTAAAGAAGCAAAAGAGGCAGGACTTGTGAACCTTAAAGGGCACCGTAGTGTGGGTGGCATGAGAGCTAGTATATATAATGCAATGCCACTTGCTGGCGTACAAGCCTTAGTTGATTGCATGACAAAATTCGAACAAAAAAACGCTTAAGGGGGAAAAAAATGTATAATATACAAACATTAAATAAAATATCTGAAAAAGGGTTAAAACTACTTACTAAAGGATATAACATAGAAGATAAGCCTGTAAATCCTGATGCTATACTTGTGCGTAGTGCAAAAATGCAAGGAATGGAATTTGGGGATGCTTTAGTAGCAATAGCAAGAGCGGGAGCGGGTACAAACAATATTCCAGTCGAGGAATGTGCTGAAAAAGGAATTGTTGTATTTAACACACCAGGGGCTAATGCTAATGCAGTAAAAGAACTTGTTGTTGCAGGACTTTTATTATCTTCTCGTAAAATCGTAGATGGTATCAACTGGGCTCAAACTTTAGAGACAGATGTAGCTAAAACCATTGAACAAGGGAAAAGCCAATTTGAAGGACCAGAACTTGCTGGAAAAACCTTAGCAGTTGTTGGACTGGGTGCTATAGGTGTAATGGTTGCTAACGTAGCCCACTCACTAGGCATGGAAGTAATAGGTTACGACCCTTATATTTCAGTGCAAGCAGCTTGGGGCTTATCACGTCATATTAGTTATGCAGAATCCATTGATGAAGTTTTAGCATCTGCAGACTATATTTCAATCCATGTGCCATTACTAAAAGATACAACAAAAATGTTTAACGCAGAATTATTTGGCAAAGTAAAGCCAGGCGTAAGATTACTTAACTTCTCAAGAGATGGACTCGTCAACAATGACGATCTTAAAGTTGCTTTAGAAGAAGGTAAAGTATCTTGCTATGTAACAGACTTCCCAACAGAAGAGTTACTTGGCAACGATAAGATTTTAGCAATTCCTCACTTAGGCGCTTCAACACCAGAATCTGAGGAAAACTGTGCGATAATGGCAGCTAATCAAACTAAAGATTATTTAGAAAATGGTAATATTGTAAACTCTGTTAACTTCCCTCATTGCGAAATGTCATGGAATACAAACTGTAGAATTACAATAATGCATAAAAATGTCCCGAATATGGTAGGCCAAATTACAAGTGCTTTGGCGAAAGAGCATATTAATATTATGGATATGATGAACAAAAGTGCTGGAGATTGGGCATACACAATGATTGATACTTCTACAGAAGTAGGGGCCTCAACATTGCCGGAACTAGAAAAAATCGAAGGTATTATTAGAATGAGATTATTAACAAAATAATTAAATAAATATTCAATTGAGGAAGATGTTGCTTATAGATTATATAAGTGATATCTTCTTTTTATATACCAATCTAAGGAGGCCGGATAAATGAAAGAATTATCATTACACATATTAGATATTGTACAAAATAGTGTTAGGGCGAAAGCCACAGAAGTGGAAGTTACAATCAGTGAAGACCTTATTAAAAATAGGCTTGAGATTATCATTAAAGATAATGGTAAAGGGATGCCAAAAGATTTAGTAGAGCAAATTAAAAATCCTTTTGCTACAACAAGAACAACCCGAAAAGTGGGTCTTGGAATTCCCTTATTGTTAGAAGCAAGTCAAAGGTGTGATGGCGATCTTCAGATTGAAAGTGAAGAAGGTGTGGGAACCACAATTAGGGTTGAATTTACGCATGATCATATAGATAGAGCGCCTATGGGGGATGTTGTTAATACAATCACGATGTTGATACTATCTTCATCTGAAATAAGGTATATATTCACTTATTCAATAAATAATAAGAAATTCACCATGGATACCAAAGAAGTTGAGGAGATCCTACAAGGTGTACCCATTAACGACTTGTCAGTCATAAAATGGCTTGAAGATTATTTAAAGGAAAATATTGCAGCTTTAAATGACTAGTGATAAAAATATCAAATGTTGAGAATAGTAATTTCTTTATGTATACTGTATAAGGAGAGTACATAAGTACGAATAGAAAGGGGAGTAGTATGATACCTAAACTTTACAGTTTTAAAAAAGGAATTCACCCATCATATAACAAAGAAAGAACGAGCGGCAAACCAATCGAACTGCTGCAACCAAAGGGGGAAATCGTATTACCCATGAGCCAACATATAGGAGCACCCTGTACACCTATAGTGAAAAAAGGGGACCATGTTCTGGTTGGGCAAGTAATTGGAGAACCTAACGGGTATGTCAGTGTCCCTATTCATAGTTCAGTATCTGGAACAGTGAAAGCAGTAGAAGAGAGACTTGTGCCAAATGGAAACAAGGTTTTATCAGTTGTTATCGAAAGAGATGGACTGTGTGAAGAAGATCCAGCTTTAAATAAGCCACTAGATTATAAAGCCATGACAACACAAGAAATAATTGAAGTGGTTAAAAATGCCGGTCTAGTAGGAATGGGTGGAGCAGGTTTTCCAACCTATATTAAATTAGCACCGCCACCAGGCAAAATGATTAAGCATGTTATTATTAATGGGGCAGAATGTGAGCCTTATTTAACATCAGACCACCGTGTTATGCTAGAGGAAGCGGACAGGTTAATTGATGGCCTAAGAATTTTACTGCATCTTTTCCCAGAAGCAAAAGGCTATATAGGCGTAGAAGACAATAAAGCGGATGCCATAGCAGAACTTAAAAAACATATAAAAAAAGAAGACAATATTGAAATTTGTACACTTGCGACAAAATATCCTCAAGGATCTGAAAAGCACTTGATTTATGCTATTACAAACCGGGAGGTGCCAAGTGGTGGACTCCCTGCAGATGTAGATTGTATGGTGCAAAACGTAGACTCAGCTTTAGCTATTTGGAGGGCTTTTGAGAAATCTAGACCCATTATGCGTAGAATTGTAACCGTGAGTGGTGATGGCGTTAGTAACCCAGGAAACTTTAAAGTAAGACTTGGAACTTCCTATAGGGAATTATTAGAACATGCAGGTTGGGATCCTGAGAAAACAGTTAAGGTCATATCAGGTGGCCCTATGATGGGAATGGCACTCAGTAGTGTAGATGTTCCAGTTTTAAAAGGAACAGCAGGTATTTTATGCTTTACAGAAGAAGCAGTGCGGGTAACACCAGAAAGTAACTGTATTCGTTGTAATAAATGTGTAGAAGTCTGTCCTTGTGTTTTAATGCCAACACAACTTAATATTGCTTCTCTAATAGGGGACACAGAAATGTTTGTTGATTATAACGGGATGGATTGTATGGAATGCGGTAGCTGTTCTTTTATATGCCCAGCCAATAGACATCTTGTACAATCAATTCGTACAGCTAAAGCAGCCGTAAGGACGCAACAAAGCAAAGATAAAAAATAAATATTTTAAGGAGGACCCTAATGGATAAGAAATTTATAGTATCTTCATCCCCCCATATTCGTGGACCGTACACAACTCAGGGGATTATGAAAGATGTTTTGATTGCATTAACACCGGCAATGATAGTAGCCGTTTATTTTCTAGGAATACGTTCCTTACTAGTTACACTAGTTACAGTGGCTAGTTGTATATTTTTTGAAGCTATTTGGCAAAAGATAAATAAGCAACCCATGAGTGTTGGAGACTTAAGTGCAGTGGTGACAGGTGTCTTACTGGCCTTTAACTTGCCAGCCTATATTCCAATATATATTCCAATAATAGGTGCATTTGTTGCCATAATTGTAGCTAAGCAATTTTTTGGTGGGATTGGTCAAAACTTTATTAACCCAGCTCTAGGAGCAAGAGCGGTACTCTTGGCATCTTTCCCAGTGGCTATGACTGACTTTTCTATTCCAGGAATGGATGCAATCAGTGGGGCAACACCAATAGAGCTAATGAGAGCTAAAGAAATAGCACCAACATTAATGGATGTGTTTATTGGCAATATAGGGGGAAGTATTGGAGAGATATCAGCTCTAGCACTTTTACTCGGCCTTGCTTATTTAGTCTTTAGAAAAGTAATTACCCTAAGGATACCAGCGGTGTATGTAGGAACTGTATTTATCCTTACATATATACTTGGAACAATCTCACATATTACGATCAATCCGTTGTATGAAGTAATGGCCGGGGGATTGTTTTTAGGTGCATTTTTCATGGCAACAGATTATTCCACATCACCAGCAACGCCTAAGGGAGAAATTATATTTGCCTTAGGGTGCGGGATTATAACAACAGTGATTAGATTATATGGTGGATACCCAGAAGGGGTCTCTTATGCCATATTAATTATGAACTTAACAGTGCCGTTAATTGATAAGTACACGGTGCCAAGACCATTTGGGGCGGTGAAAAAAGCATGAAAGATATAGGGAAAATGGGTGGAATATTATTTCTAATAGCCGCCATTTGTACGGGGCTAGTAGGGTTTGCAAATGAACTAACAAAGGAACCTATAGCAAGACAAAAGCTAGAAGCAAAAAATATAGCCATGCAAGAAGTGCTTCCTATTGCGGAGAACTTTGAAGAAGCAATGGGGAATGATGAAATAGCAGAGGTTCAAATAGGCATTCGAAAAGGAGCGCCTATAGGATATGCGCTTAGAGTCATTTCGAAAGGATATGCAGATCCTATTGAAATAATGATTGGGGTTACAAATGAAGGCATTGTACAAGGGATTAAAATTCTAGCTAGTAATGAAACACCAGGACTAGGTGCCAATGCTTCTGACCCTAACTTTACGGATCAGTTTAAAGAAAAAGATACAGTGCTTAAAGTTTTAAAAGGTAATAACCCAGGGGATGATGAAGTTTCTGCAATTACAGGAGCAACTATTACATCAGAAGCTGTTACAGAAGGTGTTAATAAGGCAATTGAATATGTACACAGTCAAGAAGGAGGGGCACAATGAAAAAGTTGTTTGAGAGATTATATAATGGAATCGTTAAAGAAAATCCAATATTTACTCAGGTCATCGGCATGTGCCCAACCCTTGCTGTTACAACCAGCGTAGAAAACGCAGTAGGAATGGGACTTGCAACAACAGTGGTTTTAATATGCTCTAATGCAACTATATCTCTTGTTCGTAAGGTTATTCCGGCTAAAATACGTATTCCATCATTTGTTATTATTATTGCTAGTTTTGTAACCATTATACAATTGTTACTAGAAGCATACGTACCAGGTCTATACAAGTCACTTGGGATATTCTTACCACTCATTGTTGTAAACTGTCTAATTTTAGCAAGAGCAGAAGCCTATGCTTCTAAAAATACAGTGATTTCATCAGCTTTTGATGGTCTTGGGATGGGACTTGGATTTACAGTTGCCCTTAGTATCCTTGGCGCTGTCAGAGAACTTTTAGGAACAGGAAAAATACTTAACATAGCAATCATGCCTGCTAGCTATCAACCAGCACTCATTATGATTATGGCACCAGGAGCGTTTTTTGCACTAGGGATTCTAATGGCATTACTCAATGTTTACAAATCTAAAAAACACCAAGATAGGAGGGGAAATTGATGAATTTATTACTTTTATTTTTAGGATCCATGCTCGTCAATAACTTTGTGTTAACAAGGTTTTTGGGTATTTGTCCATTTTTAGGTGTATCTAAAAAAGTGGAAACAGCACTGGGGATGGGAATGGCAGTAACATTTGTTATGGCTTTAGCATCTGTCATGACACATATTGTCTATAACCTTATTTTAGTTCCTTTTAAAATAGAATATCTCTATACCTTAGCATTTATTCTAGTGATAGCATCGCTTGTGCAGCTAGTAGAAATGGTTATTCAAAAATCAAGCCCTTCGCTCTATGCAGCACTTGGTGTGTATTTACCACTGATTACAACAAACTGCGCAGTGCTTGGTGTGGCCATTATAAATATGCAAAAAGAGTTTTCACTGATTGAATCACTTGTTTACGGTGTAGGCGGCGCACTTGGCTTTACACTGGCTATTGTACTATTTGCAGGGATTCGTGAGCGTATCGATAAAAGCAATGTACCTGAGGCACTTAAAGGACTTCCTATAGCACTTATTACAGCTGGCTTTATGGCTACTGCATTTTTAGGATTTCAAGGACTAATTTCATAAGGAGGCGAGCTTAAATGGATATAACTAGTATTTTATACCCAGTCGCTACCATTAGTGGCCTTGGGTTAGTGTTTGGAGCAGGACTTGGTTTTGCTGCACAAAAATTTGCAGTTGAAGTCGATGAAAAAGTAGAACAAGTTTTAGAAAAATTACCAGGAGCAAACTGTGGTGGCTGCGGCTATGCAGGATGTAGCGCGTTTGCAAATGCAGTTGTAGAAGGCAAAGCAAAAGCTAATGCTTGTGCTGTTAATAACGATGAGAATACAAAAGAAATTGCAACAATTCTAGGAACAACCGTTGAGATTTCTGAAAAGAAAAGAGCTATGGTGGCTTGCCGTGGAACCAATGAAAATGCTGCAGAAAAAAATGAATACTATGGTATTTTAGATTGCAGAGATGCGGCCCTGATACCAGGTGGTGGATCCAAATCTTGTTCATATGGGTGTTTAGGACTGGGAAGTTGTGAAAAGGTTTGTGTTTTTGGTGCAATGTCTATCAAAGACGGCGTTGCAGTTGTGGACCCAGATAAATGTACAGCATGTGGAACTTGTGTGCGGACTTGTCCAAAGCATATTATTCATCTGATCCCAGCAAAATCTACATACCATGTTAATTGTATGTCTGAAGACAAAGGGAAAGATGCAAAAGCTAACTGCAAAGTAGCCTGTATCGGTTGTGGTATTTGCGTGAAGAATTGTCCAGTAAATGCTATTACCATGAAAAACAAGGTAGCCTTTATTGACAATTCGATTTGTATAAGTTGTGGGGTTTGTGAAGAAAAATGCCCGACGGGAGCAATTACTCAGATTAAGAGTGTTGGGTAAGTTTTAGATTGATGGGTTTTAGTAGTTGCCGCATTAGGTAGGCGCAAAACATCCTAATAGGCTTCTCTAGCTAGTAAGCTAGAGGATGCCTATTAGGATGTTTTTCGTCTACCATTGCCATAGCTTTAAATTTCTATACTTTTCCACTTTCCGGATTGGTATCTTAGGACAATTAGTAAAGAACGCATTGCCTGATCTGCAGCCAAGGCTAACCATGCACCCGTTAAACCTAAGTCAAAAGATTTAATCGCAATTATAGCTAATCCGGGCCTTATTATTAATATGGTTATAAATGTAATGACAGCTGTCGTTTTAGTATCTCCTGCTCCTCTTAAGGCGCCAGCTAATATAAATTGAGATGACTGAAAGGGTTGAATAAGAGCGGCTATTTTTAATATTTTGGCGCCTTCATTGATAACGATTATGTCATCACTATAGAGGCCTATAATCTGCTTTCCAAATAAGAAAAACACACTACCTATCATCATGGCTAATATCATTCCTACACGTCTCGTTCTACTGCTGTATGCCTGCGCCATATCTGGCCGATTTTTACCCAAACTCTGACCTACTAAGGATGTGGCAGAAACTGAAAATGCTTGACCGCTCATAAACGACATAGCCATAATATTCATAGCTATTTGATGTGTAGCAAAAGCGATAGTTCCAAGAGATGCAACAGTTTTTGAATATATTATCAGACCTGCACGCATAACTAATTGCTCAATCATAGCGGGTATACCGATATTAAATATGCTTTTCAAATATTTTACCCTGGGTTTAAAACTATCTTTTAGAGAAAGATATAGGTAGCCATCTTTTTTTAGAATAACATTGGCAGCCAGTAAAAAAGCAACTCCCTGGCCTATTATAGTTGCTAAGGATGCGCCTGCAACTCCCATCTTAGGGAATCCAAAGTGGCCATAAATTAAAAGGTAATTTAAGATTACATTGATTAAGTTCCCAGTTAAATTATATTTCATAGCTGTTTTAGAATCTCCTACGCCACGCAAGGTGGCTGTTATGGTAGTTGTTAATGCCATTGGCAAAAATCCAATCATTTGTATTTTTAAATATGTTGTCCCACCTACTAAGCTGAGTACATCTGATGCTCCCATAAATTTAATCAAAGGTTCTGCAAATGCAAACCCTACGATAGAAGCTAGTATAGACAAGGTGAAAGTTAACAACATTGCTTGATTCAATACCATATTTGCTTTTTTAGGGTTTTCTTGTCCTTTATATCTCGCAACTAATGCAGTTGCTCCAACATTCATAGACATAAACATAGTCATCATCAAAAACTTAGGTTGCATTGTTAACCCAACAGCAGTTATTGCCCATGGACCCAAGGTTCCTACCATCATTAAATCTACCATGGAAGCTAACTGTGTCAATGTCAGCTCTATGAATGAGGGCCATGCAATTTGTACGACATCATTATAAAGCATACTAGAGTGCACTTCGGGTGGTAGATCTTTGTTTACCCTGTCTTGTTTACCATGCCCATCTCTATCATTATTTCCTTGTTCCACTAAATCTAAAGCCATTTTCCCTTTAGATGTAATTGAACTTAAGAATTTTTTGATTTTTAATCTCATTTTTTTCCACACCCTTTTTATAAAACTTATGTCTGATTTATTAGTTTTTCCAGTCATTAATAAAGAATCAATTCCTATATTATAGTATATCATATTTATTTATTGACTCTACCCATCATAAATAATCCCAAAATCTTCAGTAGTGTAATAAAACTATTAGAATTTTGACCCAGGTCACATTCTTTTCTTTTGTATCATGCTACAATGAACTCATAATAGATAACATGAGAAGGGGGAAATAAATATGTCAAATCAATTAACGTTCAACCAAGTAGTAGAAAAACATTCTAAAACACTCGATTTATATGTACCCATTGTAGCAAGGGTTCACGGAGGTACCCACCCTGAGTTTCATAAAGTTCATGCATTATTTGATGTAATGAATGGGAAGATAAAAGAAGCAGGATCAAATAAACCGGAATTAAAAAAGCTTGAATTAGATAAAGAATTTGCTGGGCTACGTGAGATCACTAAGGACTACACAGTTCCAGAGGATGTATGTGAAAGTTATGAGGCGGTTTACAATATGTTGGCCGAAATAGACAAAGCATATTATGCTTAAGGGTAGGCATTATATAGTTTAAGAGGAAGGTGATCTGTATGCAGAAGTTTATACTAAGTAAGAAAAATCATATAACATTGATTGGCGGAATTTTAATTGCTATTGGGTTTATCAGTGAACTAGGGTTTAAAAATGAAGAGATAGCTATTTGGTCTTTGGCCATCGCCTCTGTCATGGGGGTTGCGCCCATTGCAATTCAAGCATATCAAGCATTAAAGGTTAAAGTTGTTAGTATTGATGTTTTGGTTACCATTGCAGTTAGTGGGGCCTTTTTAATTAAGAATCTTGAAGAATCTGCTATTGTTACATTCTTATTCTTATTTGGCGCTTTTCTAGAACAACGCACACTTAATAAAACACGCTCTGCCATTAAGGCGTTAACTGAAATGGCACCAGAGAGTGCTCTAAAACAAATGGAGAATGGCGAATTTGTAGAGGTAGAAGTAGATGAGGTTGATGTAGGAGATATATTACTTGTTAAAACGGGTGCTAAAATTCCTGTTGATGGAACTGTTTTAACGGGTGAAGGGCATATTAACGAAGCAAGCATTACAGGTGAAGCTGTTCCGGTTGGTAAAAAGAAAGGTTTAGGCGTATATGCTGGAACAATTTTAGAAAATGGAACCATCCAAATTGTTGCTGATCGCGTTGGCGAAGATACTACTTTTGGCAAAATTATTGAGATGGTTGAAGAGGCGCAAGATTCAAAGTCAGAAGCGGAGCGTTTTATTAATAAGTTTTCAAAATACTACACGCCAGCTGTTTTGGTTCTCGCTATTATTGTTTGGATATTTTCACGGGACATTAAACTGGCCATTACAATATTAGTTTTGGGATGTCCAGGAGCCCTAGTGATAGGTGTACCTGTTTCAAACGTAGCCGGTATTGGCAATGGCGCCCAGCACGGAGTCCTTTTAAAAGGCAGTGAAGTCATTCATGATTTTAGCAGAGTGGACACCATGGTATTTGATAAGACTGGCACACTCACAATTGGAAATCCTAAAGTAGCTGACACACAAATATATGGCGAAAATACTGACCAAGTATTAGGCTACCTAGCCAGTGTTGAAAAAGAATCGGATCATCCACTAGCTAAAGCTGTAATTGATCATATAGGTGATACAAAAGCTTATAAAGTTGAAAAGACGGATGTTGTAAAAGGTGGCGGCATAGTTGCTTATGTAGACGGGCATAGAGTAGCAGTGGGCAATGTGGCACTGATGGAACAACAGAATGTTGCGTTAAATGAAAAGGCCCGGGCCGATATTATTAGGTTTGAGGAAAGTGGAAACTCACTTGTTCTCACATCACTTGATGGTGAACTTAAGGCCTTAATGGGTATTCGTGACCAAATTCGCCCAGGTGTAAAGGATGATCTTCAAAAGCTGAAAAAATTAGGTGTTAAGAATCTAGTGGTTTTATCAGGGGATAACCAAGGCACAGTTGACTTAGTAGCACGTGAGCTAGGACTAACAGAAGCACACGGCCATATGTTACCAGAAAATAAAGCAGCGTATATTGAAGATTTAATAGGCAAGGGCCATATTGTTGCATTCGTTGGAGATGGGGTCAATGATAGCCCTTCCCTAGCCCTAGCACAAATTGGAATTGCAATGGGAAGTGGTACAGACGTAGCCATTGAAACATCAGATGTTGTTTTAATGAATTCAGATTTTAGCCGCCTGCCACATGCGCTGGGTTTAACAAAAGCAACAGCTAATAATATGCGCCAAAACATTATTATTGCAGTAGGGGTTGTGTTATTCCTACTTGCAAGTGTATTTTTTAGTCAGTGGATGAACATGTCAATTGGTATGTTACTTCATGAAGCAAGTATTTTAGTCGTTATTTTAAACGGTATGAGGCTTCTACGTTATAAATTAAAATCATAAATCATATTTAAATTAAAGGAGAGAGTAAAATGAAAAAAGCAACGATTCAATTAGAAACATTAGCCTGTCCATCATGTGTGCAAAAAGTTGAAAATGCAACAAAAGCTTTAAAGGGTGTAGAAAAAGAAAGTGTCAAGGTGCTATTTAATGCAAGCAAAGTGAAACTTGACTTTGATGCTGAGAAAGTATCCATTGAAGATATTGAAAAAGCTATTACGACAGTAGGATATGAAGTTAAAAAATCTCAAGTTAAAGATAAGTAAGGCATAAGAGGATTTTAAAAATTTATTTAGTAAAATTAAACAAAGCACCTTACGCGAATATCGTAGGGTGCTTTGTTTGTCAGACCAATTTATAGCTTCTAAGTGAACATATATACTATTCATGAATACTATATTATAGAGTTTATTCTAAAAGGAGAAAGATTCATGAATACAGATATAAGTACTGCAAGGACTTGTTTACCACAGATAGGTGCCATAGCACCTGATTTTGGATGCAGAAAAAGTAGCCACGCCTGCTGATTGGATGCCAGGTATGCCAGTCATTATTCCTGCCCCAACCACTTATAAAGCATTAAAAGAACGAATAACAGATCAGAATGGTTATTCATGTATGGATTGGTATTTATGTTTTAAGGAGATTGAGAATAAAATTGAAAATGGGTGTGAAAACTAGAATATACTGTAAGGAATACTATCGGTATTACTAGGAATCCTGATAAAAATACAAAAGATATATTGAAAGATAGGTGATCTTGTATGTTCACTGCATTTGATACGGCTGCTCATTTAAAGGTGCAAAAATTGCAGTAGACTGAGAGTGATTTATCATTACCGAGCCTTAACCTGCCTGCGTACTGTCCCGAAAATCGTGGGATTATCCCTGGTTTTATGGTACAATAAGTTTAAACAATTACATAGGGGGAAGACAATGAAGTCATCATCACGTGATAAAGGATTTTGGGTATTGATTTTAATTTTGCTAGCCGGCTTAACAGTGGGGGGATTTATAGGGTCTTTGTGTAAGGAGGTACCCTATTTAGGGTGGCTAGACTATGGCCAAACCTTTGGGCTTGAAGAGCCACTAAAGCTGGACTTAGGGCTTATATGGCTGAGTGTACAATTGGTCGTTAAATTTACGATTAGTGGTATAATAGGAATGGTGCTTTCTGTAATAGTTTATAGAAAAATGTAAAACAAAAGGATGAGTGGATTGTGAAAACCATAATATTAGCATCAGGATCTCCAAGAAGAAAAGAACTATTAGATCAAATGGGCTTAGCTTATGACATTATTGTAAGTGATGTGGACGAGAGTGGACTAGATCATATGGAGCCTGCTGAGCTTGTACAGGCCCTAGCTAGTTTAAAGGCACAAGCAGTGGCTGAAGAGCTATTGAGTGAGAAAGAGGATGCTCTTGTTATAGGGGCAGATACCCTAGTTGTTTTAAATGATCAAATTTTAGGTAAACCAACAGATAATCTAGATGCTGAAAAAATGCTCAGTATACTATCTGGTAAAATGCATATGGTATATACAGGCGTATCTATTGTGGATACAAAAAACAATACAGAAGAAACCTTTGTGCAGTCCAGTAAGATTTATATGAAAGACATGAGCCCGGAGGAAATTAAGGCGTATGTACTTACAAAAGAGCCACTTGATAAAGCTGGGAGCTATGGGATCCAGGGAAAAGGTGGGGTCTTTGTTGAAAAAATAGAAGGAGATTATTTTTCTGTCATGGGATTACCAATTGCTAAGCTATATGAACAACTAAAAAATTATAGGTAACAATTTAATATCACTTCTTAAGAATACTAAATTGAGGATATGGAAATGGTACATATAGTACGCATTTTCATATCCTTCATTATTGAAGTAAAATTATTCTATAAAAAGAATATTTGTTTTCTAACTTTAAACGTTGAAACAATGTTTTTTTGGCAATAATGGTAAATGTAGAGTATTAGGAGGTTATATAAGATGCAGATTAATAAAATGCACGTTACTGAAAGACCAATAGAAAAAATGCAACTACAAGGTAAAGAAACTTTAACAGATGCGGAGCTATTTGCCATTATCTTTAGATCAGGAACAAGGACCATTAATGCTGTTGGTCTAGCGGAGCAAATGCTAAGAAGGAACGTTAACGGGGCACCACTGGTTAACTTATACCAGGATTCACTCTTAGAGTTACAAGAGATTTCAGGTATAGGGCAAGTGAAGGCAGCCCAGGTACATGCAGTCCTAGAACTATCTAAAAGGATCTCAAAGCAAAAACATGCAGAGGATATTAAGATTACAAGTGCTAATGCAGTTGCCAATATGTACATGGAGGATCTTCGTCATCTTAAACAGGAATGCTTTAAAGTTATCTACCTAGATACAAAAAACAAAATTATTAATGATGAAAATATTTCTGTAGGCTCACTCAATGCATCTATTGTACATCCGAGGGAAGTTTTTAAAAATGCAGTTAAAAAATCAGCCAATAGTATTATTATCATGCATAATCATCCCAGTGGAGATCCCGCCCCAAGTCGGGAAGATATAGATATTACGAGAAGAATAAGAAAATCGGGGGAGCTACTAGGAATTGCCCTATTAGACCACATTATAATAGGAGACCATAGGTATATTAGTTTTAAAGAAGAGAAATTGTTATAATAAGGTGATATCGTAGGTTATTTGTGAGGATTACAACATTTTATGTTGAAAAATCATCTAAAAAAAGTTATGATGTTACTAGTAATGTAAGATTTTTATGTAAACATGATAAAATTAGGATAAAACTAAGATTATTGATAAAATTATAAATAACAAATTAAGAAAATACATTATAATTTGTTGTTTAACAGGAGGATATATTATGTTTTTTGGAAAAGATATGGGAATTGATTTAGGAACGGCAAATACACTTGTTTTTGTAAAAGGTAAAGGTGTTGTTGTAAATGAGCCATCAGTTGTAGCTATTAATACAAGAACAAATGAAGTATTAGCAGTAGGAGACGAAGCAAAACAAATGATTGGGCGAACACCAGGGAATATTATAGCGATTAGACCCCTTAAAGATGGTGTCATTGCGGATTTTGCAACGACAGAAGCTATGTTGCGCTATTTTATAAACAAAGCATATAAGAGGACACTTTTTAGTGGTAAGCCTAGGGTAATGGTATGTGTGCCATCGGGTGTAACATCAGTTGAAAAAAGAGCTGTAGAAGAGGCTACTATCAAAGCAGGGGCAAAACAAGCCCTTCTAATGGAAGAACCTATGGCAGCAGCCATTGGTGCAAGACTGCGTGTTGAGGAACCAACAGGAAGTATGGTTGTTGATATAGGTGGGGGTACCACAGACGTAGCCGTTATTTCCTTAGGTGGTATTGTTGCAAGTAAATCCCTTCGCATTGCAGGGGATGAGTTTGATGAGTGTATCGCATCTTATATCAAAAGAGAATATAATTTAATGATTGGTGAGAGAACATCTGAGCTTATTAAAGTAACCATTGGAGCAGCGTACCCTAGGGCAGAAGAGTTAACGATGGATATAAGAGGTAGGGACTTGGTTACGGGATTACCTAAAACTCTCAATATTACATCTACGGAGATTACAAGTGCTATTAAAGAACCGGTAAACTCAATTATAGATGCAATCAAAGTAACCTTAGAAAAGACACCACCAGAGCTTGCAGCAGATATTATGGAGAGTGGTATTATGCTAACGGGTGGAGGAGCCTTGCTTTCAGGTCTTGATGAATTAATTAGCATAGAAACAGGCATGCCATTGCATATTGCAGAAGATCCACTTGATTGTGTTGCAAATGGTACAGGTCTTGCCTTAGAGAATATTGAAAAACTGGCAAGCATCTTAATTTCATCAGGTCAGTAATGTTGCAAGGAGAGATAAGGTGAAATATTCCAAAAAGATAAATAGTAAAAAGGTATTTGTTGTATTATTAGTAGTGGGAGCTATAGTGATTACAATTACTATAGGGAAACGCTATAAGTTTAAAGTAGTTGAAAATGCTGTGCAGTATGTTATAACACCTATACAAAAGGGAGTTAATATGCTGAGTGGTGGCTCAAGTAATGTCATCAGTCGGTTCAAGGATATAAACATGCTACAAGAAAGCAACCAAATATTAGCAGAACAAGTCGCTCAGTTATCCTATGATAATAATATATTAGAGCAATATAGATCTGAAAATGAAGCATTAAAAGAATTATTACAACTTGCTGAAAGGCATAAGAAATATCCAAGTCAAGGATCTAATATTATTGCAAAAGATCCAGGAAACTGGTACAAAGTATTTATCATTGACCAAGGAACCAAAGCGGGATTGAATCAAGATGACGCCATTTTATCATCGGGTGGGCTAGTCGGTCATATTATAGAATCTGGGCCTCTAACATCAAAAGTACTAACCATAATTGATGACCGTAGTTCAGTGAGTGCAACGGTTCTTAGAACGGGAGAAATTGGGATTTTAAAGGGTGATATTGAGCTGACGGGTCAAGGGTTTTGTAGGTTTGAGATTGACATTCAATCAGAAGTAATAAAAGGGGACCAAATAGTAACATCTCACCTGAGTGAGATATACCCCCCAGGAATTACCATTGGAGTCGTTGAGGAAATTATTATTTCTAAAAACGGATTAACACAGCATGCATATGTGCGCCCAATCGTAGATTTTAAGCATTTAAAACAAGTCCTTGTACTAAAAACTAAAGGGAGCTGAAATCTTTGAGAATCTTTATCATAAGTATTATGTTGTTAGTTGCAAATATACTACAATCCACAGTTTTTGATGTGATTCGTATAAGAGGAATCAGCCCTAATTTTAATGTAATGCTTATTGTATCACTGGCACTCCTTAGAGGCAGTAAAGAAGGGTCAATAATAGGTTTTTTTGCGGGGCTATTAATGGATATTGTTTTTAGTACGACTAGGGGTTATCTAGGCATTATAGGGGCTTGCATAGGTTATTTTTGTGGTAAATTCAATAAGGATTTCTATAAAGAAAATCTTATTTTGCCATTTATACTGACCCTTATAAGTACTATTATTTATGGTTTTATGGTTAGTTTTCCGTTTTTACTTCGCGGGAAAATAAACTACATATATTTTATTAAAAACATTATTTTTCCTGAAATGGTGTATACGATGATCCTATCTATTATTGTGTATCAAGTCGTTTATATGATTAATGAAAAAATAGAACAAAATGAAAAAACAAAGCGGAATATATTTTGAAATAGGAGGTCTTCGATATAATGCAAGATTTTAGAAAACAAGTCCTCCGGTTTATTACTGATAGGTTATTTATTATGAGTATTTTTATGGTTATGCTATTTAGTGTCATTATATTAAGGGTGTATGATTTACAGATTATTCATCATGATGAATATGATGTGACCATAAGAGAAACAATCCGAAGAGAAATTGAAACTGATGCGCCGCGAGGACTTATTTTTGACAGGTATGGGAGGCCTATTGCAATTAACCAACCGACCTATGTCTTAAATGTAGATCAAGGTATTAAAATGACTAACGCAGAGCTCAATGATATACTACTGCGTCTCATTAAACTTTTGAAATCGAATGGTGATGAGTATGTTGATGAGATTCCAATTACGAAAGAAAAGCCCTTTGAATACAGATTTGGAGAAAGCTCGACAAAACAGTTTATAAATTCAATTCCACATAAAAATAAGGAAGAAAAAGAAAAGGCTCAGAAATATACAGCTGAGGAGTTGCTGGATTATTTAAAAAGTGACATAATATTTGATATGGATCCTTTAATATCAGATGAAGATGCTAGGGAGCTAGCTGCTCTTAGGTATGAGCTTTACAAAACGAGTTGGTCAAAATACAAACTCATTACAGTTGCAACAGATGTTAGTATGGAGACAATCAGTACGGTAGAGGAAAAAAACAAAGAATATAGGGGCGTTACCACAGATGTGAAATCAGTAAGATTTTATCCTGAAGGAGAATTGTTTGCTCACATATTAGGCTACACAAGACAAATCACAGCATCCCAATTTGAAGCTATGGAACAGTATGGCTATGAAAAAGAGGATATAGTGGGGCAAATGGGACTTGAGCAAACCCAAGAAGAACAGCTGCGGGGTATCAAAGGCTCTGAGATAGTGGAAGTGGATAACAGAGGTAGAAAAGTAAGGACAGTAGAAAAAGAAGATGAAGTGGCAGGGAACAATGTATTTGTAACCATGGATCTTAAGTATCAACGAAAAGTATATGATATTTTAGAAAATCAGTTAACCAATATTATGTTGCAAAGGCTAAGAGGTGGGGAAAAGGACATACAACCTATTAGCGGGAAAGAAATGCTATATTCAATTGTAGAATCCAATACCTTATCTTTTACAAAAATGAAAAAGTCCACTGAAGGTTCTATGCAATATGAAATAAATAAAAAAATAGAAAAAGAATTAGAAGAAATAAGTGACTTGCAAAGAGAAACATTAACACCTAAAAAGTTACTACTCCAGTGGCTAGATGAAAAAAGTACGGATTTAATTACTGAAAGGCAAGTCATCCTAATGCTTCATGAGCAGGGCATACTGAGTTTAAACGAGGAGACGATTGCTAGTTTTATAAACAATAAATATGGAAGTGTTGAGGGAGTGCTTGTTCAGCAGATTGAGAGAGGAATCCTAAAACCCCAACATATGGCCATTGATCCTTTTAGTGCGGCAGCAGTTGTGGTGGATATTAAAAATGGTGAAGTACTTGCTTTGATAGGGTATCCATCATATGACCCAAACGAATTAATTACTAACTTTAATGAGTTTTATCCCCTGCTAGCAGATAATAGTGATAAAAGAAGATTGTTGATTGATCGTGCCATGAGAACAGTTAAGGCCCCAGGATCTACATTTAAAATGATTAGTGCTATAGCGGGCTTAGAAGAAGGCACAATAAATAAAAATACGGTGATTTATGATGGCGGACCCTATACTAAAGCAGGAACACCATATGCTAAGTGTAGAAATCATGGTCATGTAGACCTTGAAAGGGCTATTGAAGTTTCTTGTAACTATTATTTCTATGATTTGGCTTTTAATTTAGGACAAGGAGATCTAACGCCTTATAGTAATATAAATCGCCTGACCAAATATGTGGAAGACTTTGGTCTTAATCAAAAATCAGGGATAGAGCTTCCGGAGGCTGAGCCTATTATTTCATCTCCTGAAGTTGTTGTTAAAAAGGGATTATCATCAGCACTATGGAATATGAACAATATGGATAATGAAAAAAAAGAAATTTTTACGGAAGCAGCTATACAAAGAATTTCAAAAGGATATATACCGTGGGCTGATACTTCTAATCCGAGCTTAGAAAATAGAATTCAAGTGGAAATACAACATGAGCTAAAAAGGAATATGGAATCGACTATTGGCACAGCGTTAGAACCTATCATGCCAGCACTTATTAATGAAATAATAATAAGTCTAGAAAGCACCATAGATAAAGAAAGAAATGAGATAGTTGAACAAGTCCTTAAGGGGGTTATGAGTGATCCGTCCCATAACTTATCTCTTAGAAACAAAACTAAGAAATATCTTGTAACTGAAATTGGAAATGGAATAAAAGCAATTAGTACCCCTATTGTTGGACAAGCTCTGGCCCCTCTAATGGACACAGATATTACGGAGGCCTATAAACATTCTTATACAGTGGCCTATGGAAGAGTAAGGCACAGTAGTACGGATCAAGAGCTTGTTAATACGCTGAAAGACCGAATGGAGAATACTCAGGCCCAGGTAGCACTATCAAAAGATGCTATAATAGAAGGAATAGCATCTGGGATTGCAGGGAATATAGTTGATCAAATTCTAGAAAAGGTAGATCTTGGATGGAATGAAGGAATTACTATTCGTACAGCAATCGGGCAAGGTAATAATGCTTTTGCACCAGTGCAAGTTGCCAAGTATATAACAGCTCTTGCGAATAAGGAATATGTCTACGATTTAAGAATTATAAATGCAATTCAAAATTCAAAACAAGACAACCAAATTGTAGAAAAAGAAACTACTATTAGTAATACCTTGGACATTTCAGAAAAAACAATGGACCTTATCCATAAAGGTATGCTAGAAGTAACAACAGGTCAACAAGGAACAGCTAGGTCGGTTTATGGGGATTTTATTATCCCAGTAGGTGCTAAAACAGGAACAGCTCAAGATGGTGGCAATGAACATTCGTGGTTTGTAGGATTTGCACCTTATGACAAACCAGAAGTTGCTATTGTAACAGCCATTTATAACAGTAATGGAGCAGGAAAATATGGCGTACAGATGTCAAGGGAAATTTTAGAAGCCTATTTTGAGCTCGGTAAAGGGTATGAACAAACAACCATAGACAATATCTTTACAAAGTAAGAGGTGGAGTGATGGACTTAGAAAACATTGTAATCTTTAAGGGTGGCAGAGATGGCATTATGGTTATTTTAGATGAGGATGCCTCTTTTGCAGATATAAAAACAATATTTATTCAAAAATTGCAAGATGCAAAAAGCTTTTTTAGTGGTGCAAAGGTAAGTATTCGTTTTAAAGGTAAAATTCTTACAGCAGGACAGCAAGAAGACCTAATAGAGTTATTATCAGGTCAAAACATATTAAACATATCATTTATACATGATTTTGAAGAAAATCAGAATGAAATAGAAAATGATGCCAGTGGGACTCGCGAACAATTAGGAAACTGGTTTGCCAATGAAGTTTCTTATGATACATCAATGACAAAGTACCATATTGGCATGTTGCGATCAGGTCAGTCCATTGACTACCCAGGAAGTGTGGTTGTTCTTGGGGATGTGAACCCGGGAGCAATCATTTCAGCAGGTGGGAATGTAGTGATACTTGGTTCTTTAAAAGGAACAGTGCATGCAGGTAGAGACGCAAAAGCATATAAACCGTTTGTTATGGCTATTGGGATGTATCCAGTTCAAATTGGTATAGGGAATGTTATTGCCCGTTCGCCAGATGGTGTCCATGAGCAAAAAACTGACCCAAGAACGGACTTAAAAATTGATCCAAAAGAAGCAATCCTCATAGCCTATTTAAGTAGCGAACAAATATATATCGAACCAGTAGATCAAAAAACGGTTGCAAATATGATGATGCAATAAGATTATAAATAATAACACACAGGGGGAATTATGAATGAGCCAAGTAATAGTTATTACTTCAGGTAAGGGCGGGGTAGGTAAAACAACAACAACCGCTAATATTGGAACGGCACTTAGTCTATTAGGTTATAAAGTTGTACTTATGGATGCTGATATAGGCCTTAGGAATTTAGATGTTGTTATGGGGCTAGAAAACCGTATTATATACGATTTAGTGGATGTCATAGAAGGTCGATGTAGGGTTAAACAAGCATTAATTAAAGATAAAAGGTATGATGGACTTTTCTTAATGCCGGCAGCACAAACGAGAGATAAAGATGCTATAAACCCTGAACAGATGAAGAAGCTATGTGAACAATTAAAAGAGGATTTTGACTATGTGATTATTGACTGTCCGGCGGGCATCGAGCAGGGATTTAAAAATGCTATTGCAGGGGCTGATCGGGCTATTGTTATTGCAACACCAGAAATATCTGCTGTTAGAGATGCAGATCGTATTATTGGTATGTTGGAAGCTAATGAAATTAGAAATCCACAGCTTGTTATCAACCGGGTAAGAATGAATATGGTAAAACGTGGCGACATGATGGCTATAGAGGATGTTGTTGAGATTTTAGCAATCGACTTAATTGGTGTTGTTCCAGATGATGAGTTCGTTGTAACAACAACCAATAGAGGTGAACCGGCTGTGTGTGATACTAATTCTCTTGCAGGTAATGCGTTTCGTAATATTGCGGCTAGAATTGACGGTAAGGAAATAGACTTTTTAGATTTAGATGTTAATAATAATTTTGTAGGGAAATTAAAGAAAATGTTTGGATTTGGCAACTAATTAGGGGAGGGTGATGTAAATGTTTGATATAATGAAGTTGTTTGGTCGTAAAGAACAATCAGGTGAAGCGGCTAAGGATAGGTTAAAATTATTGCTTATTCATGATAGGATGAATTGTTCAACAGAACTTTTGGAGATGATGAAGGCTGATATTATTGCTGTTATTTCGAAGTATGTAGATATTGACAATGATGAATTTAATATTGAAATTGCAGCTATGGAAACAGATGAGACCCATAAGAAATCACCTGTCCTGTCTGCTAATATTCCGATAAAAAGCATTAAAAAACAAGGATAAAAATTAGAAAATTGCTTGGAGGCTAGAGGATTACATGATTAATAGAGATGACATTAAAAAAATTGATATAGGTATGCTATTAATTCTATGTATCTTAGTAGGAATAAGCATTATGGCTATTGGGAGTGCTACGAAGGTTCACGTAGGGGGTTCTTTGATTCACGTTAAAAAACAAATATTATTTTTTACAGCAGGATTTATCCTAATGACTATAGCAACACTCATTGATTATCATATTATAGCAACGTTTCATATCCCCCTATATATTGTTAATATTATTCTACTTGGAATTGTTCTTGTAGGCGGACACGAGGGCGGCGGGGCGGCAAGGTGGATTAACCTTGGATTTATGACATTGCAACCTTCCGAATTGGCCAAAATCATTATGGTGATTTGTTTATCTAAAATAATAGATAAATATCAGTATAAGCTTAATAAGCCATATGTGCTAATACTTGTGATAGTGTATACAATAATTCCTTTTGCGATGATATTAATGCAACCGGATTTATCAACAAGCATTGTCATACTCGTAATATTAGTGATAGAATTGTATATAGGTAATATTGATTATAAATATATTGCTGGAGCTATAATTATAGGTGTTCCAATTATGCTTGCTCTGTTTTTGTATATTCAAAATCCGGACCAAGTCATATTGCGAGATTATCAAAGAAATCGTATAATGGAAACATTGCACGGGGAAGATAACTCTGAGGCAGGAATGCAAACAAAACAATCTGTACATGCTATTGCATCTGGTGGATTACATGGAAAAGGCTTATATGAGGGAACCGTCAGTCAGCTTAATTATTTACCAGAGCCCCATACAGATTTTATTTTTGCAGTTATTGGAGAGGAATTGGGATTTGTTGGAAGTATGACGGTTCTTGGACTTTTTATTCTTTTAATTGCAAGAGGTTTTTGGATTGCAAGAGGTGCGCCAGATTTGCTCGGCAAACTAATTGTATCCACGTATATGGTCACCCTGGCTTTTCAAGTTTTTATAAATATAGGTGTTGTTACAGATTTACTACCTAATACAGGATTACCGCTTCCTTTTGTAAGTGCAGGTGGAAGTTCACTGATTGCAAATATGATCGGGATTGGTCTAGTTCTTAATGTAGGAATAAGAGAAGAAATCACAATGTTTTAGGGAGGAATAGAGATGAATATAGGATTAATTGCGCATGATTCAAAGAAAACGCTAATGGAAAACTTTACAATCGCATATAAACACATATTATCAAAACATACGTTATATGCAACGGGAACCACAGGTAGATTAATAGAGGAAGCTACAAATTTAAATGTATACAAATACCTGGCAGGGCACTTGGGTGGTGTTCAACAAGTGGGTGCACAAATAGCTCATAACCAACTAGACTTGGTTATCTTTTTACGTGATCCAGTTTCCCAGCAGCCTCATGAGCCAGGTCTTGGAGAACTGATACGATTATGTGATGTTCACAACATACCAATCGGTACGAACTTAGCTACAGCAGAGTTACTTATTAAAGCACTAGAGCGAGGCGACTTAGGTTGGAGAGACATGATGAGGTGAAAAAGAACTTACTTTAAATGCTAGCTACTCACATTTGAAGTAAGTTTTACTGCGTTTATAGGGCAAAAAAGTAATAAATATAGAGATTTCCTAATATATATGTACAAACTATGTAAAGGGAGATGTTTATGAAAGCAAATACGTACCCAAAGAATACTTATCCAAGAAGACGCCCATCAAAGTACGAGGTACAAGAGCAGCAACCATTTAGAAAAAAGTTAATGGAGGCATTTTTGACTCAGTTTATCATTTGCGCCATTATTGTGAGTGTTATATTTGGGGCACAGTTATTAGGACTTCCAAAGGTTAATGAGAGTGTAGACAAGGTGAAAACAATTATTACATACTCGCCATCACTAAAGGAAATAGCCCAAGGCGCTAAAGACGGAATGGTTATACTGACGGATAAAATAAGCCCTAAGAGCCAAGAGGTTATAAGCAGGGAAAAGAATGATGAAGAAATACCTTTGATTATAGTTGATGATGAGATATTTTAAATAAGTTATAAATTACGGAGGAAAAACAATGCCAAAATTAATGGTACCAGACGCCATATTAACACAAATAGATAAGCCAGCACGTTATATTGGCGGAGAAATAGGGAGCTACACTAAAGATGTAAATGCAGTGGATATTAGGTTTGCCTTTTGTTTTCCAGATGTTTATGAAGTTGCCATGTCGCATTTAGGTATGCAGATTTTATATCATCAATTTAACCAACGGGAAGATGTGTTTTGTGAACGGGTATTTTCACCTTGGGTTGATTTAGAAGAAGAAATGCGAAAACATAAGATTCCTTTATTTACACTAGAGAGCCAAAGTCCGCTTAAGGAAAGTGATTTTGTTGGGTTTACACTTCAATATGAAATGAGTTATACCAATATTTTAAATATGCTAGATCTTGGGGATATACCTATTTACAGTAATGAAAGAACAGAAGAAGATCCTATTGTAATAGCAGGTGGGCCATGTGCGTACAACCCAGAACCACTAGCTCCTTTTATTGATTTTTTCTATATTGGGGAGGGTGAAGTTCAATACGATAGAATATTTGATTTATATAAAGAGCATAAAGCCACAGGTGAAAAAAGAGCTGATTTTATTGAAAAAATGTTAGAAGTAGATGGCATGTATGTACCTAAGTATTATGATGTTACCTATAAAGAAGATGGAACAATTGCATCATTTACGCCTAATCATCCTAAAGCAACGCCTAAAATAACGAAACAAATTGTTACAGATATGAATGAGAGTTTTTATCCGGACAAGCAAATCCTCCCTTGGATCCAAGCCGTGCATGATCGGGTAACTTTAGAAATGTTTAGGGGGTGCTTAAGAGGGTGCCGTTTTTGCCAAGCAGGAATCGTATACAGACCTGTAAGAGAAAAGTCCAAAGACAAGCTTTTATCTTATGCAAAAAGCTTGCTAGATAGTACAGGTTACGAGGAAATTTCACTAGCATCTTTGAGCACAAGCGATTACTCAGACCTACCTGAATTTATGGATGGGTTACTAGACATGTGCAATGCTGAAATGGTTAGTGTAGCTTTGCCATCTCTTAGAATTGATAAAGTTTCAGTAGACTTAATGCAAAAAGTACAAGAAGTACGTAAAAGCAGCCTAACCTTTGCGCCAGAGGCAGGCACCCAAAGAATGCGGGATGTTATTAATAAAAATCTGAGTGAAGAGGACATCTTAAACGGGTGTAAACTTGCCTTTGATGCTGGTTGGACCCGGGTAAAGTTATACTTTATGACAGGACTTCCAACAGAAACAGATGAGGACATTGAGGGAATTGCTGAGCTTGGTGAAAAGATTATCGACCAGTTTTTCGAAATTCCAAAACCTGAACGGGTAGGTGCAGTAAAGGTAGTTTTAAGTACGGCTTGTTTTGTTCCTAAGGCATTTACACCTTTTCAATGGTACGGACAAGACACCTATGATGAATTTATAGAAAAACATAATAAACTTAGAAATGCTATTACACGTAGGCAAATACAATTTAATCACCATGATTCAAAAACAAGTGTCATAGAGGCCGTTATTGCAAGGGGAGACCGAAGGGTCGCTGAAGGTATTTATGCAGCCTACAAAAAAGGTTCTACCTATGATAGTTGGACAGAATTCTTTGAATTTGAAAACTGGATTAGCGCATTTGAAGAGATGAATATTGATATGGATTTTTATGCCCATAGACACAGGGATTATGACGAAATTCTTCCATGGGATCATATTGAAATTGGTGTAACCAAAGCATTTTTAATAAATGAAAGTAAGAAAGCGCTTCAGGAGCAGACAACCCCTCATTGTAGAGAAAAGTGTTCAGGTTGTGGTGCTACAGCATTTAACGGAGGTGTTTGCTATGAAGATTAGAATGAAGTTTTCTAAAGAAGGCAGTATTAAATTTGTAGGCCACCTAGATTTGCTGAGATTATTTCAAAGAGCGGTGAAAAGTGCCCAACTACCTGTCACGTATTCCCAAGGATTTAATCCTCATTCACTATTGTATTTTGCACAGGCCTTATCCGTAGGGATTACCAGTGAAGGAGAATATATAGAGGTACACCTTGATCAAGACGTAGAACCTGAATGGGTAAAAAATCAGATGAATCGTATTTTGCCAGAAGGATTAAGAATTCAGGAGGTGTACATACTAGTAACAGAGAGTAAAACTTGTATGGCATTAATAGATGGATCAAGCTATTCCATAACCATTACCAAAGATTCTGCAGGTGAAGAGTTTATAACCCGTAGCAATGCGTTTTATAACCAAGAGGAAATACTTGTTCCTAGAATAAGTAAACAGAAAGAAACAATCATCAATATAAAAGAATTTATATATGAGCTAGAAATAGAAGAAAAGGATGAAGCTTATATCATCCATGTAACCTTAGCAGCAGGAAGTCGAAAAAACTTAAATGCGAAACTTTTTATAGCATCTTTTATAGATTACAGCAACTTAGAGTTAGTTTATACCATTCACCGCAAAGAGTTATTTGTGCTAAAAAATGATGCGTTAGTTCCCTTATGGAAAATAGGTGTATAAAATGGAAACCAGTATTATTATTGATGTAGGCATTAGCTATACAAGGGCAGCGATTTGTGAAGATGATGAACTGGTCAACATACTGTTAGAAAATAATTATGAAAAGCAAATTCAAGGAACTATTTATCAAGGCAAAGTCTCTAATGTTGTAAAAGGTATAAAAGCTGCCTTTATAGAAATAGGTGGCCCTAAAAAGGCTTTTTTACATTACAAAGACATTCCGGAAGAATTAAAGGGAAAATTGCAAAATAACCAGCGTATGATGGTGCAAGTGGTCAAAGAAGGCGTTGGAGATAAAGGGCCTAAGGTTACAGCCTTTATTAATATATCTGGCAAATATCTTATTTTATTGCCTTTTGAAAAAACTGTTGGTATATCTAAAAAAATTGAAGATGAGCAGGAACGAAAAAGATTAAAAAATATTATTATAAAGCATAACCCGCACAACTATGGTGTGATCGTTAGAACAGGGGCTGTTAAGGCTACCTCTGAGCGGTTGTCTTTAGAACTCGAAGAACTAATCGCAAGATGGGAAGACGTGGAAACTAGGAGCATTGGCGCGGCGGGTGAGACGGTCCTATACGAAGAACCATCCCTACCTATGAAAGTTATTCGGGAATATGCAAACCAAGGGATAAAAGAAATTGTTATTAACCATCAAGATGAGGGTGAGAAAGTAATTAGTTTCTTATCAAAGCATCTTAAAGAGATTCAGGATAAAGTTAGAATTGTAGATGATACAACTAATTTATATGGGGCCTATACGATTGACAAAGAAATTGAAAAAGCCCTAAAAAAACGTATATGGCTCAAATCGGGTGCCAATATTATAATTGAGCAAACAGAGGCCATGAATGTGATTGATGTGAATAGTGCCAAACTCATAACCATCAAGCAAAAAGATAAAACAATCTTAAAAGCAAACTTACAGGCAGCTAAGGAAAGTGCAAGACAAATTAGGATTAGGAATCTGTCTGGTATTATTATTATTGATTTTATTGATATGGAGAGTGAAGATCATAAAAATCAGGTGATACAGGAGCTACAGTTAGAATTTAATAAAGATAAAATCAAAACCCGTGTATATCCAATCACGGAACTAGGCATTGTGCAGATTACAAGGCAAAGAAAGCATTTATCATTGAAAGATCAAATTATGCAACACTGTCATTGTTGTAACACTGCCCATATGGAGATTACTTATGATTACTTGCTAGTCCATATTGAAAAAGATATTAGGGATATTGCAAGAGAGAGTATCCACAAAGATATTGAGATGAGGGCGACCCTAGAACTTATCAAGCACATTGAAAGAAATTCTAATTTCATAGAGAAAATACAATCAAGATATGGTGTAAACCTATATCTAACAGAGGATAAAAGCATCAATAAGACATGGTATGACATAAAGCCTCTTTTGAAAGAGAGTTAATGTTGACAGATATCCAAAAACATGATATGATTTCCTAGTGTTTTAGCCGCTCGAAGAGGTTCCGAAAACTTATTTTATTAAGTACCATATTCGGCGAGTATCGGATTGAGGAGGTGTACGTATGTACGCAATAATTGAAACAGGTGGTAAGCAATACAAAGTTCAAGAAGGCGATGTTATTCGTGTAGAGAAATTACACGTTGCAGCAGGTGAAACATTTACTTTTGACAATGTTTTAGTATTATCAAAAGATGACTCACTTACAGTTGGAAGTCCTACTGTAGAAGGAGCAAGTGTTACAGCTTCAGTAATTGAAGAAGGTAGAGGCAAGAAAATCACTGTATTTAGATATAAAGCTAAAAAAACTTACAGTAGAAAACTTGGTCACAGACAGCCTTTTACAAAACTTACAATTACAGCAATTAACGCTTAATTGATGCTATGATTAAAATAAACTTACATTACAATAACCAAGACGCTTTATGGTGTTTTGTTTTAGAAGGACATGCAGGGTATGCTGATCACGGTCAGGACATCGTATGTGCAGCTGTAAGTATGATTGCAATCAATACAATCAATTCTATCGATTCATTTACGCAAGAACCTTTGTTGTTAGACCAAGATGATAAGGGAGGCTACATTCATTGTACTTTCCCAGACATTAAAGTTAATAAAGGTTCCGTTGAAGCAACTTTGCTTCTTAAAAGTATGGTCTTAGGATTGAACAGTATACAAGAGCAGTACGGAAAATACATTCAAATTATTACAAATAAAAATTCATCAGGAGGTGAATAATATGTTACGTTTAAACCTTCAGTTTTTTGCTTCTAAAAAAGGAGTAGGGTCATCACGAAACGGTCGTGACTCAGAATCTAAACGTTTAGGTGCTAAAAGAGCAGATGGACAAGTCGTTCTAGCGGGCAATATTTTATATCGTCAACGAGGAACAAAAATTCATCCTGGAAACAATGTAGGTCTTGGAAGAGATCATACATTATTTGCATTAGTAGATGGTAAGGTTAGTTTCGAGCGTAAGGGCAGAGATAAGAAACAAGTTTCTGTATACCCAGTAGCGCAAGAAGCTTAATAGTATACAAAAAGGGGTTTCAACATTTGTTTGAGACCTTTTTTGTTTTATTAATATTAAAATAAGTAAGGATGGTAATATGTTTATAGATAGGGTACAGATTTTAATTAGTTCGGGAAAAGGTGGAGATGGATGCGTTTCCTTTAGAAGAGAAAAATATGTCCCAAGTGGTGGCCCTGATGGCGGAGATGGTGGAAAAGGTGGCAGTATTATTTTTGAAGTAGATCCTGGAACTAATACCCTTATGAAATTCCGCCATAATAAGCATTTTAAGGCTATGCCAGGTGCTAACGGTAGCAAGACACAGTGCACAGGTAAGGATGCCCCAAACTTAATTATTAAAGTTCCACAAGGTACAGTTATAAGGGAAGTCAAATCTGGACAGGTTATGGCTGACTTATTTGGAATAGATACAAAAAGAGTATTACTAAAGGGTGGAAAAGGCGGAAAAGGCAATCAACACTTTGCTACGCCTACGAGACAAGCACCTAAGTATGCTCAAAGTGGGCAAGAAGGAAAAGAATACACGGTTACTTTAGAGCTTAAAATGATTGCAGATGTCGGTTTAGTGGGGTATCCTAATGTTGGAAAATCCACCCTGCTTTCTATGGTCAGTAATGCGCAACCTAAAATAGCGAACTACCATTTTACGACGCTTAGTCCTAATTTGGGCGTTGTTACAACAAAATATGGCAAAGAGTTTGTTATGGCTGACATCCCAGGACTTATTGAAGGAGCAGCAGATGGTGTAGGGCTAGGTCATAGTTTCTTAAGACACATTGAACGGACCAAAGTACTACTTCATGTGGTTGATGCTTCAGGGAGTGAGGGAAGAGACCCTGTAGAAGATATCTATGCAATCAAAAAAGAACTTGATTTATATAATCCAGAGATGCTCAAAGATAAACCTCAAATTATAGCAGCAAACAAAATGGATATAGAAGGTTCAGAAGAAAACTTCCAAAAAATCAAAGCAGAATTCGAGCCAAAAGGGATTAGGGTATTTCCAATATCCGCAGCGGGTAACCAAAATCTTCAGGAGCTTCTAGAAGAGGTAACGAAGGTCTTAATAGACTTACCAAATGAACCTGTTATGTTTGAAGAAGATTTTGTTGAGGTCAAAGAAGAAGAAATTACACCATTTGTGGTTACAAAAATAGATGAAGACTACTATTTAGTAGAAGGTAAGGGTGTTGAAAAAGTTATTGGCTATACAAGTTTAGATGCAGAAAAAGGCTTTGCTTTCTTCCAAAGTTATTTACGTGAAAAAGGTATTATTGATGCACTTAAAGAGGCGGGAATACAAGAAGGAAATACAGTACGTATCTATAACTTGGAATTTGAATATTACGAATAAAAGGAGGAGCATATGAACAAACTTACAAGCAAGCAAAGGGCGCATTTAAGAGGCTTAGCTCAGACAATTGACCCTATTTTTCAAATTGGAAAAAGCGGCATTACCCCAGAACTCACAAAAACCATTGATGAGGCCCTTGAAGCAAGAGAACTTATTAAACTGAGCGTTCTAAGCAATTGTATGGTGGAGCCAGAAGAAGCAAGTGATACCATAAGTGGCAGAACAAAATCTATTCCAGTTCAGGTTATTGGTAGAAAAATAACATTATACAGGGCTTCCAAAACAAAACCTAAAATTCAATTACCTAAATAAGTAATAGGAGAACAAGATGCGAAATATAGAGGCTACAGGTCATATAAAAAAACTTGCAATTATGGGCGGTACATTTGATCCTATTCATATAGGGCATCTTATGACAGCAGAAGAAGTGCGAAATGAATTTGAGATTGACCAAGTTATTTTTATACCCACTGGACATCCCCCACACAAGGATGCTGGAAGAGTAACACATAGTGAGCACAGGTACCTAATGACTGTACTCGCAACTGTTGAAAACCCTCACTTTAATGTTTCACGTATTGAAATTGATAGGCCGGGCACCACATATACCATCGATACCATTAAAAAAATTAAAGAATCCTACAACCCTGATGTAAAGATATATTTTATAACAGGAGCTGATGCCGTTCATGAAATTCTCACATGGGAACGTGTGGATGAGTTGATGAAGATATGTGAATTTGTGGCCGTAACAAGGCCGGGATACAAAAGGCAGCAACTTAGGGAAAAGGTAGAGGAACTTAAGGGGTCTTTTGAATGTTCAGTTCATTATTTAGAAGTACCAGCACTTGCTATTTCATCATCAGACATAAGGGGCAGAGTAGAAAAATATAAGCCTATACAATATCTTGTACCACAAGCTGTAGAAAAATACATTCAGAAATTCAAATTATACTCCGATAAAGGTAATTAGGTGAAACATTATGGATGGGGAAATAGTCGATATACCAATATTGCAACAATATGTAGAACAGCACATGACTGCTTATCGTTTTAAGCATACCCTAGGGGTAGTTGAAACTGCTAAAGATTTAGCGGTAATATATGGGGTGGATTCTGATAAAGTGACCATAGCCGCTTTGTTTCACGATATAGCAAAAGAATTTACATCAACTAAAAAAAGAGAGTTTTGTCTAGAGCACAATATAGCGGTAGATGATTTTCTGAGTCAAAATATCCATTTAATTCACGGAGATATTGCAGCATATATTGCTAAAGAAGAGTACAATATTGAAGATGAGGATATTTTAAATGCCATTATTAATCACACATTAGGTAGTCATAATATGTCTGACTTAGAAAAAGTTATTTATATAGCAGATATTATAGAACCCAACAGAAAAAACCATTTAGAATTAAATAATCTCAGGAGAATAGCCTATATGGATTTAAATAAGGCTATGCTATTTGCATTGAATTATACCATTAATTATTTAAATGCCACAGAAAAAAATGTGCATCCTATTATTTATTCTATTTTAGAAGAATATACAAAAGCAGATATGGAGGGATTGAATGAAGGAATTTGAAAGATCTAACGAAATAGCACAATATGTATACCAAGCACTTAAAAGTAAAACGGATGAACCAATAAAAGTGTTAAATGTAACAGAGATAACAACCATTGCGGATATATTTATTATTGTTACAGCCGGCAATACAAGAGCAGTAGCTGCCCTTGCGGATGAAGTAGAAGACAAGTTACAAGAACAAGGCTATATGCAAATAGGTAAAGAAGGATACAATACAGCAAGATGGATATTATTAGATTTTAATGGTGTCATGGTTCATATCTTCCATAAAGAAGAAGCTGAGTTTTACAACTTAGATAAATTATGGATTGATGGAGAAGTAATGGATTTAGAAATAAAATAAAAGGTCTCCTAAGGAGACCTTTTATTTTATAGTTTTAGAAAATTTAAGTATTTTTTTCTTTATTTTTTGACGTTTATGATGTCTTCGGTGTTTTGAAAACAAGGCTAATAAGCCAAATATCAAAACTGCACCCGCCAATAAGCCTAAGGGAATCCAAGGAATGGATGGCATTATAAATAGTGGCATCGCATCCTGAGGGCTTTTAGGAAAAATAGCTGGCTCTGAGGAAGGCAAGTAGTTTAGGGTTTTAATCACTAAGTTGCTTGTGGCAAGGGCAGTTCCTTCATATTCATATGAAATAGTACCAACGATATCCCCGACAGATGCGTCCCGCTCAAGCCTAGCAGGCAAAGAAATGATGGGATTGATCATTCTTTCTTTTGTACTAGAACTAGCAAGTAGATTAACGCACTCCTCGACGCAAATATCACCATCAGCCACATGGAGTAATTCTCCGCTTTTTATGGCATACATAGGTATAGAAGTAATGATATTCTCTTGCTGATGAAGGGGAATAGATTTATAATTTTCAAAACCATAATCTAAAATCAGATTTGTATCCTTGTAAAGATTTTGACTATTAGACTTAAGGACAACACATATTAGTTCCACATCATCGCGTTTGGCCATGGTTACTAGAGTGTTACCGGCATCAGTTGTATAGCCTGTTTTGCCCCCTATTACTTCTGGGCGATAAGTTTTTCCATATCTCTGTTCGTTCAAAAGCTTATGAGGTTGGGATAAATAGCGTATTTCTTCACATTTATTTGTAGGCGGGATTTGGTAGGTGTGGGTATTCATAATTTCTTGAAAATAAGGTTGCCCAATAACTTCCCGAGAAATGAGTGCCATATCATAAGCTGTGGTGTAGTGATTAGGATCATGTAAACCATGGGGATTTGTAAAGTTTGTGTTCATTGCCCCAAGTTCTTTTGCACGTCTCGTTGAGTGCTCAGCAAAGGCAGCTATAGAGCCGTCGCACAACTCTGCAATACCATTAGCTACTTCGTTCGCTGATGCAAACAAGAGGGCGTGTAGTCCTTGGTCTAGGCTTATTTGCTCGCCGACATCAAGACCTATATTACTACTATTACGCTCAATACTAAAAACGGCTTCTTTTGACATTGTAATAATATCAGTTGGTTTTTGATTTTCAATAGCAATCAGTGCAGTCAGCAACTTTGTGATACTGGCAGGATATGAACGAGTGTTTTCATTTTTGCCAAAAAGAACCCTACCAGTTTTAGCGTCTATTAAAACTGCGGACTCTGAAAATATATCAGGATAAGGCGTATTAGCATATATAGGAATATGAATTATATTTATAATAATAAGGACTAAAAAAAGGTTGGATAATAACTTTTTATATTTAAGCATGAAAATCTCCTTCCGTAATCATTTTATTATATCAGATAATGGAAAAGTAAGTAAGTCCTAATTTAAATGTGTATTTTTTGTAATATTGTCAATACTCTCCATAAATGAGTTTGCTAAAACAGATAAGATATGGGGAGAAATCTATGAAACGAGAATATAAGAAGTATGGTGTTTTTATCATTATAATAGTTTTCACAATTTCAAGTGTTTTATACATCGTAACGAATATAGATAACGAATATGAGTTTACAACGGCTCCAATTACCCAGGAAGATGACCAGAGTGATGTGTTGTTAGAGGACGTAGGCATAGGTGGAGATGCTGAGAGGGTAAATGTCATAGAGAATGAAACGCCAGCAATTGAAACTACAGCCATACAGAGTATTCCAATATACATATGCGGAGCAGTTAAGAATCCGGATGTTTATTATTTAAGCCCTACGACTATTATCAAGGAGGCAATTATTGCTGCAGGTGGATTTACAGATGACGCAGATGAGGAAGTCTGGAATCTTGCAATGGAAATCCAAAAGGGAGAAAAAATATATATCCCTAAAGTAGGAGAAGAAATTGACAAAAGCGGCAATTCATACGACAATAGAGTAGGAGGGAATGAGTCCTCCTATAAAGACTGTGAACTTATTAACATTAATAAGGCTAATCAGCAGGAATTAACGTCTTTACCTGGTATTGGCCCAACTATAGCACAAAACATTATTGGCTATAGGGAAGCTAATGGTGATTTTAAAACTTTGCAAGATGTGACTAATGTTTCTCGCATTGGGCAAGTAACATTAGAAAAAATAAAGGACTATATTTGTTTTCAGTAGGAGGAAGTTTAATGAAGAGTAAAATATTAGTAGTGGATGATGAAAAGTTAATTGTTAAAGGTATAAAATTTAGTTTAGAGCAAGAGGGTTGGGAAGTAGATACTGCTTACGATGGGGAAGAGGCTTTGAATTTGGCCTTATCTAAAGAATATAGTATTATCCTCTTAGATGTTATGTTACCTATTTTTGATGGTCTTGAGGTTTGTAGACAGATTCGGGCAACGTCTAATGTTCCTATTATCATGCTAACAGCTAAAGGGGAAGATATGGATAAGATTATGGGGCTTGAATACGGAGCAGATGACTATGTCACAAAGCCTTTTAATATACTAGAGCTTAAAGCGCGTATAAAAGCCATTTTAAGAAGAGCTGCACAAAATAATAAAGAACAAAACAAGAAAACCCTTGAAGTAGAAGAACTTAGGTTAGAAATTAACAGCCGAAGAGTTTTTATTAGTAATGAAGAAATTAATTTGACGGCTAAAGAGTTTGATATGCTAGCACTATTAGCCAATAGTCCAGGTAAAGTATATAGCAGGGACCAACTGTTAGATACCATATGGGGGTATGATTACCCAGGGGATGTTAGGACAGTTGATGTTCATGTCAGACGCTTGCGTGAAAAAATAGAACCGAATCCAGGTCAACCTGAGTATATACATACAAAATGGGGGGTAGGTTATTATTTTAAGGATTAAGAAACGGTGGTTTCATAGTATGCGCTGGAGATTACTAATTCTTTTTTTCTTAGTAAGCTATCTGCCACTGATGCTATTTTCCAGTGTTTTACTTGAAAGAATGGAAACATACTATATAGACAAAAGCAAATCAGAATGGCTTCGTAAAGCAAATATGGTAGCAAGCCAAATACACCAAGGTAATTATCTAAAAGATGATAGTAATCAAACAGCCTTCATGTATATGCTCATTGAAACCGGTAAAGATAAAGAATTAGATGCACGTATTTTAGTCATTAATCAGCAAGGATTTGTTGTAGGTGACTCAAGTCAAGCAGACCTCAATCGCACCATTATAAATAAACAAGTATTTGAAGCACTAGAAGGTAGAGATAGTGCGGAAAAACAGAAAAAAGATGATGCCATGATTATGAGTGCATCAGCTTCTATTGGAGATCGGGAAAATAAAGATCAGGTTATAGGGGCAGTATTGATTTCAGCCTCTATTGACGATGTTTACAAGTCACTGGATGAAATGAAAACTCAGACCTATTTATTATCCCTTCTTACCAGTATAATAGTTGCCCTTTTAAGTTTTTTTACATCAGGGGTTATTATTAAACCTTTAAAAACCTTGTTAGTATTTGTTCAAAAGATCACAAACGGGCAACTTGATCAAAAAATAACCATAACCGGTAAAGATGAGGTTTCAGAGTTAGGCAGCGCCATTAATCACATGACGGAGCAACTACAAAGGGTAGAACAATCAAGAGAAGAATTTGTATCTAATGTCTCACATGAATTAAAAACACCCTTGTCGGCGGTTAAAGTCCTAACGGAGGCATTGCTTTTTCAGGATAATGTTCCAGAGGAGATGTATAAAGAATTTTTTATTGATATTAATTCGGAAGTGGACCGTTTGAACAACATTATTAATGACCTTCTTACCTTGGTAAGGTTAGATCAAAAAGAAATTCCTATGAATATTAATACAATTAATTTAAATCAAATGATTCAAGCAATTTTAAAGCGATTATCTCCTTTAGCTAAGCAAAAAAGCATTCTACTAACCTATGAGGGCAAAGTAGAAGTTGAGGCAGAAATCGATGAAGTTAAGTTAACCCTTGCCTTATCCAATCTAGTAGAAAATGGTATTAAATATACACCAAATGAGGGGAAAGTACATGTTACCTTGAACTCTGACCATCAAGATGCATTTATCAGTATTACAGATACGGGAATGGGAATTAACCTAGATGAACAAAGTAAGATTTTCGAGCGTTTTTACCGCACGGATAAAACTAGAAACAGAGAAACAGGTGGAACTGGTCTTGGACTTGCAATTACATACAAAACAATTGTGATGCATAAGGGAAGGATCAAAGTGGAAAGCGAAGGGCAAAATGGTACAAAGTTCTTAGTGAGTATTCCGCTCAGACATCAACTTTAATGTGAGGTGAAATACGTGAAAAGTAAATACAAATCAATTTATAAAATAGTAGGGTTAGTTTTAATCGTGTTACTAATGGCATCATGTAGCAACCAGGTTAGTGACGATGAGATAGTCAATAAAGAGGAAATAAATGTTTATTTTGTTAATCAGGTAGATGGAAAGCTTGTTTCAGAAAAAATATATTTAGATCCAAAAGAAATAGATACAGATGAAAAAAAGGTAAGACTTGCAATTGGTACCATTGAAAAAGGACCTCAGTCAACGAGTTTATCACCAATAATTCCAAATGATGTTAAAATACAAACGATTGAACTAGTTGAAAATGGTGCGAAAATTAGTTTCTCCAGCCAATATCATGACCTATCAGTTCAAAAACAGATGATTATGAGGGCTAGTTTTGTTCGGACACTAACCTATTTTCCTTTTATAAACTGGGTGGAATTCCTAGTCGATAAAGAACCTTTACTATCCCCAGAAGGGCTGCCTATTGGGCCTATCTTTAAGGATGATATCGTGCTTGTACAGCCGGATCCAAAACCACCAACTAATCAGCAAAATATAGTATTATATTTTACTGATGAACAGGCAATGGGATTAGTAGCGGAAAATAGAAAAATTCAAATTAGTAATAACGTGCCATTAGAAAGATATATTGTAGAAGAGTTAATTAAAGGACCACAAAACAAAAACAATATTGCCACAGTCCCACCAGAAACTAAAATCAATGATATAAAAACAATAGATGGTGTATGCCAAATAGATTTATCCGCAGAATTTAAATCTAAACATCCAGGCGGTTCAACGGGAGAAATATTCACTGTTTATTCTATTGTCAACTCATTAACAGAATCGTCTCCGAAAGTAAAAAAGGTAGTTTTTTTAATTGATGGAAAAAAACAAACTGAGTATAAAGGGCATCTTGATTTAAGTATATTATTTGAGAGGGATGAGTCGCTGATTGAAGAAAAATAGAAATAATAGGTATGTTAAGCGGCCATTGGCTATGGGTACATTGTTTTATATAATAGGATTAATAGGGGGAGAGTTGCATTATGATCAAATGCGACTTTCCCTGTTTTTTACTATAATTATTACCATCACAGTTATAATAGCTGTTTTTTATAATAATAAATATATAGGAATCTATTTATTATTTACCTTTTTAGGAATCGTGAGTATGGTTTTAAATCCTGTCCTTAAGCAAGAAAATATATTTTTAAAGAATACTTCTCCTAATCATATAATCGCAGGAGAAGTGTTAGAAGTTAAAGAATATGAGTATCAAAATCAGTATATCATAAAGCCTAATAAAGAAAGTAATATTAAAACAAACATTAAGATTGAAGTTGGAAAGCAGTTTAAAACAGCCAGGCAAGGTGATATCATTGTAGCTGAAGGTAACTTAGAGTGCCTAGGGTTTCAAAGGAACCCAGGTGCGTTTAATGAGCGTAGCTACCTATTGATTCGTGGTATATCTGCCAAACTAAAAGCAGAAATGTTTAATGTTGAACAAACAGGAAAGAAATTAGCTATAACCCGCCGTATACGGGATTATTATGGGCAGATATTTGAACGTATTATGCCAGAGAATGAAGCGCAAATCATGAAGGCTATGTTACTTGGAGATAAGGTTTTTTTATCAAAAGAAATACAAGAATTATATAAAGATGTAGGGATTGCACATGTTTTGGCAATCTCAGGGCTGCATATTTCTGTTATTGCAGGTGTTTTGTGGTGGCTATTAAAAAGAATAGGCCTAAACAAGAACCTACAATCTATAATCGTTGTGGTTATATTGTGGATGTACGCAGCCCTGACAGGTTTTAGTGTTTCCATAACGAGATCTGCTATAATGATGTCAATTATTATTATAGGTACCCTAATAGAGGAGAAGCCAGATCCTATAACTTCTTGGAGTTTTGCAGCACTGGTATTGCTAGTATATAATAATTTATATTTATGGGATATTGGATTTCAACTTTCTTTTGTGGCTGTAGGGAGTTTAATATTACTGACGCCTTTTTTTAGAAAAATCTATATCATTCCTGAAAAGATAAGAAACTATATAGCACCTATGATTGCTGTAACTTTGGGGACTACCCCGGTTATTGCCTACTATTATTATGTCATTAGCCCAATTGGTATACTGATGAATTTATTACTCATACCTTTAATCACAATTGTAGTAATTATAGGCTTTATAGCCATGCTTATTTCCCCTATTCATCTATTATTAGCTAAGGGGATTATCGGGAGTGCGTATTATTTACTTAAAATCATAGAGAAATCATCCCAATTAGCCCTTAAAATTCCGTTTTCTACTCTTATTATTGGCAGACCAGATTTCTTAGAATTAAGTATGTACCTCTTATTTATAGGCTTAATCCTATGGTATTTAAAGTTAACCCTGGAGCAAAGGCAAAAGATAAAAAATTATGTCATAGGGATTAACATATTATTAGTTGTTTTTATAGGCCTAAAAAGAGTTATTCCTGGAGATTTAAGCGTTACGTTTTTGGATGTAGGTCAGGGGGATTCTATTGTTATAACAACCCCTCATCATAAGACCTTTATTATAGATGGTGGTGATGTTGGAAATGGCAAAAAGATTGAACAGTTTTTAAAATATAATGGTATATCAAGAGTACATGGGGCTATCTTATCCCATGCCCACTCAGATCATATGGATGGCCTGGGGGAGCTTGCTTTGTCCTATCCTTTTGAGAAATTATTCTTATCACAAATACCAATTGAGGACACCCATTTTAAGGCGTTTTATGATATAATACAATCTGAACATATTCCAGTGCATAAAATGAGTGCAAAAGATGTCATAAAAGATAAAGATATAGAGATGACATGTATCTATCCGATTCAAGGTTTAAATCAGATAGAAGGCAATGATGCATCTGTGGTTTTAGTGCTCAAACATAATCAGGTATCTTATTATTTTACAGGCGATATCGAAGCATATTACGAAAAAGAAATGGCTAGGAATATAGAAAAAAATCATATTAACATACTAAAAGTACCCCACCATGGATCTAAAACATCCTCTACCCAGGAGCTTATTACTCAGGTAGCACCAGATGTTGCGATTATTAGTTGTGGCAAAAAAAATCGCTATAACCACCCCCATACGGAGGTCGTTGACCGGTATAGAGTAAACAAGGTGCCAGTACAAACAACAAAAGATGTAGGTGCGGTTATAACCTATAGTAATGGTGAAACAGTTAAAATGAATCTAATGGAGGATAAAAGAATGTTATGGAAGTAATTAAAAGTTTATACTTGTGTTATGGAAAAGAAGATTATATGAAAAAACAATATATTGAGAATATAAAAAACAAGATTATTGACCCATCATATGAAATTATGAATCTTGAAAGACACGATGGAAAAGGTGTTAGCATAGATCAGATTATTGACTTTGCCGAAACCATGCCTTTTATGAGTGAAAGAAGGCTTATGATCATTAAGGACAGTGGCCTTTTTAAAAGTGGGAAAAAAGATGAGTCCGATAAGCTTGCTAGTTACATAGACAAACTACCAAGTAGCGTATGCATTATTTTTATGGAAAGTGAAATCGATAAGCGGCTTAGCGTCTATAAAAAAACAAATAAAGACCATACAGCTATAGAATTTAAGATTCCATCAGATAAAGAACTTGTCCAGTGGACAAAAAAAGAACTTATTCGTTATAACGTTCGTATGAGCAATTCCTTAATAGAATATTTTGTCCGGGTAGTCCCGCCAGGTATGGAAAGCATTATTAATGAAATAAAAAAGCTGGCCGCCTATAACCCAGAAGGGGAAATTACAAGGGAAGCAATAGACAATGTATGTACCCATTCATTAGATATACGTATATTTGAGCTTGTTAAGATGTTAGGGAATAAAGATACGAAAGGTGTCCTAGAGATTTATACCAATCTGTTGGAAATGAAAGAATCCCCCATTGGTATTTTAGCAATGATGTCTAGACAATTTAGAATGATCTTAAAGGTTAAATATATGAAACAAAAGGGTCATGACAATCAAAGTATAGCAGCAAGAACAGGGTTTAGATCTTTTATGATTACAGAGTGCGTGAATCAAGCATCTAACTTTACATTTAGCCAGTTAGAAAGTGCTATTAAAGAATGTTTAGATGCGGATGTGAACATTAAAACAGGCATGATGAAACCAGAACTTGCCGTTGAACTTATTTTAATTAAATATGCTAGCAAAGCCTTATAAAATAAAAAGATCATCTTTATAGATGATCTTTTTGTTTGGGTTTTTAATTATGCAATTTTGTTAACTTGCTTAGTTAATGAAGACTTTTTACGAGAAGCAGATTTTTTATGAAAAATTCCTTTTGTTGTTGCTTTATCGATTGAAGTGATAGCATTTACTAATGCTACTTTAGCTTCGTCTACATTGTTGTTTTCTACTGCTACAACAACTTTTTTAACTGCAGTCTTAACTGAAGAACGAATTGCTTTGTTACGAGCAGCTTTTTTTGCGTTAACTTTTACTCTTTTTTTAGCTGATTTAATATTGGCCATTAAGGCACCTCCTGAAATACTTTAAATGTTTTTCGACACGGTTTGATTAAGTTATTGGGGAATAACGAACATATTTATAAGTTCTATTAATCAAGGTAAATTATAAAGCAAATACTAGGATAAGTCAATGTATATCTATAAAGTAAAATGGAAAAGGTATCACCTGAGAAGGTTTTTTATATTATAAGATAAAAAGGAGTGCTATTTTGCAAAATAAAGATCAGCTGCAGTCAAGTACAGTTAATGTTCGTACAGATTTAGCCATTGAAGTGAGTGAAGCCCTAGAAAAAGAAAGAGTAGGATCCGAATCAGGTATTCCAGGCGTATCAGTTCAAAAATTTCAAAACACGGAAGATGAGATAGAAGTGACAAGGGTCATTATTGAAAACGAAGAAGGAGAAAAGGAGATGGGTAAAGCAAAAGGTACCTATATTACAATTGAGAGTCCTTATATGCAGATTAACGACCCCGATGCCCATGCAAATGTAATAAAGGTATTTGCTAAAGAACTGATGAGCTTATTGCCAAAGACTCAGCATAAGAATGTATTAGTTGTAGGATTAGGTAACCGTGATGCCACACCAGATGCCCTTGGCCCTAAAGTCGCAAACAAGGTCGTTGTAACAAGGCACATAGGCCAGAAGCTACCGTGGCAAATAGATGAGTCTGTTTGCGAGCTAAGTGCCATTACGCCGGGTGTTATGGGTGTGACGGGTATTGAAACTAGCGAAATCATTAGTGGTGTTGTGGATAAAATAAAGCCGGACTACGTACTTGTAGTAGATGCATTAGGGGCAAGAAATGCAGGACGGGTTAATACCACCATACAAATCAATAACACAGGTATAGAACCAGGGGCGGGCATAGGCAATAAGCGGAAGGCTATTACACATGAAAATATGGGGTGCCCAGTAATTGCCATTGGTGTCCCTACAGTAGTAGACGCAGCAACTCTTGTAAGTGATATGATGGATCTCCTAATCGAATCAATGCTGGGTGAAACCGAAGATGAAGCGTTTTATAAAATGCTTGAAAGGCTTAGCAAACAAGAAAAATACCTCTTAGTAAAAGAAGTCCTATATCCCCATATAGGGAATATGTTTGTAACCCCCAAAGAAATAGATGAAGTGATTGAGTATTTATCGACCATCATTGCTAATGGGATAAATATTGCAGTGCACCCAGGGATTACCACGGAAGATATTAATCGTTTTAAATACTAATCATCATATATTACCTCCTATTTGAATAAAATAGTTACAAGCACTAAACAAGGAGGTCTCTATGAGTACAATGGTGATAAAACTAAAAAAAACTAACTCCCTTGCCATATTTCTCATGGTGATCATTATCTTATGGCAAGGCTATGGATTATATCAGGGTAAACTCATGGGTATTAATATGAATACATATTTGTATACTCAGTTTATATCTAATGTTATTCCAGGTACAATTACACAAGAACACAATAAACAAATAAATATATTAAATAGATTTTTTTATGGATTAACGGATATAGATTTAGGTAGTTATAGAACCTTAATAGAAAGAAATATTCCATTAATAAAGAATGAGATGCTTATAGGGAGCAAAGAAGATTACAATACTTTAACAGGGTTTAATAAAGCTAATAGCCAAAATGAATCAGCAATAAATGAAGATTATTTTGACCCAAAAGATGAATTGTTTATAACTAACTTTGAAGATACGATTAATGTGGGAAAAGCTGTCACCATGGAGCAATTAAAAAACGACAGTTATATCACTTCGAAATTAATAAATTTTGATGCTAATTTAAACTTTGAAAATCAAGCCATGAAACAAATAGATAGTATAAAAATGGCTCAAAAAAGATTTATAATAAATACAACAACTGGTGGACCCAAGGTACTGATCTTTCATACCCATCCCCATGAGCGGTTTGCAGGGGAGGAACCAAGTGGGGGTGGCGTTGTAGATGTAGGAGCCTATTTAAAAGAAATCTTAGAAACCCAGTACGGCGTTGAAACCCTTCATAGTACCGATAAATTTAAAAAAACAGAAGATTATGCCACAAAAGATGATTACAGTAGAATGGAGGTGGGGATTGCAAAGATACTCAAAGATAATCCTAGTATTGAAGTGGCTATTGATATTCATAGGGATGGTGTTGATGGAGATAAAGGCTTTACTACAACTGTAAATGGAAAGCAAACAGCAAAACTCATGTTTGTAAATGGATTTTGCCAGGTTCAACAGCAAGGAAAATTAACACCTCTTGATAGTTTGCCTAATCCTTATGTAGAAGATAATATGGCATTGGCCTTACAAATGCAGCTTAAAGCAATTGAGAAGTATCCAGGATTTACACGAAAAACCTTAGTGAAACCCTATCGTTATAATTTGCATATGAGACCCATGTCTATCCTTATAGAAATTGGAAATGAAAGTAACACCAAAGAAGAGGCGCTCAACACAATGGAGGTGTTTGCAGAGCTTTTAATGGAAGTAATAGAAAAGGATTGAATGAGAAAGCTTGACTATGCTATAATAAGTCGATAATATACACAATAGGACTAGAAATGTGAAATACAAAGGAGACAGAGAAGGAATGATTCTTTCAGACCAAAAAAAAATACGAAATTTTTGTATTATTGCTCATATTGATCATGGAAAATCAACACTTGCAGACCGTATCATCCAAATGACAGGGACTTTAACAGCAAGAGAAATGCAATCACAAGTGTTAGACAATATGGATTTAGAAAGAGAACGTGGTATTACAATAAAATCACAAGCCGTGCGTCTTGTCTATAATGCAAAAGACGGGGAAAAGTATATCTTTAACCTAATTGATACGCCGGGGCATGTGGATTTTACTTATGAAGTATCAAGAAGTTTAGCTGCCTGTGAAGGGGCAATTTTAGTAGTGGATGCCGCCCAAGGGATTGAAGCTCAAACGTTAGCTAATCTATATTTAGCATTAGATCACAACCTAGAGATATTACCGGTTATTAACAAAATTGATCTTCCTAATGCAGATCCAGAAAGAGTAAAAAAAGAAATAGAAGACATAATAGGATTAGATGCAAGTGAAATACCATTAGTTTCTGCAAAGAACGGTATTAACATAGAAGATATACTAGAGCAAGTTACCAAGCTGATTTCACCTCCTAAAGGAGATGAAAATGCACCTTTACAAGCCTTAATATTTGACTCCATATACGACCCTTATAAAGGTATTATTGTTTTTTGCCGTATTAAAGAAGGTACTGTAAAAAAAGGTATGCGGATTCATATGGTGGCAACAGGAAAAAGCTTTGAAGTTGTAGAAGTAGGGACCTTTGGTGCGGGTAATTTCTGGCCAGTAGACCAATTAACAGCAGGAGAAGTTGGCTATATAACAGCCAGTATCAAAAATGTAAAAGATACGAGTGTTGGTGATACAGTAATAGACGCTAAGTATCTAGACACTAAAGCACTCCCAGGATACAAACAAGTAAACCCAATGGTTTACTGCGGCATGTACCCTGCAGATGGGGCTAAATATGTAGACCTTCGTGAAAGTTTAGAAAGACTACAACTAAACGATGCTTCTTTAGTATTTGAACCAGAAACATCGGTTGCCTTAGGATTTGGTTTCCGTTGTGGATTTTTAGGATTACTACATCTTGAAATTATACAAGAGCGTTTGGAACGAGAATATAATTTGGATCTTGTAACCACGGCGCCAAGTGTTATTTACAAGGTATATAAGACAAACGGGGAGATGATTGAGCTTTCTAACCCTTCGGATTTGCCAGAACCAACTGAGTTAGCTCACATGGAGGAGCCTATTGTAAAGGCAGATATTATTATTCCAAGTGAGTATGTGGGATCCATTATGGAGCTTTGCCAGGAAAGGCGAGGAGAATATATAGGAATGGAATACATGGAAGAGACCAGAGCAGTTCTAACCTACCATCTTCCACTTAATGAGATTATATATGACTTCTTTGACGTCCTTAAGTCAAAAACTAGGGGCTATGCATCCTTTGATTACGAATTAATCGGGTATGAACAAGCTGAACTTGTAAGACTAGATATTATGGTCCACCACGAAACAGTGGACGCCTTATCCTTTATTGTTCACAAAGATAAAGCAACAGATCGTGGCCGTAAGATTGTAGCAAAACTTAAAACAGAAATTGATAGGCACCAATTTGAGATTCCTATACAAGCAGCTATAGGGAATAAAATTATTGCAAGAGAAACAATTAGAGCTATGAGAAAAGACGTTCTTGCAAAATGCTACGGTGGCGATATTTCTCGAAAACGTAAACTACTTGAAAAACAAAAAGCAGGTAAAAAACGCATGAGACAAATCGGAAGCGTAGACGTTCCACAAGAAGCATTCATGAGTGTTTTAAGGCTAGAATCAGATTAAAGTTAGAATTACACTAAGAAAGAGGCTAAGTATGGATTTTGGAATTTATGTGCATATCCCATTTTGTATATCTAAATGTTATTATTGTGATTTTGCATCATCTGTACAAGATACGTCAAAGTATGAACCCTATGTAGACGCCCTTATTAAAGAAATAAGAGCCCATAGGGAAAATACCCCGAGCCCTCTTGCTATAAAAACAATCTTTATTGGTGGGGGTACGCCTAGCGTACTCCCACCAATTTTGCTTGAAAAAATACTAATGGCGCTTAGGGAATCTTTTACCATTGCAGATGACGCGGAGGTTACCATGGAATCCAATCCAGGGACCTTATCAATAGAGAAGCTTAAAACTATAAAAAAACACGGGGTTAATAGGATTAGTATGGGAGCCCAGGCTTATCAAAATAATCTTTTAAAAAAAATAGGTAGAACCCATACACAAGAAGAAATTATAGAAAGTTATAACTTATGTAGACATGTAGGATTTGACAATATTAATTTAGACCTTATGTTTGCCTTGCCAACACAAACCTTAGACCAATGGCAAGAAACCTTAGAAGCAATTGTTAAACTTGGCCCTGAGCATATTTCGGCTTATAGCTTAATTGTCGAAGAAGGCACACCTTTTGGGGATATGGCTAACCAGGAAAAACTAGAACAGCCAAGTGAGGACTTAGAAAGACGTATGTACACCCTTGCTAAAGATTATCTAAATAAAAATGGCTACAAACAATATGAAATTTCTAATTTTGCTAAAAAAGGTAAAGCCTCTAAGCATAATGTTAACAACTGGAAAGTCTATCCTTATATAGGGATAGGACTAGGTGCTCATTCTTATTATGAAGGGTATAGATATCATAATACCTATGATATGGAAGTGTATATACAAAACAGTAGTCAACTAAAGAATATACAAGAAGAGAAAGAAGCTATAAACCTCAAGGCACAAATGGAAGAATATATGTTTTTAGGGTTAAGACTTACAAAGGGTATTCAAATAGATGATTTTGAAAAAAGGTTTAAGCAATCTATTTTTGAAGTATATGGTGACCCGATTAATCAGCATAAAACAGATGGGTTATTAATTGAATCGGCAGGGTATATTTGGCTAACTGACTATGGTCAAGACATTTCAAATAGGGTATTGAGTAGTTTTTTACTAGATTAACAAAAAGCGCTTGACAAAGATAATCTAAGATGATATCTTTAATCTATGCTTAGCACTCGAAGATGATGAGTGCTAACAAAAGATAAAGGATGTGATATACGTGAACATGAATGACCGAAAGATTAGAATTTTAGAGGCTATCATTCATGATTATATTAAAACAGGGGAACCTGTTGGATCGCGTACTATTTCAAAAAAGTATGACCTGGGCATAAGCTCAGCAACCATCAGGAATGAAATGGCAGACCTCGAAGAGTTAGGGTATATCGCCCAACCTCATACATCAGCCGGTAGGATACCGTCTGATTTAGGTTATCGTCTATATGTTGATCAATTGATGAAACTTCCAGAGATAACAGAGGATTATGCAACTACCATTGGTAAGATGCTAAACCGAAATATTGGTAAAATAGATGAGCTTATGCAAGATACGGCAAATTTGCTAGCACTGATGACAAATTATACAACTCTTGTGACGGCCCCATCTATTAAAAGGACAAAACTAAAGCACTTACAACTTGTTCCAGTAGAAGATAAGGTGACTGCTCTAGTAACAGTAACAGATACTAATATAGTAAGGAATAGCATCATAAAGACACCCATGATAATTCCATATGAAATATTCCCAAAGCTAACGGAAATACTTAACTTTCATTTGCAAGGGCGAACTTTAAGTGATATTAACATAGAACTCGTTCAAGGATTGAAAGCAAGCTTGAAAGAATATGAAGATATCGTGGCGATTATTATTGAGGTCATCTTACAAACCATGGAGGAAAACGAAACACCTGATATTTTTACAAGTGGTGTCATGAATATGTTAAGTTTCCCAGAGTTTAAAGATGTTGGCAAAGCAAAGTCAGTTTTTGAAACATTAGACCAAAAAGTACTCCTTGCCAAGCTCTTAGAGCAAACGACTTCAAGTGGGATACAAATAACCATTGGCGGAGAACATGGCATTGAACAAATTAAAGATTGCAGTGTTATTACAACGAATTATAAAATTGGGGATTATACAGTAGGTGCAATAGGCATTATAGGACCAACAAGAATGAATTATGAACAAGCAGTTTCAATGCTACAGTACTTATCTGACCATATGAATATACTGCTATCTAAAGCGACAGACAAATAATTTAAAGGAAGGGTGGAACAGGTGGAAGATCTTAAAAAAGACCCTGATACTACTGAAGACATAAACGAAACAACAGAAGACGATATATTAGAAGAAGATATAATTATTGAAGAAGCCTCAGAAGAAACATTAGAACCGGAAGTAACGGTGGAAAATGAGCCAGGCGGAGAAGTATATCTTGAGAGGTTACAAAGAACTTTGGCTGAGTTTGACAACTATCGTAAGAGAACAGATAAAGAAAAAAGTGCCATGTATGATATGGGACTGAGTGACACAGTACTAGCCATATTGCCTGTACTAGACAATTTTGAGAGGGCATTAGACTCTCCTTGTACCGATAACTCTTATGTTAAAGGGATGGAATTGATTTATAAGCAAATGATTGACCTATTAGATTCTATAGGAGTCACTCAAATTGAAGCTAAAGGACAAAGTTTTGACACCAACATTCATAACGCAGTGATGCATATTGAAGATGATCAGTACGGTGAAAATGAAGTTGTACTAGAAATGCAAAAAGGGTATATTTATAAAGATGAAAAAGTAATTAGACATAGTATGGTGCAAGTAGCAAACTAATTTAAAAAATAGGAGGAATAAACATGGGAAAAATTATAGGAATTGATTTAGGAACAACAAACTCTTGTGTATCAGTAATGGAAGGTGGAAAACCAGTTGTCATTCCAAACGCTGAAGGTGCAAGAACCACAGCATCAGTAGTTGCGTTTACAAAAGATGGGGAACGTATTATAGGTGAGCCAGCAAGACGTCAGGCGATTACAAATCCAGATAGAACGATTATGTCAATAAAAAGAGAAATGGGTTCAGATTTTAGAGTGAAAATTGACGGTAAAGAATATTCACCACAAGAAATCTCAGCTATGACATTACAAAAACTTAAAACAGATGCAGAGAGTTACTTAGGTGAAACTGTAACAGAAGCAGTTATTACAGTACCAGCTTACTTCTCAGATAGCCAACGTCAAGCAACAAAAGACGCTGGAAAGATTGCAGGGCTTGATGTAAAACGTATTATTAATGAGCCAACAGCAGCAGCACTGGCATATGGCCTTGAAAACGAACAAGAGCAAAAAATCATGGTATACGACCTAGGTGGCGGTACTTTTGACGTATCCATTATTGATATTGGAGAAGGCGTTATTGAAGTACTTGCAACAAGCGGAGACGGATTCTTAGGTGGGGATGACTTTGATGAGAAAATCATCGAGTTTTTAGTGGCTGAATTCAAAAAAGCTGAAGGCATTGACTTAACAAAAGATAAAATGGCAATGCAACGTTTAAAAGAAGCAGCCGAAAAAGCTAAACAGGAATTATCTGCTAGTACAACAACAAACATTAACTTACCATTTATAACAGCAAACCAAGAAGGGCCAAAGCATTTAGACGTAAACTTATCCAGAGCTAAGTTTGACGAAATGACTGAGGCATTAGTTGAACGTACAATGGGACCTGTTCGTACTGCTATTAAAGATGCAGGTATTGATGCATCAGAACTTGATAAAGTATTATTAGTTGGTGGATCAACACGTATTCCTGCCGTACAAGAAGCTGTTAAGCGTATTACAGGCAAAGATCCATTTAAAGGTATTAATCCGGATGAGTGTGTTGCTATTGGTGCAGGAATCCAAGGTGGTAAACTTGCAGGTGATGAAGGCGTAGGCGATATTTTACTGCTTGACGTAACACCACTTTCACTTGGAATTGAAACAATGGGTGGCGTGTCTACTGTCATTATTGAAAGAAACACAACGATTCCTACAAAGAAAAGTCAAGTGTTCTCAACAGCAGCAGATAACCAACCAGCAGTAGATATTCACGTTGTTCAAGGTGAAAGGCCAATGGTAAGAGATAACAAGACTTTAGGTAACTTTAAACTAGATGGTATTATGCCAGCACAAAGAGGGGTTCCTCAAATCGAAGTTACTTTTGATATCGATGCAAACGGTATTGTAATGGTATCAGCAAAAGATCTTGGAACAGGTAAAGAGCAACATATCACAATTACTGCAAGTACAAACTTAAGTGATGATGAAATCGATAAAGCAGTTAAAGATGCAGAAAGATTTGCAGATGAAGATAAAAAGCGTAAAGAAGCAATTGACTTAAAGAATGAGGCAGATTCTATGGTATTCCAAACAGAAAAAATGCTGAAAGAAGAATTTGCAGAGACATTAGAAGCTGATGAAAAATCAAAACTTGAAGATTCACTAGCTAAATTAAAAGGATTAGTAGAAAAATTCAACGTAGAAACAATAGATGCTAAACAAATGGAAGAACTTACAAAATCTAAAGATGAGCTTACAGAAATCTTCCACGGAATTTCTGCTAAAATGTACGAAGCAGCGGGGGCGGCACAAGCAGCTGGAGGAGCAGAAGGTTTTGACCCTAACCAAGCAGGTCAAGGCGCTGGAAACCCAGACGATGATGTTATTGATGCAGATTTTACAGAAGAATAAAAGCATTAATATCAAACAGCCAAAGAGAATTCTCTTTGGCTGTTTGATATTAATGCTTTTATTCTTCTGTAAAATCTGCATCAATAACATCAT
>DUUM01000298.1 GCA_012841565.1 Candidatus Epulonipiscium sp. | reverse complement strand
CACGAGAAACAAGAAAACTCTCTACAGAGTTATCAACTGGCGGTAAGAAAACAGTTCATTTTGGGTCAATGCTAAATAGCACTTTTAAATCAATCCTAAGAAGATTATTTATTTACAATTTAATCATGAAAGGGATTAAAGGAATAGCTAGTGCCATGTCATCTGCCCTGAATACCAACTCTCAATATGCCAACTCTTTGAACTTGATAAAAACTAACTTAAAGGTAGCATTTCAACCTATTTATGATTTTATACTTCCCGCGATAAATGCTCTGATGAAAGGGCTAGGAACTGCTACTACATATATAGCTAGTGCAGTATCTGCAATGTTTGGAAAAACGTACGAGCAAAGTTATGCAGCAGCTAAAAAGTTAGATAGTGCAAAGAAAAGCATGAACGGATATGGTAGCGCAGTTAAGAAGGCAGGTAAGGATGCCAAAGGAGCAACAGCAAGCTTTGATACGCTTAACACTTTAGACTTGTCCAAAGATGAAGACATTGGTGGTGGCGGTGGATTAGATGGCTCTGATTTTGCTCCTATACCGGAGCTAACAGATCCAGGCTTTAGTAAGCTATCAGGTCTTGCAAAAGAATTTTATGACAACTGGGGATCTAAAGATATAGTTGATGGGATTAAAGAAGGGCTAGAACTTGTAAACTTTAGCGCAATACAAGATAATTTCCAAGAAACTCTCGAAGGCTGGGGTGAAATAGCAGAAACAGCATTTAAAAGTACTCAGCCTGTATTCAAGGCAGGAGGAGAGCTTTTAGGTACTAGATTAAAGTATGGGATAGCAATAGCAGGAAACGCCCTAGAACCTATGACAAAAGGGTTGGCCAACTTTACAACGAACATGAAGGGCCCTATAAAGGATTGGATAAAAGAGACTTCAAGCACAGTCACTGATGGGATTAATAACATGACAAGTGTTACAGAGACTGTTGGCCAATCGTGGCTAGGTAGCGTGCTTAAATATAAACCTAAAATAGAGAAAGAGACAGAGAAAACCTTCACCAATATGGCAAATCATGCAATGCTAAATGGTACAGTTATGGCGGATAGCTTTAATATAGTTACGGTAGGTATAAAAAAGTTTGTAGAGGAGAACGAAATTGAAATAAACTTATTTACTGATAGCATTCTTCAGATGTTTACGGATATGTGGGGCTTAGTTAACAATGTATGGGAGGATAGTCTTAATATACTTGGAGCTTTTTGGGATGAATGGGGCAAGGGCATTGTAGAAGGTGTAATGGAGGTCTTGAGCGATATTGGAGAGTGGTTTTTGCACCTTTGGAACGACCTGGTAAAGCCCGTTTGGGACGAAATGCTTTCATGGGTGCAAGAAATGTGGGACGATACATTTAAAGGTATATTTGAAGTCTTATTAGAGACTGTAGGGAAAGTATGGGATTTGATAAAAGTTCTATGGGATAAGATATTCAAGCCCTTAGTGGATTTAATAATAATATTTTTTGTGCCCGCGTTTAAAAATGGTTTTAGCACTATATTAGGTGTGATTAAAGCTGCAGTCAAAGGAATAGGAACTGTAATTAAAGGATTATTAAAAGCTTTGGGTGGAGTTATCGATTTTATCGTCGGCGTGTTTACTGGTGACTGGTCCAGGGCATGGGAAGGAATTAAGGATATATTCGGAGGCATATTCGAGTCCCTTGTTGGACTTGTGAAAGCTCCAATTAATGCGATTATAGCTATCATAAATGGAATGGTCGGCGGAGTTGTTGGTGGGATTAAT
>DUUM01000297.1 GCA_012841565.1 Candidatus Epulonipiscium sp. | reverse complement strand
ATAAATTTTTTAAAGAATATAAATCAACAGGTAAAGAGTCCGCTATTATGATGGTAGACATTGATGATTTTAAGAATATAAATGATCAATACGGTCATGAAGTTGGGGATGCTGTTCTGATGGAAATTGTTAAAAGACTGAATCATGACATAAGAAGTTCTGATCAATTGATTCGCTGGGGAGGAGATGAATTTGTAGGTATATTCCCTGGCTTAAGAGAAGAACATATCAAAGGATTTGGTGAAAAATTGCTAACTGAAATATCTTTATTAAAAATTCCAGTAGGAAATCGGACTGTTAGCGTAACTATGTCTATGGGGTTTTCTTATTTTAAAGAAACAGATATTGATTACAATGATGTTTTAAAAAGAGCAGATGATGCGATGTATCAATCAAAAAAGCAAGGGAAAAATAGATATGGTATTATAATATAAAATGAAATCCAAAAGCCAATTGCTAAAATTAGTAATTGGCTTTTGTCATATCTTATGGCCTCACTAATGCAATAGATGCTGGAATAACATCGGGTATATCCACTGTGACCTGATGCCCAGAGACCATCATCTTCCCAAAAAAGGGAAGCCATTCATTGCAACCACGTTGATGAGAATCATTATAATATTGGATAGTATTAGCACATCTGCACAGGATTTAATACGTTGGTTTTTCGGTGTAAAAATCTTTAGAAAATATGCCCACGCTACAACACCACAACCAGAAGCATATCCCGCAAGTGCTAATCCTATCACCCAAAAAACAGATGGTTGAAAGAAAAATGGCACAGTGGAGATAAGGCCAACTTGTATTCCGATAAGGGTGATGTGCTTGTGGAAATCCACCCATTCACTTGGGCCCTGTTGCATTATCTGAAGGCAATATTCAATACAATGATGTTTTTGAAGTCTATGGCACAAGAATGGCAACGAAGGCTAAAGCGTTATTTTAAAAGGAAGGGTAATTTACAGGTTAAGGTTATAATACTTTAGGCTGTTTTTGTTTGTATATTCTAAATTATCCCGTTAAGGTGTGGACTTTCTTTAGAAAATCCATTATCCTAGAATAAGATAGTTATTTTAAATATAGTATATAGCAAGGTAGTGTAAAGTAATTTATGAAAACTAGATTTAAAAAAAAGAAACAGAAAAACCGTAAAATATCCAACAAATAAGAAAGTTGGCAACTCCCGTCACCCTTGATTGCATGACAAAACAATGCTTAGTTGTCATCACCGACGGCGAATAAACTAGGGAACAGATTCCTCTCACCGCCGGGGTTTCAAATAGTAGCATTGTTTAGTCCTGCCATCAAGGGCAAGTCCCTGCGGAATGACTAGGTATTAACCTCAGGCTCTTAAATCTAAGAACAGATAGGAGCTAGGACACTTGGCTTTGCTGTGTATTTAAGATTACTTGTTGTCCAAGATGGATTAAGAGTTGCCACTTAGCAGGCATATTACCGGCATCTTTAAGCATCTGAACTTCGTTTAACGGACGTTTCCAACGATATAATTCATGAGGGCGCAGAAAGTTATAGTAAGCAACCCAAAGGTTCAAACCATAGTATGCACCATCATCTGTACCATAGCCACAAGTACCACGGTAAGAGGCTTTGAAGGTGCGATTAAGTCGTTCTATTTTCTGTTTAAAAGAGCGAAATGCTGCAGAAACAGCATCGTAGTTACTAAGTCCAATAACTTGTATAATATCGAAATCCCAGTTCTTTTCGATCTTGAATTGCTGAGCCGCAAGTGGGTATGCACTATAACCATCGGCAATAAAGT
>DUUM01000029.1 GCA_012841565.1 Candidatus Epulonipiscium sp. | reverse complement strand
GCTTATTAATTTTATTAAGCTAAAGGGATTTAGTCGTTGGTACATAGCTTGGCATTGAGTGGTAAGAACTCTGTCACTGGCTGGTACATAAGATGGCGTTAGTGGTACATTTGAGTGGCCGTAATCAGATAGTACGCCAATATGATTAACCACGCGGGCTATCACCCTATAATGATAAAAAAGAATGGAACCAAAAATGTGAGTGAACTCTCATTTTATGGTTCCATTCTTTTTTACTTTGCACTTCGACGAGCTTACACGATCATTCCCACTCTATAATGCAAGTTGCTCATAAGTTCCTATTATTTATATGCTAGTTACATATTAGAACCTATTTTTACACAGTTTTATCTCTATTATATTGGCTTTACATATTTTTAGAAGCAAACTAGAAGCATTGTCTTTTTTCTTGTTTTATATTTTTTTGATTTCAACTTACTTTCATATAAATAAATGTTACATTAAATAGATTAACTAAATTTCTCCGAAGATATCTGTAATTTGTTTTTTATAATGTGATCTATTATCAATTGAGTTTCTAATTATTTTCTTTTCATTTTTTTCATCAAATTTTATATATGTTTCAAAATAAAATATTATTAACAGAGAATTCACAATGCTTGATAATTTCAACACTTGTTCCCTTATAAATCTTGTATTCTTTTTAGAAAACTTAAGTTCATCTAAGTAAGTAACTAACTCAAAGTATTGACTATTAGTCCCATGAACATAATTTGATAATTCTTTATATTGCAATCCCCAATCAGAAATTAATATTCTAGATATTTCTTGAACTCTTTTATCTTCCAAATTATATTTTATAGAATAAGGGTATAATTTTATATAATCTTTTAAATCTGAAAAGCCACTTAAAATTCTTATAGAATCATCTTTTTCCTTTCTATAATATTCAACTGGATGTTCACAATAATATAAAAATGAAAGTATATTCTCTTGTGTTCTTCTAATCATAACAAGTGCTGGAATTTTCAAATCAATCGCACCCATAATGATCAAATGGAATACATTTGAAATCATCTCATCAAATATTTTTTCAATACCTACAGTACTTAAAAACTCACTTGCTAATTTTGACTTCCATATCTTTAATGACATCAAAAAAGATAACGTAGTTTGAACAAAGTCAACTAATTGTTCCTTCCTTTTAATATTTACTCCATATTTCTCATCAATAAAATTTTGTATATTTTCAAATTCCTCCGAAAATTCCTTTGTAAATTTAGACATCATTTCACGTCCTTATAGGTATCAAAAAATCTAAACCACCTTTCCATAAATCCTTCGTTAATATCAAGTTTGTAATCTTTGATTTTATTGTTTGAATTAGTATTTAAATTAAATTCATTCCATGCTTTTAAAAAACGGTTATATTGCTTTCTATTTTGCTTACTTACTTCTCCAATTATAATTCCTATAACTTCATGTCTTGATCGTTTATGCCAATAGTTCTTCACTTCTATATCTAAGCATTTTTCTGCAAAAAACAAAATTTCTTTTGTGTTGGTAAATTTATTGTTATCTAGAAGCATACTAGGTAGTATTCCTAATAATTCATCTGCGGTCTTATCAAGAATATTATCATTTTTACCATTTATTACTTCTAATACATCTTTACGAATACGATTTGCTTTCTCAATATCCATATCAATAAATCCAATGTTTCCTATCACATCCATCAAATCCAATAATGAATAAAGAGCTTCCTTAGTTTCTATTCTCATAAAATTACAGCCTCCCTTTTTGAACTATCTGTTTTGTTATATTCTTTATTTGAGACACTATGTCTACATTATCCATGTCCAAAATATATTTATTTTTAGATAATTCAGAATCTAAGCCTTTTACTATATGCTCGCATTGTTTTAATTCATTTTGAAATAACTTTCCAGCCCACTTTTTTTGAATAATTGGTTTATTCTTTTGGTATAAAAGTCTTGATGGTATAGTCATATTTAAAACTATGCCAAGAAATTCAATGTTATGTTCAAATTCTCCATTTATAGTTTCTTCGATATAATTTTCAAGCATTGGTAACCCAAAAACTGATAATGAATCTGCTTTCATTGGAACAAGATATAAATCTGCAGCTAATAGTGATACTTTTGTGTAGTCTGATATTGTTGGCGGACAATCAATAATTATAACATCATAAATATTATCCAATTCATTTTTGATATATTGCCTTAGTTTGAAAGGAGACTCTGATAAATTTAAGGTCATAATATCTAAGCTGGAAGGAATGATATCATATGAACCTTCAACTGAAAAAATCCACTTTTCTTCCTGCATTTTTTTATATCCTTTTAATGTAGTATTTGTCTTATAATCAGGAGATAAACATCCAAAAATAGACTTATTTCTATCTTTAATAATTTCTTCCATTTGATCTTCTTCAAGAGCATACTGAGTTGCATTCATTTGAGGATCCATATCTATTAACAAAACCTTTTTATTTTCACTTTTTGCTAATGTATATGCTACGTTTACTGCTAATGTTGTTTTACCTACCCCACCTTTCATATTAATAAAAGCAATCTTTTTAGACATTTTTCATCTCTCCCCCGATATTCCTAATTTGTTTTTATATAGTTCTTTATTAATTTATATATTTTTTTCATGAAGTTAAATCTTATATTTTACTTTAATAGATTATACTTGTATTCCTATCTCTATATTTTACTAGTACCTATTTCAATTTTATATTCCTCTAAACATGCTGCATTTATAATTTGATTAGCAAATAAGTTTATTAGCGTGATAATTTTTTCATGAATCTCAATAAATCTTTCTTCATCTAAGCTTATTTCTTCTAGCTTTTCACCATGGGCTATTCTATTTCTCATGTTTAGCAAAATATCATCTATCAATGTATAGCTACTCTCATATTCTGATGCATCTAAACCAATTATAGCCATAATTTCTTTGAAAACATTAGAATTTAAATTACTACTTGTACTTATAATGTTTTCATAAGGTATTCTTGAAGATTCCTCCATCTTATTAAACAACATATTAATAATTTTATTATGAAGTGTAGCTTTATTTGATTCCTTGTACTCTGATAGTTCTTTATTAATTGAAATAGCTAAAAAGTTCTTTTTAAGTTCTTATATGGGATTTTCTTACATGATACAAAACACAGATAATATGTTGCTATATTCTTTATTGCTCCTTCCCAATGAGCATATATTAAGGTAATTCCTGATCTCATAAAAGTATTCTTAGCAAACATTCTAGATTGAGTCACGTTACTTTTTATGGCTGTTAATTCTTTTTTTCTCCAAGCTAATTCTCTGTCAATTAAGTCTTGAAGATCATTTATAGTTCTTATTTTCATGGTCTAAAATAATTTATACCAAATTCAGATAAATCTATATATCTAGGTATAGCCTTAACACCTGTAGCCATATTTCTTGAAAAACTATCAATCTCATACATTTGTTTTATTTTATTAACTAGCCATGTTTTATAGCCTTCTAATCCTAAAATTTGATCAATATTATTATAAACACCATAACTTACTGCTTGATATGAAGCATTTAGAAAGGGTCCTATATGTCTGTCATCAACAAATCTCTTAAAAGAGTCTTCACCCAATGCATCGTTTATTACATCAAAAGTTTTATGAAACTTTTCCTTAGTTTTTTCTGTATCATAGTCTTTATTATTGCATAATTTTAAAACCTCTTTATCAAGCAATTCTACAAAAACCTTATAAGTTTTTGCAACATCCCAATCTATTTCAACCGCAACAAGAAGTCTTAACAAAAGTTCCATTCTATACTCTTCATCACTTTTCCTATCAGAAATAGAAATAGTATTTCTAAAACTAGGATATTTCTCTAAAGAATCAATAAATTCATAAAAATCCTTATTTGACATTATCATTAGACAGTTTCTGACTTCTTGATCACTTAATAATGATCCTCCTGTATTTAATCTTTGAAATAACTCAAATTTTGTATTTGGATCACTTTCCTTTTTTACTATAGTAACATCCAACCTAGATCTTTTAAAATTAAGTTGCTGTTCTTTTGTAAATCCCTTTTCTTCATTTTCATCTTCGTCTTCCCATCTCATTCCTTCAAACGAAGGTAAATAATCAGTTCCTAATAGCACTAAAGGCTTAACCTCTTTACTATTCTCATCTTTTAATATACCTATAAACTGAAATATTGTTGACAATCTTTGAACACCATCAATAACATCCCATACTCCATCTTCGTCTTGGCTAACGAAAATAGGTGGGATAGGAATATTTAACATAATAGATTCAATTAATCTTGTTTTTTGATAATCATTCCATCTGAATACTCTTTGAAATTCAGGATGTATATCCATTTCACCATCACGATATAAGTTTATTAACTCGCCAATTGACATTTGATAAGAATCCCTAAATATTTGACTTGCTTTTGTTTTAATTTCTTCTTGTAAAGTCACAATGCTTCCTCCCTTTCAATTAAAATTAATAAATCATTTAGTCTAGGTTACTTCTTGATCTTCCTAGTCTCCTACCTTGTAATTTCTTCCATATTTTTCTATAGTCTTTGCAAGTTTTCTTGTCCAATCCCAAAATATTTATCAGTATTTCATTATCAACTAAATCAAGTGCTTTTTCAATATCTTCATTTTTCCTAACAATTCTATCAATTTCTTTTAATAATCTTTTCTTGATTTTAGGATCTATACTGTCAATTTTAGGCAGCATTATATTTCCTAATTCTCCTGGCAAAATCTCTAATACTCCCCCACCATAACTTCTACCACAGATTTCAGAAAAAGCAAAAGATATACTATTATAATATGATAATAAAGCTAATTCTTTATCAGTTCCGTCTTTAAACTTAATTCTATGCATAGTATCAGTGGATACAGCATTACACTTATTAATTACAAATTTAGGATATAAATAATTTCTTCTTAAGAAAAAGGCATCTGGAATCCAAATAGATGGAACTATATACCATCTATTCCTAATTGAACATTTGTAACCGTTGTTCTCACCATTTTCTTCTCCCAGTTCTATATACTCTTTATGTTTTTCGGGATATTGATCATACGGAATATCTTTAAAGTTTAATAATTGAGATTTTTTATTATTATTTACATTTTCTAACCAATCGTCTTCCGTAAAGTATATACCATTTGCGTGAGAACTTCTTCCTATTAATGGTAGAAGAACAGGTGCTAATTGATATTCTTCTTCTAGCGCTTTATCTATTGAAAAAAATGAATTATTGCCAGTTGTAATTCCAACATTGATTTTCCCATATTCTGAAAACCTCATAAATCTAGAATCTTCTTTTATTTGTTGTATCAATTTTATTTCTTCTTTCGTAGTAAAGTACTTTGTCCATTTTTCTTTTGTATGATTCATTTTTTGGAACTTATTAGACGGTAAATCTAAAGTTTTAAGCTCTTCTAGATTTTCTAATTCTACTATTCTAATTCCTTTTTCTTCTCTACCTTTCTCTCCTATAAAGATAAGTACTTCCTGTTCAATATTAGGAAAAACTAACTTTTCAAATGTTATCAAAGTAATCTTAGATAGTTGATTTGATAAAAACTGTCTCAAATCTTCTGCATAAGCTACTTGTAGGATTTCAGCTGGAATAACAAATGCTATTTTACCATTATCATCTAACATATGAATACAGGCAACCAAAAATGCAACCCAAGCATTAATTAACTTATTTGATTTCATACCATGTGTTGTTAAAATTTCAGATTGTATTTGACGCTGTTTCTCTGTTAAATATTGATACCTAATATAAGGTGGATTCCCTAATATTAAGTCATACTTTAATCCATTATAATTTTCTTTATAAAAATCAAAAAAATCCGTATTTAATACATTAATTTTTTTATTATTATACTTAGATTTTACTTTTTCTGCTTCTGATTCTTCAATCTCTATAGCTGTTATTATTCTAGAATCGTCTAACATTCTTTTTTGTACAATGCTATCGATAAAAACACCATCCCCGCAACTGGGTTCAAGTATATTTTTAATTTTTTTATTTTCAGCAAAGAAACCTACCATTGCATCTGATAATTGAAAAGGGGTATAATATGCACCTCTTAATTTCTCTTCTGTATTATCTTTTTTTAGTTTCATCTTCTCACCCTCTATTTAAGTTCGTAAATTCTAGTTATAATGTCATCTACTTCTGTTTTTAATTTTTCTTTCTGTCTATCCAATATTTCTTTAAATCTTTTTTCTATATCTTTGGATAGCTTATAATTAATTTCATATATTTCTTGAGTTTTCTTTATTATTTCATCATGCATTTGTTTTTGTTCCGGTGCATTTAAATCTAACTCAATAAAAGATAACCTTGATAAAACAAATGTGCCCCGAGATGTAAACCCATTCTCAAAATCACTTCCAATAATCTTAATTAATTTCTCTGTATATTTATTCGTAAGCCATGCTTGTATGTATTCTAGAGAATAAGGGCTATCTTCTTTCATGCTAATTGCACAATAGCCTGCTGTTCCCCCTGATGATATTAACATATCATCATTATCAAATGCATACATTGGCTCCTTGCTTAAAATACCTACAATTAACTTTGGATTATTTATAAAGGTTGTTAGAGCTTGAGTTCTCCCGTACTGATACCATGTATCTTCTGTTGCGTTAGGAACATCTCTAGTACCTTTAGAGTCAACTTGTTTTGGAACTAATCGGTTATAGTTATCTTTCAAATAGCTAAGTGCTCCAGGATAATCTTTTTTCATAATTTTAATTGGTATTAGTATTCCTTTCTTATCGTAAGGAAATATTATTAATTTATCAGTTTGAATTATACTATATGAATTTAAACCTTTCTCATCCTTTTTTGTGGGTTTAAAATATGGTTTTAATATTTCTTTTTCTATAGTATAGTTTTTTCCATCCCTTAATATAGTTACTGAATTGTCATCCTCAAAACCTATATCTTTCTTTGAAAACCAATATATTGGTTTAGGGCGCTCTGCACTAGTCTGAATACCATTATATATTTTTACATGTTCAGTAATTGGAACAGATACTACATCTAGATTTTTTAATAATTTTAGAAATTCTATGTCAGTAGTTAATCTCCAAGGAAGTTCATCTAAACTATTACCTCTTAATATTACTTCATTATTTGTATCTTCCCCAGCCCATAAAGAAGTAACTGAATCCACCTTACTAAATCTAAAGTTTTCATTTTTCCTTTTTTTCATTACTAATATAGAACTATATATTGTCTTATCTCGAAAAAGCTGTGTATCTCCAAAATCATCTAAACTAAATAAATATCCACCATTAGCTATTAATTTCCTTAATTTTTGTCCTGAACTTATTTTGAAAAATTTGTTTGGAACAATATAAGATACATATCCATTTTCTTTTATTTTTTGAAGTGCCCTTTCAATAAATATAAAATACTTATCAAATTGTTTATAAGATGTCTCATATTTTTTCTTATAAATAACAAATTCAATTTTAGATAATAATTCATGCATTCCTTCTGTATTTACATAAGGAGGATTTCCAATTATAAGATCAAAATTTTCTCCCTGATTAATAGATTTCCAGTTAAATGGTACTAATTCTAAAATTTCTTCAGTATTTAAGACCTGTCCAGCTAACTCCTCATCACTTACTAAGGAGTTTCCATAAAAGATATTTTCATTTAAATATGGCAAAATGGGTGTTGAACCAACTACTGATGGTGTAGTTTCTTCCTCTATTAATTTTATTAATAATGAAAATCTTGCCACCTCGACTGCATGAACATCTATATCTATACCAAATATACATGACTTAAGGATTTTTTTCTTTTCTTCTAAAGGTAGCTTCTTCATACCGTTATCAATTTCAATCAAATGTTCAGGTTCATTTGCCTCATACCAGTTTACACAGTATTGTATTAAATAATCGTAAACTTCTTCTAAGAATATTCCAGAACCACAGGCTATATCAGCTATCTTAAGGCTCAATATATCTTCTGGTGTTTTACCATCACATAACTTAGACATTGTATTAAATACCATGTACTTTACAATTTCAACTGGTGTTGTAACTACAGAACGATTAACATTCTCTTTTTTCTTTGCCAAAACTATCTTATTATCAGAGTCTATTACTAATTGTTCAGTTAAAAACATTTCATATGTTTTCCCTAGCAAGTTAGATTCTATAATATTAAAAAGGTAAGGACTTTGAGGATAATATAATCCTTCTATAATTTGTACAATAATATCATTATTTAAATCAAATATAATATTTTCTTTGTTGAACAAGCCAGAATTATATCTTTTATCCGCATCATAGAAAAGCTCTTTTAGCTTTTGCTTTATTAAAGATTCATCATTTATCGTTTCTTTTAATTTATGATATAAGGGCAAATTTCTATCTTCACATATTCTTAAGAAAATAATCTGATTAATAAATTCTTGTACTACATCATTCAATAGGCCCATAGATTTATATCTTGGGTTGTTTTCATAAAGATAGTTACTTAATGAGATTCTCCAACTATTAATTTGTTCAAGAAACAATTCATCAACCTGCTGTTTCTTATTCTCTTTAATTAGAAACTCATTATGTACAAACTTATCAAAATATCCAGAATACACAGAATCTCTAGAAATCAATTCATATATTTCTTCCAATTTCTCCTCATACTCAGAATAATGGTATCCACGAAAACGAGCCATTGAACTTTTATCATTCGGTTCAGGCACATATGTTGTATCATATATGATTAAATACTCAAAATTAGTTAAAATAGCTATCCTATGTTTTGCATTCCAACCATATTTTCTAACTTGAAATGCTGGTTCAGATAAATTCCAAATATCAACTGATGGTTTCTTTGCTTCAACAAATATTTTAGTTACACCTTTTAAGGTTAGTGAATAATCAGGTCGATCTGTTTTGTTTGAATAGTTTTCAGCTAGAACCTCTCTATACTGTGGCGGTAAACCCCTTTTATTAATTACATCCCATCCTAACAGATTTAATAACGGATCTATGTACTCCATTCTACACGAATATTCATTGTAGCTATTTTTATTATCTTTATAGTAATTATAGTTTTTCTTGAATTTATCAATTAGTTTTTTTAACTCATCTTTAATCAAGTTATTCACCAACCTTGTTTTTTCTTTTATCTTTAGGTTTCTCAGCATTTTTAGGTATAATCCATAGGTTACCCATCTTCATTGCTCCATCAATACGTCCTTCTGAACATAGAATCTGAACTCTCCTTGTACTAATCCCCCAATTTTTAGCTACTTCTTTAGCAGTAAAATAATCCATTTTTACCCCTTCCTAAAATATATATTTACTTTTTTATTATATTCCATATCGCGAACAATAGCAATTATTAGTTCAATTGTAATCAAATTTTAACTTCTTACTTAATTTAGCTTAATAGCAAAAGAAAAGAGCCTTTAGCCCTTATCTCTACAAACTATATACAATCATATGCTTAATCTGTTCATCTATTATAATATCTATCTGATTCATTAGCTTTATCCATTTTTTATAGTCCTTCATTTTCAATTCTTCTGTAACGCCCCAAGCTTTAATATATCTTGGTGTTTCTAATTCTCTAAATTTAATAGTACGATTATCAATTTCAAGCTGTCTTTTACTCAGCTTACTTTCTTTCTCTAAATCTATATAGTTCTACATGTTCCATTTTCCAATATGCAATATGGAGCATATCATAATTCTCATTTTTTATTTTTCTTCTTTTCTCTATAATATTAAATGTAGGATATAACATATAATCCTTTTTCAATTCATAAGTTCCTCCCATTTCTTCATAGCTGGATTCTTTTTTAATTGGATTATAGATCCCATCCTCCTCTAGATATTCTACATTGTTTAATACAACTCTTCTCATGTTTTTACCCTCCTTAAAGTTCTATCCCTTGGCTTATATCATCTTTATTTCTTTTCATATAATTATTGATATTGCTTTGAATTAATTTTAGATCTTTTAATTCTGTCTTGATTGTACTTCGTTCATTCATCAAAACTTCTTTCTGTTTGATTAGATTCTTTATCTCATTTTCTATTTCTCCAATAGAATCTATTAATTCTTTAGTTATTGGTTTTCCTAGTTTCTTTTTTGCTCCTTCAAATAATATTATCTCAGATACAAAAGCTTGATAATATTGGTTTTTATCTTTTGCATTCTGATATTTCTTGTAAGTGTTTTTATACTTTTTATAATCTCTTACAGCTGCATGTTTTTCTTTTAATTCTTTTATTTTCCATTCTATTTCTTTTACTTCCTGACCGTTTCTTGTCATATCTAAATTCTTTATTTCTAGTATATTATCTAGCTCTCTAATGTCTTTAATATTGTATTTTGATAGATGACTAAGAGTCTCTGATGCTATTTTTAGGTTTTCATTCTTAGCCCAATACATCAATCCTTTAGATTGTTGGAACTTATCTCCATCTGTGTTTATTATCTTCTTAGTTCTATTCTTATCTTTGCTAATAATTTGTCCATATTCTTGCCTTGTTTCAATTCTATTCTTAATACTTTCTTCTGTGTATTTTTCTCCTATAGTCTTAGCTCTGGTAAATCTTTCTTGTTCTTTGCCCCTAAAAGAAATATGCTTTCCTTCTTTAATTTCATATCCCGTTTCTCTCATTATTTTTAAAAAATCTTCCCAATCTTTAGATCTTTTAATTGCATTATCAATAGCATATTGAAGTTTGGCTTTCCAGGAAGTTCCCTTCTTTCTTTCTAATACTTCTTTATAGCTGATACCATTAATTCCACTAGCATGTTCTATAACTGATAGTCTATTTTTATAGCAAAGAGCATCACTTATGTCTCTGATATTATGATAGGTTCTTTTATTGGAAAGATAAGCTTTACCTGTTTTATTGTTCACATTATTAAATACGAAATGGTTATGAATATGCTTCTTATCTACATGGGTAGTCATCACATACTCATATTCGCCTTTTAAAACTTTATTCATTAATTCCTTTCCAATCTCATGAGCCTGTTCGGCCGTTACTTCATCTTGTGGTGAGAAGGATTGTATTAAATGTCTAGCTTGAATCTTACTTGCTGAGTTCCATCTCTTCCATGTTTCTTTAAAGTCCAAGTCTGCTGTTTTATATCCACATCCATGAGATGAAATAAGGATTTGTCTATCTGTTTTATCAGGATTGCAAATATATTTTATACTTAATTCAACTGTAGAGCGGATTGGATGGATCGTAGTAACTGCCATATTTCCTCAACTCCATTTTGTACTTCTTCTATATCTTCTTTATAAATAGAATTTGTACTATTAATCCTTTTGGTGATTTGATTTATATTAGTATTTATTCTGGTCACTTGACTATTAACAGATTTTAATGAACTCATATCTACATTGAAAATTTGACCATCTATTGCCATCTTTCTTAAGTAAGCTCCCATGTTTTTAATTTTACTTTGTTCCATTTTCTTATCTAATATTCGTCTTTCTTCTTCAGTCATATAAAACTGAACTGGAATATTTCTTTCTCTATTAGACATATTATATTGCCTCCTTCATCTTTATCTTTTGTGCAATCTTTTAGAGGGTCTGGGAAACTTCCCAGCAAGCTATTTACTTCTCGAACATCTGGTGAGAGAGGTTAAATAGTGGTATTGTCATGACAATACCTGTGCTTGCTATTATTCTTTTATAATGTTATTTATATTTTAAGATTTAAAGATAAAAACCTTTAAAATAATATACACAGGAGATTTGTAACTTGTAACCTATTTTTCTCAAAAGTATTGAAGTCACTTATTTTAAATCATTTATACTTCTAAAAACCTCTATATTCCAACATTCATTAAACCTTATATTATGAAGCATTCTCTTCTAATGGTTTTAGATCCTAGGTTACAAGTTACATAGTTACAATTTATTTCATACTTAATTGTTCTCCTGTTTTTTCTTTTTCATCTATCCATTCTTCTGGTAGTTCATCTAGTGGAATCTCTTTCTTTTGATAATATTGTTTTACTGGTATGGATATTCCCCCTGGAGCAATTCGTGTAGTCTTTCCGCATCTAACTATCTTCCATTCCGAGAAATAATTTTCCATAATCTCTGTAAAAGCTTTAGATTTAATATTGTATCCTGCCATACTCATCTCCTTGTAGCAGGTAATATAAGGTTCTTTTGTTCTAGGTTTATATTCCTCTAGGAAATATCTTAGATCTTCTACATCTGGATTTATATATTTAAACTTCTCTTGTTCTGTTTTTAATTCTTTTAAAAGGTCTTTTGGAATATTCATATCGAAATTTTTAGTCTGATAAAGGTGCACTGCGTATGCTAAGGCCTGATTAAAATCTTCTCCAACCTTTTCTTCATATTCTTCTTTTGTTAATCCATTTATTTCTTCTGGATGATAATATACTGGTGCTATTCTTCTTTCTATTGAACACTCTATAGGTAAATATCTTCTCTCTCCTGTATGATCATTAAGAAATGTTATCTCGTTTAATGTCCCAATCATAATACAAGTTCTAGGTATATCTCTTGCCATCTTATCAAATGGAATACGAGCTCTATCATGTGGTTTGGAAAGAAAAGATTTTGCATCATTTGCTGACTTAGCATTTCTTAAAGCTACAAACTCTTCAACCTCTACTACTGATTTTCCCATTAAGTTTATAATGGCATCTTTTCCCACTATAGTATCTACTGAACAATACCAATCTGGATCAATGGCTAAGACTTTAGCAAAGGTAGATTTCCCAATCCCTTGTCCTCCAACTAATACCATCATTTCATCAAATTTAGAACCTGGTTGAAAGATTCTACTTACCATCCCTAGTAGCATATGTTCCATAATCCAAGCATTTAAATCTGTATCTTCTGCACCCAAATAATGGGGAAGAAGTTTTCTTATGCTCTCAGTATTTTTATTCCATTTTAATGTTTTTAAATATTCTTTGGGTGGACTTATTTCATATTGGGAAGCTACAAAGAAAACAGCTTCCCATATTTTATTTTTACTGTAATTTATTTTATACTTTCTTTCAATCTCAATTCCTAGACGATTATTTAATATATCATCCCAAGATCTTATTTTACTTTCTCCTATTCCCTTTTCACCAGCAATTCTTCCTCTAATTCTAATTTCATTTCTAAAAGTATCAAAGAATATATCACCTATTAAAATATTATCTTTCTTACAATAATCAGGATTAATTATAGCAATAACTAGATTCCCAACAGTCTGCATATTCTTTCCCTTCTCAGTTTTTGTAAAACTCATCTTCTTATATGGATGATTAACTTCTGGAAGCTCAAAATCTAATTTAACGCTCCTCATAAGCTTTTCTCCTCTGATGATACTTGTGAAATGATGTCCAATCAAAAGGATAAAATCCAGGGATATTTAATACCTTATTTATCGTATTTCTTAAATACTCTAGGTATTTTATATCACTCTTTCTTTTTTCGCCTGTCCCCATACGATTTAAAGAAGTCATTAAAAATATTTCTTCCATTAGATTAGAATCTTGATGGGTATAGTTTCTTGCTAATAGCAAAAAAGTAAAATCATCTCTACTAGGATCTCCTGTAAGAGAATTTCCTTGACTCAAATTTCTTGCTCTTTCATTTGTTCTTTCCATAGTAGATAATATTTCATTAGCAGAAGGAACATCTCTTTGAGCAGTAATAGGCACAGTAGAGGATAATTCTTTTCTTAGAGATTGCCTCTCTGTGTTTATTACAAATCCTTTCAACTCTTCCCATAGCCCGTCTAATTCGGTTTGTTTGTTGTAAAGCATGTTTGATACCTTAAAGTGCTTTCCATCTCCTACATCACCTGTTAAAGCTATATATCTATCCCATCCATATACTTCAATTCCAATAGTTTGTAAATTTATATTTTGAGGAAAGTTTCCCTCTACAAATATATGGATACCTTGTCCTGATTGAGAATACTCCATATAGCTTCCTTGGAAATAATTCACTATTCTTTCTGCAAAAGTTTTAAGTTTACCATCTATAAAGCAATCATCTAAATCTATTGCAGTAATATTATCTGTCTTAGTTAAAACATATCCTAGATTCCCATTTTGATATCCTTTTTCACAAATTTCTTTATAGGTAAGCCACTTGTCGTTTTGATTCCAAGCATTAAATTTTAAATCTAATAAGCTAAAGGGTATCTTTGTGACTATTCTATTTCCTTCTTTATCTTTTCTACTTCCTTTTTTCCAACCGACCCAGCGACTTAGATTTTTCATTTCTATTGGCACTAGATCATATCTACTCCTTTTATTTTCTATATTATAAATCAATTCGCTTCATCCTCTCTTTTTTATATTGAAAGATACAGCGAAATCATATATACTAATCTTGTTGAGGGATATAGTATTTGATAGTACTGTATCGAGTCTTCGGTTACTTGCCGTAGACTTTTTTATTTTCATCTTCTTCTGCTCCTGATAAAATATTTAATACTAAATCTAAATTATATAATGTTTCTTCTTCAATAAATTCATGCTTATCTAGTCTTTCTAATTCCTTAGCAATTCTTTTTAATTCATCTTTGCATTCTACGACAACTTTTCTAGTTGCTACTGCTTTAATTGGAGCATTTAAAACAGCATCTCTCATAAATTCTCTTACCATTTTTCCTGAAAGTGCAATTCTTTTATAGATACGATCTCTTTCTTCAAAGGAAACTCTAAAAGCTATAGTTGTAGCTCTTTCTCTATTTTTATCTACTATCTTTTGTTTATCTTTTTCTTTTTGTTTACGTTCATTTTCAAGTATTTCCCATTCCTTTTTAGTTAAAAGATTTTCTTTCTTTGTTTTTGTTTTCTTTTTAGAAGCCTTAACTGCTTCTTTATAGCTAGGAAGTTTTGGTGCTTTAGCCATATCAATCACCTTTTTCTCTCTTTAATTTTTTAGCCATCTCATCTTGCTTTGATGGAAACATATGGGCATAGTCTAAAGTAATTTTATAGCTTTCATGTCCTAATCTTTGTGCTATATCTACAGGAGAAAATCCCATTTCTATTAGTAACGATACATGTGAATGCCTTAAATCATGGATTCTTATTCTTGGCACTCTTGCTATTTTAGACCCTCTATCCATCTCATTATGAAAATAAGTTTTAGACCGTGGAAATATATGCTCATTATCTGCTATATCTTCAATTAATAAAAAGTACTCTTCTATTTCATCTGCTAAAAATTCAGGCATAACTATTGTTCTTATACTCTTCACTGTCTTAGGTGATGTAACCATTTCTTTACCATCAATTCTTTGTGTAGATTTATTTATTCTAAGACTCTTCTTATCAAAATCAAAATCCTCTTTTGTTAAGGCTCTAAGTTCCCCTAATCTAACACCACACCAATAGAGAATCTCAAATGCATAAAAGCTTAAGTCTTTATCCATAATGGCTTTAGAAAACTCAAGATATTGTTCTTTTATCCAAAATGCCATTTCTTCACCTTGATTGCTACCTATACGACCAGTTACTTTACATGGATTATTTTTTAATCCATAAAACTTAACCGCATGATTTAGCATTGCACTAAGTTGAACATGTATAGTCTTTAGATAAGTTTGAGAATACTTTCCACCATCTGTTTTTTCAGTGTTTAGTAATATGGTATGCCATTTAGTAATATTCAAAGGAGATACTTCCGTCAGTTTCATTTCACCGAAAAAAGGTAGTATCTTTGTTTCTATCATATGTTCCTTAGACAGCCATGTATTTAACTTCATTTTTGAAAATACATCTTCTTTATACATAAAATAAAATTTATTTACAGTAACATCAGCTGTTCCATCAGCTTTTAAAATAAAATTACGTTCCCAATCTAATGCTTCCCTCTTGGTTTTAAAACCTCTTTTCCATTTCTTTTTCTTTTTACCATCCCAATCTGTATAATAAAATTGTACATACCAGGTTCCTTGTTTTTCATCTTTATAAGCAGGCATTTTCCACCTCCATTTCTGTATTTGTTCCATAAAAATGTTCAAAGAAGTATTTTCTATCTACTCTACCCCTCACAACTAAATAACCTTTCTCTTTTAATTCTTCGTTCATACTTCTAATTATTTTATAGGATTGTTGGTCAGATACCTGTAAAACTTGTGAAACCTCTTTAACTGTAATAAATAATTTGCTCATTATTCTTCTCCTCCTTTTTTATATTAGGTGCTTATTTGTTCCTATTTATATATTATACTAGTATTTTATCTTTGTCAATGCTTTTTTGCACCTATTTCATAAATTAAGTTGCTTTTTAAATTTTAAGTTTTAATATAGGTGCTTTTATGATATGATAAATCATATTAGGAGGTGTGAATATGGCTTTAGGAGATTTATTAAAAAAGTTTAGGGAATTAAGAGGTTTCACTCAAAAGAGTCTGGGAGAAAAATTAGGCTTTGATGATTCTAGAATACGACAATATGAATCAAATAGAAGAACTCCAAAAGAAGATCTATTAAGTGATATTGCTGATGAACTTAAGGTAGTACCTGAGTATTTAGATGATGCTAAATATCCTTACTCTATGGATGAGTCTGTAAGACTACTTTTTAAAATGGAAGATACTTTACCTATTAGAATTGAAGAGATTGAAGTATTAGTAGATGATAAATATGATTTAAAAGAAAAGAAACATGCTATTTATTTTTCAGGAGAAGAAGGTGTCTATTTAGACCACTTTCTTAAACTATGGAAAGAACAACGTGAGCAATATGAAGGTAATTACTTGACTGAAGAACAATATGAAGACTGGAAGGCTAATTGGCCAGAAAGTAGCAAAGAAGAATATAAGTATAATAAGATGAATAAAAGGCCTATGTTTTATAATGATGGATTGAGTAAGAAGAATCCTAGTTTATGGCTGAATGATGATTTGAAGAAATAGGAGGTGAATATCTTGGATACTTTGTTATTTGGTAATGGTATTAATATTCAATATGGGGGAGAAGATAATTTAAATAAAGCAATTATCTTAAGGGCTATTGATAATGTGTACAAGGACAAAATACCAAAACATGTACTAATTGATGAACCCGACTTATTATTATCATTCTTTGGTACTTTATTCAGAGAAATTGATGCTGTATTGAAGGGAGAATACAATCAACTTGCGATCACTTCTGATGAAAAAAAATCAATAAGTTATTTTCTTGAGTATTATAGTAGCAAAAAAAGCTTAAATATTACTAGTATCGGATTTGAAGATTATTATTTAGTACTTGATTTAATGTTTAGAAAAAACAAAATAACAAATCCTGATGCCTATTTCACTAGAGAAACTTTTAAAAGATTCTTTATTCATTCAATCTACAATGATGGAAAGGTAAATCAAATTTATAAATATTTTCCAGATAACTTTAGAGATTTTTTTAATGACTTTGATACTTTATTTACAACAAATTATGATAGAAATATAGAATTTTTTACTAATAGAAAAGTATATTATCTACATGGAGCTTTTCATATTAAAGCTGATGTATATGATGAAAATTCTTTAAGAAACTACATGTCTGATAGACCCTTAGATAATATTGAAATTGATCCAAACTATCACCATCTATACTCAAATGCCTTGACTACGTATAATGGTAACCATAAGTTGTTTTCCATAAAGCAAGGTCTACATGCTAATCAAGCTATTGAAAAATTTAAATATGCGTACTCAACACAAGAAGGTGTTAGAAGAGATATAGAAAGTTGGGCTAATGATGATAATGAACTTGTTAGAAAGCTTCATGAATCTATAAAGCTTAAAGATGATAACCCAAAGCTAGCATTTGCTGAAAGCTATCCTATTAAAGAATTTGAAACTATAAAGGGAAATCTTACCATTCTTGGATTAGCTCCAAATAATGATACTCATATTTTTGATATAATTAATAATAATGACAATATAGATAAAGTTACTTATTATTATTATAGTTCTAATCAAAATCATCAAATTGAAAATATGTTAGACAATAAAACTTTAATTTTAAAAGATGTTAAACTTTTATGGAATAAATATAAGTAGGTGTAAATATGAATAATGATATTTTAACAATTGCTAAAGATTGGACTGGTAGTATAATGTCCATCAAAGATATAGAAAATGAATATAGAAATATAACGCCGCCTAAAAAAGGATATTTATATAAGATATCATATAAATATATAAAAGATATAGATAAAATAAGAGCAAAGTATCCTAAGGATCATATTTTAAATAGTGATTTTGATTCCAATATATCTCTCTTAACAATTAATTTAAATATAATAGCTGCAAATAATAATGTAGATCCTGCAACAGTTTTTTTATGTGCAACTAATAAAAAAAATAAGAAATATTGAAGAAATAGGTGGTATTGTGAGTTTTATGATTTTTGAAGATAATGAAATTGATGTTATATGGCAAGCTATAAATAATAATCAGATAATTTTTCATCCTAATTATTTTCCAGAAGGTCAATTATCATATTCTATTCTAAAAGATATTCAGACTACTAAAAACCCTGTTGTTTTTCTTGATAGAAATCTACTTAGTTCAATATTAAATCTTGCAAGAAATGGTAGTCTAGAAGATAAAAACGAACAACAATTAGTTGCTTTATTAATGACTTGGTGTATTACAAATGGTATATCAATTAGTTCTGGTCCTGCTATTGTTGAACATGCAAATCATTCAAAAGACCAACGAAAATCTCAAATAGAACTTCAACTATTCAAAGATATTTTTCGATTTTATCCTAGCATGATTTGGTTAAGACTTTTTCAAGGATATATTGATAAAATACCCAAGTTTACAGGAGAAGTAAAAGAGTATAAATCAAACATTGACTATACTTCACCCCCAAACCATGTTCTGATGCACACTGCAGAAATGTTACATTTAGTTTATTTATTAAGATCAAAAAAGATGACTAGAATCGAAAGAATTTGTGCCTTTTTAACTTGGAATTATGATAATTTATTAATTTGTGAATCAACAATAGTTTATGTTATTTTGTTATTGACCAATCAAGAAGGTATAAAAGCTCCTAAAAATAGCATGAGCAATGATATAAATAAGATAATAAGAGGTTGTAAAAATCAAGCATGGGATTTAAACTATTTATCTGAATGGAGTACCTTTTTTTATAATGAAGATCAATATCCTGAACTTTTCCTATTTGCTACTAATGATATTCTCTTAAAAAGAATTCTTATTGAAACTTATGCCGGTGATTTAAATAATTTGCTTACAATCTTATTAGACAATAAAGAGTTTATAGAGGTCGAAAAGATTATATTAGAAAAGGGCATGAGAAATAGAACTAAACCTAATTTTGGAATTAATCATTCCCGATACTTTTATTCTCTAATTGAGAAAGAAAAGAAAAAAATTCAAAAAACTATAAAAATCTAAATATTTTCAATACTAAATAACATATAAAAAACCCTGATTCAAGTTAAATCGAATCAGGGTATCTTTCTGTGTTTATTATTATTTTATTTATACTCTTATTCTAACAATAACTCCATTATTAGAAGCAAACTAGAAGCAAAGAATATTACTAAGCTCTGTGTTACTCTATTTCGCTATATGGGTGCTGTTAAGCACCTTATTCCCACTCTATTGTTGCTGGTGGTTTTGACGTAATGTCATACACGACCCTATTAACTTCAATTACCTCACTGGTAATCCTCATAGACATTTTAGCTAACACATCGTGGGGAATCCTTGCCCAGTCTGCGCTCATGCCGTCTACTGATGTTACGCCGCGAAGAGCTACTGTGTAGCTGTATGTTCTTTTGTTATCTGTAACACCTACTGTTTTTAGGTTGGTTAAGACTGCAAAGTATTGCCAGATTTCTTTATCAAGGCCTGCTTTTGCTACTTCATCTCTATAGATATAATCTACTTCACGAAGGATATCGAGTTTTTCTTTTGTAAGATCACCGATTACACGAATGCCTAGACCTGGTCCTGGGAATGGTTGACGTGCAACTAAAAACTCAGGTATACCAATAGCACGTCCTACATCACGAACTTCGTCTTTAAATAGCATACGAAGGGGCTCTATAATTTCTTTAAAGTCTACATGATCCGGTAATCCCCCTACGTTATGGTGGGATTTAACGGCTAGTTCTTCTTTTGTACCGCTTTCGATTATGTCTGGGTAGATAGTTCCTTGAACTAGGAAGTCTACTGTACCAATCTTTTTGGCTTCCGCTTCAAATATGCGGATGAACTCTTCACCTATTATCTTACGTTTTGTTTCAGGGTCTGATACACCTGCTAGTTTTGATAAAAACTGATCTTCAGCATTAACTCTAATAAGGTTCATATCAAATTCTTCACCAAAAGTTTTTTCTACTTGGTCGCCTTCATCTTTACGCATTAAGCCATGGTCAACAAAGATACAAGTTAAGTCTTTACCAATCGCTCTATGAATTAAAACAGCTGCTACTGAAGAATCTACGCCTCCTGAGAGAGCACATAAAACCTTTTTACCTTGTAGTTTTTCTTTTAGTTGGGCTATAGAGTTATTTGCAAAGTCTTCCATCTTCCAACCTTTTTGACATTGACAAGTATCATATAAGAAGCTACAAAGATCGTCGTTGTCTTTCTCTGTTTTAACCCCCTCTGTAAAGGTTGTTGGGATATTTAAAGCCTCTATTTGGTTAATCATGTCTTGATTATCTTTCTTTGAAGCTTCAATATCTTGTGCTGAGAAAATAATTCCTTTTGGGTTTATTGCTTTAATTTCTTCTGCTGTAATCCCGTATGGTGCAACTTCGCAATATACATGGTTGTCCCTTACTTGCCTTGCAAGCATTTGGTTGTTTTCTCCGCCTAGGTTTATGATTAATACTGATTCATATTTCATTAATGAGTGAGCCTCCTATTAGTGGTCTTAGTATTCAACGCTATAGTTTGGTGCTTCTTTTGTAATATGAATATCATGTGGATGACTTTCTTTAAGACCTGCACCTGTGATTCTAGTAAACTGGGCTGTTTCCCTAAGGGTTTGAATATCTTTTGCTCCCGCATATCCCATACCTGCTCTTAGTCCACCTAACAATTGGTAGATTGTATCGGCTAGTGCACCTTTGTATGCGAGTCTTCCTTCAACACCTTCTGGTACAAGTTTTTGGGCATCACTTTGGAAGTAACGATCTTTACTTCCTTTTTCCATTGATGCAATAGATCCCATACCCCTATAAACCTTATATTTACGTCCTTGGTATAGTTCCATTTCTCCTGGACTTTCTTCACATCCAGCAAGCATAGACCCCATCATGCAAACACTTCCGCCTACGCCTATTGCCTTAACGATGTCACCTGAGTACTTAATACCACCATCTGCTATAACCGGTACGCCGTATGGTTTAGCTGCTTCTGCGCAGTCTTCGATTGCTGTAATTTGAGGAACACCAACCCCTGCAACGATTCTTGTTGTGCAAATTGAACCTGGGCCAATTCCTACCTTAACTGCGTCAGCACCTGCTTCAATAAGGGCTATAGTTGCCTCTTTCGTCGCAACATTACCAGCTATGACCTGAAGTTCTGGGTATGCCGCCTTAATTTTCTTAACTGTATCTAGAACCCCTTGGGAATGTCCGTGAGCTGTATCGACTGTAACAATATCTACTTGAGCACCTACAAGTGCCTCTACTCTTTCCATTACATCTCCCGTAACGCCTACTGCTGCTCCGACCAAAAGCCTTCCTTGGCTATCTTTAGCTGAGTTTGGATACATAATGGCTTTTTCAATATCTTTAATTGTAATGAGTCCTTTTAAATTGCCTGCATCGTCTACAATTGGAAGTTTCTCAATGCGGTGTGCACCTAAAATTTCTTTAGCATCTGCAAGGGTTGTTCCCTCTTTAGCAGTGATTAAATTTTCAGTCGTCATAACTTCTTTGATTTTACGGTTAAAGTTAGTTTCAAAACGCAGGTCCCTATTGGTTAGAATTCCTACGAGCTTTGTTCCTTCTGTAATGGGAACACCAGAGATACGGTATTTTGCCATTAATTCATTGGCATCATACACATAATGCTCAGGACTTAAGAAAAAAGGATCTGTAATAACACCGTTCTCAGAACGCTTTACTCTGTCTACCTCTTCGGCTTGTTGTTCGATTGACATGTTCTTATGGATTATACCGATTCCACCTTGCCTAGCAATAGATACTGCCATACGGGTTTCTGTTACCGTATCCATACCTGCGCTCATGATAGGTATGTTTAGCTTAATTGATTTTGTTAACTGGGTGGATAAATCTACCTCATTAGGTAATACATTAGAATACGCTGGAACCAGTAGAATATCGTCAAAGGTGATTCCCTCTTTGATAATTTTGGACATTATTATTTCCCTCCTGTGCCTGATTAGTAGACCTTATATTAATGTGTTTTATCTCTAAATATTATCCTTAACTCTATCATATAATAAAGGATATTGTCAAGATATCTGGGCTATTAACAAAGTGCTAAAAACTTATAATGGTACCTATAGACTAAGCACTTTTAAGTGCTAATCTATAGGTACCATTATATAAATTGCTACCCCTAATAATTTATAATTTGTAATTATTAACAAGTTCGTCTAAATTTATGACCTCTTTATTTAACCTATCAGCTAAACCTGCCATTTCTTCTAGACTAGCCGTTTGTTGTTGTATGGCTGCTGAAATCATCTCAACTGCTTCTTTAGATTGTGATGATTTTATTTTTGTCATCTCTGTATTCGCAACTATATTTTCTATTTTTTTATTGATATAGTTAATTTCTTCATTGTTCATTTGAACATCTTTTTGTATTTGATTACTTGAAGTCTCAATATTCTTTAGTTCTTCAATAAGTGAATAAGTTAAGGACTCACTATCATTAAGCTTATAGGCCGTTACTTGTATCCCCTCATTTACTTTGTTAATTTGCCCTAGAACCTTTTGTATCCCTTCGTTAGCTTCCTGACCAAAGATTGCTGATTGCTCACTTAATAGCTTAACTTCATTTGCTACAACTGCAAATCCCCGCCCTGAATGCCCTGCCCTAGCTGCTTCTATAGATGCATTCAAAGCCAAAAGACCCGTTTGTTTTGAAATATCATTCATATTTTGAATGATTCTCTCCATAACCGTGGATTGTTCCCTTAAGTAATCCATGCTCGTTAAGGTCTTTTCAATTGATTCGGTTGCTTGCCTGATAATGCCTATATATCCATTGATTTGTTCATGCCCTTTATCAATGTCCTTAGCAGATTGTATACTATTGGCCATTATAGACTGCTCGTTCTGGGTTAAACTTTCAAAACTTTTGTTAATCTCTTTGCTTAAACTGTAGATGTTCTCAAAAGCACTATCTAGTTCATAAACATTCTCGCATATACTTAGAATTGATGTGGCTACCTCATTGCCAGCTTCGGAATTTTCCTGGGCATAGCTTGTTTGATAGTTTGCACTTTCATTAATATTAAAAGCTGTATTCTTAATGTGGGTTATGGACTTATTTAAAGCATCATGTAGCCGATTAACCTCTAAGGTTAGGTAATAAAACTCATCCTTGGTTTCAATGACAAGTTTATCAACTGATAAATCACCCTGAGCCAAACTCACAGTATACTGGGAAAGCTTTTTTAATGACCTATTAATATTGTTTACCAATAAAAGGTCAACCACTGCAATCAACAAAATAACAAGTATCATACTACCTAAACTTAAACTGATGATCCTTTTCGTTTTTATATTAATATGATCACTAATTCCGCTCCCTATTTTCAATTGAATTGTTTCAAATAATTCAATATGTTCCGTAATAAACAGCCCTATTTTATTAAGTTCTTTCACTGAGCTATCTGATTTTCCAATTTCATTGCTATCTGCTAGTAGGATTGTTTCATTGGCGATTAAGATATATTTATCAACTAATCCTCGTATCGCTCTCTCTTCATCTGCTAACTCTTTAGGCTCCCCTTGCCGATCCTCACTTTCTTGAAGTAATGTGTCAACAGTTTGACCTAATAATTCAATTGATTCTCGTACGGTTGATTCTTCCCTTGTATTAACTTTATAAGTATAATTAAACATTTCACCTTCAAGGTTTATAACTTGCTCTCTTACTTCACCAACTAGTTTAAGTTTAGAGAATAAATCATGATAATTCTTATTGACCCCGCTCATTTGTATCAATAAAAATATGACCATAATTACAAATGCTGTAATCGTAAGGCCTGATACGATTGTTATCTTTTTCTTAACCGTTAGCTCTCCTGTTAAAGAATATCTTTTCATATCACTCATCCTTAAAAGGTGCCAAGAAAGATTTAACACTCTTCCATGACACCTAATTTATTTCAGATTTCTGTTTTGAATTTAATTCTTATTGCCAGCCATCTGTTCCGTACTCATCAACATTACTTTGATCAATATAAATAACTGGAACAGACACAAGTTTGTCAGCTGCTTGACCATCTAATATTTTATAAGCAATTTCTGCTGCAGTTCTTCCAATACCAATTGGTGATTGAGCCGCTGTTCCTGTCATCTTGCCATCTTTAATCATTTGTTTTGCATCTGGAGAACCATCTACACCATAAATTAAAACACCATCTGCTCTGTTGGCCGCTTGTAATGCCGCTAACGCTCCCATTGCGGTTGGATCGTTAAGTGCCATTACAACATTAATTTCTGGATTAGCTTGAATAATATTTTCCATAACTGGCATTGCTTGTTCTAATTGACCCTCTGAAGATTGCTTTGCAACGACTTCATAGTTAGGGTTATCTTTGATTGTATCTAGGAAACCATCCGTTCTATCAATTGCTGACTTAGCCGTTGGATGTTCTAACACGACCACTTTAGCTGAATCCATTTTGCTCATCATATCTTTTGCACAAAGTACCCCTGCATTATAGTTATCTGAGGCAACGATGGAGTCTACTAAATCTTCATCAAATACTGGTGCGTCTACGTTAATAATTGGAATTCCTGCTTTTTTAGCAGCTTCTAGGCCTGGGCGGATACCTTTCCAGTCCGCTGGGTTAACGAAAATAGCGTCTACCCCTTGTGCAACCAAGTCTTCAATCTGGCTAATTTGTTTACTTACATCAAGTGCTGGATCCAGTGCCACAACTGTATCGCCTTTAGCACCTGTAATTTCTTCAATCCCTGAGTTTAAAGCACCAAAGAAAGGATTATTCAGGGTCATATATGTAGCCCCAAATTTATAATGCTTTTCTTCTGATCCTGCTGCTTCTGTTTCTTTAGCAGGTGTTTCCTCTGTTGTTGGCACTGTTTCTACAGTTGTTGTCTTAGTCCCACACCCCGTACTTAAACCTAACGCCATTGTTGCCACCATTAACATACTAAATACCTTTTTCATTGTCTTCCTCCTTAAGTTATACTCTTATTTATATTAATATTACTAATTAATATCTAGTTTGCAACTTTCACCTTTTTCTTTTTTAATAAATCGAAGTATACCGCTACAAGTATAACAATTCCTTTCGCAACTAATTGCCAAAATGAGTTAACGTTCATTAGGTTCAATCCATTATTTAAAACAGCAATGACAAGAACCCCTATGAGTGTCCCACCTATTTTACCAACGCCTCCTGAAAAACTTGTGCCACCCAAAACTGATGCCGCAATAGCATCTAACTCATAGCCATTCCCTACCGAAGGTTGCCCTGAATACATTCTGGCACAAAGTATAATACCCGTAAACGCTGCCAAAAAACCACTGAGGGTATATACAAATACTTGTATTCTAGCAATATTAACACCTGAATATTTAGCTGCTTCAATATTGCCTCCCACAGCGTAAATATGACGCCCTAGTTTTGTTTTTGCCAATATATATCCCACTGCAATCATAAGAATTGCTGTGTAAATAATCGGCAATGGAATCGGTCCTAAATACCCATTCCCTAGAAAGTTAAACGGTTCATTCATAACACGAATCGGCATCCCATTAGTATATACAAACGCAACCCCTCTAGCAATTTGCATCATAGCTAAGGTTACAATAAAAGGTGGAATTCCTGTTTTTGAGATAATCTTTCCACTGGCAAACCCAATCCCTGTTCCTAATAGTAATCCTATTGCAATCGCTATAGGAATTGGTACCCCATTATTAGCAATTAGCCCACACGTAACTGTTCCTGATAAAGCAAGGACTGATCCTACTGACAAGTCTATCCCGTTAATGATAAGAGCTAAGGTTAGTCCAATGGCTAAGTTCGCATTGGTGCTGGCTTGTCTTAGTACATTTACAATATTGCTTGGTGTTAAAAATGAATCTGATAGAATTGCGAGCACTGTGCAAAGCACTGCAAAACCAATTAAAATCCCCATATTCTCTTTTAAATACCTTTTGATCCCTATCCCCTTATGCATGTTGTGCACCCCCTGTTGCTAGTTTCATTATTTTCTGTTGATCTAATTCATCCCTTTGTAATTCCCCACTAATCTTGCCTTCATGCATGACTAGCACTCGATCACTCATGTTAATTATTTCCGGTAATTCTGAAGAAATCATAATAATAGAGACACCCTTCTTCGTTAAGGCTGTCATAATAGCATATATCTCGCCTTTAGCACCCACATCTACGCCTTTTGTTGGTTCATCTAGTATCAGCACTTTGGGACTCGTCGCTAACCATTTAGCAATAACAATCTTTTGTTGATTCCCACCACTTAGATTACCTACGATTTGAGCAGATGATGGTGTTTTAATATTTAAACTTTTAATATAACTTTCAATAATATCATTTTCTTTTTTTTCATCTAATATATATCCTTTATTGAATTGATCAACCACAGGTAATGTAATATTAAAGCCAACTTCTTGTGCCAGAATAAGCCCCTCTGTTTTCCTACTTTCTGGTACGAGTGCAATGCCATTTTTCATAGCTTCCAAAGGACCCTCTATTTGAACTAGTTTTCCTTCTAGGAAAATCTCACCTGTATCAATCTTATCAATGCCGAAAATAGCTCTTGCTATTTCAGATCTTCCCGCACCCATCAGTCCTGATACCCCTAATAATTCTCCCTTTCTTAGCTTAAAATTAATGTCTTTCAACTTATCATTAGACAGGTTCTTCACTTCTAGGATTGCCTCTCCTATTTGATGATCTTCCTTTACATATAAATCTTTTAATTCTCTCCCAACCATCATGGTAATCAGGTCATCCTTGGTGGTTTCTTTAATCACATTTGTTCCGATGTACTCCCCATCTCTCATAACCGTTACCCTATCACACACTTGGAATAATTCTTCCATTCTATGAGAAATATAAATAATGGCAATTCCTTTTGCTTTTAGCTTGTGAATCATATGGAATAAAACATCAACTTCTTTTTCTGATAAAGAAGCTGTTGGCTCATCCATTACAATAATGCTTGATTCTTTTAGCAATGACTTTGCAATTTCAACCATCTGTTGTTTAGCAATACTTAAACTGGCAACCATCTGATCTGCCTTAATATCCAAGCCTAACTGGTCTAATATTGTTTGGGCTTGTTCATACATCATTTTATCATCAACCCGTTTTAATAAGCTTTTATCTTTATTAATTTCCCTGCCTAAGAAAAAATTCTCAGCTACTGTCATATTGTCAACCAAACATATTTCTTGGTGAATGATACTAATCCCTCTTGCCTGGGCATCTAATACATTATTAATACTAACCGTTTCTCCCTTAAAGCAAATTTCCCCTTCTTCTGGTTGGTAAATCCCACCTAGAACCTTTATTAAAGTAGATTTCCCAGCACCATTTTCCCCAAGCAATGCATGAGCTTCCCCAGCCACTAATTCTAATTCTGCTTTCTTAAGGGCATAGACACCTGGAAAGCTTTTATGTATATTATTCATTCTTAGAATAACTTCCGACATCACTTTCTCCTTTCCGCTAATTCACACCTTTAATATGATAATTTGATTATATCCTTTTATATTTTTATATATCATTGTAATATGTCACTAATTACCGATTACAAATGTCACTAATTATATTAATCTTCACCAAAAGAAAGCAACGATTACTAAACTTATAGGTTTAATTATCGTTGCTTTTTAATATCTTTTTTAATTTTTGCAATGCCTTGATTAATATTTTCATCTCTTGAAATCATTAAAAATATGTTTTTATCTAGTATCTCTTTAAAATCGCTGTACTTTTTAAATCTTGGGTCTATATACCCACTTTCTATGATCCTATTTAGAAAATAGGGTTCTAATATGTTTTTTTCCTCATCTTGTGTAGATGTCTCATAGATTTCTTCTACCATCTTACGATTAGAAGGTAGTATATAAGTATTATCCCAGACGCTTTGTTGGCTTTCATGATCATAGGTTAAAAACTTTATAAACTCCCATGCCTTTTTTTTATTCTTAGATCGGCTACTCATTCCCAATTGAATCGTATCTAACTTAGAAACACTTTTACCACTGGGGCCACTTGGAAGGGGTATGCTTTCCCATTCAAAGTCTGTATATTTTAAGTACTGATAAGGTGAAGAGGTATATCCTCTGTATTCCGGTAAAGAGAACATTTTAAATGCTACCTGCCCTTTATCAAAATCTTGGTCCCTAGGGGTACTCGTTTTATTAAGTTGATGCATCTTTTTCATAAAATTAATCGTTTCATATAACTTTTCATCCTCAAAGGCAATGTTAAGACCATCGTCTGTAAAAAGGGCCTTGTCATTTGTATAAAAAGCATGTTCCCATTCATAGCCGAATACGCCAAATTGATCAATCTGTCCATTCTTATTCGTATCCTTCGTTACCTTTTTACAAATATTATAAAAGTCATCCCATGTCCAATGATCCTTGTCTAATGTAATTCCTTCCTTATCCAATAATGTTGTGTTGACAATCATAAAAGTTGGTGCTATTCCAAAAGGAATCCCATACTGCTTTGTACCATATCGGCCATTATCCAATGCCTTTTTATAAAAATGATTTAAATCAAAACTCTTATCTTTCTCGATATATTTTGTTAAGTCTTGGAATAACCCTATAGAGGCGTATGTATTAAAATCTTCGTCTAATATAATAAAAACATCTGGTTCCTCACCATACATAATTGTTTTAGCAAGCCACTCAGAATAGTCATCCATCAAAGTCCCGCTTCGATACGTCACACGAACATTAGGGTTCTTAGCCTCAAAGTCCCTAATCACCTCATCATAAACTCGGTAACTATCTAAGTGGGGAATTTTCCATTTGTTACGTGAATATATGCCTAAGCTGATTTCAACCATTTGGTGTTTCATATGATGGTTATACTGGAACACCCCTAAGACAAGTACGCACAATAGAATAATTCCAATTCCCCTAGCTTTGGTGCTCATTTGGGAACTCCTTTAACATAATACTCGATTGAATGGCAAAAATAGCAATTTGTGTCCGATCTCTTAGGTCTAACTTCTTTAATATGGTGCTAATATAATTTCGTATCGTTCCCTCACTAAAACTCATAACCTTGGTTATTTCTTTATTGGATAGCCCTCTTCCAATTAATTGTATAATTCTAAGTTCATTATTTGATAATCCTTCGATTTCTTCATCGTCCATATTATTTGTAAAATTATTTTGTGCTAATTTTTTAAAAAGATGTAAAACTTTATGGGCAATCTTAGGTTCAATAAAAGCACCACCGTTATCAATTATATTGATTGCTCTAATTAATTCTTGAGTCGTGATGCCTTTTAGTAAAAATCCATCAGCACCATTTTTAAGCGACTCATAAATATACTCTTCATCATCAAAAGTGGTTAATACAATCACTTTGGTATTTGGTATATTCTGCTTGATAATCCCCGTGCATTGTATGCCATCCATTTCTGGCATACGAATATCCATAAGAATCACGTCTGGTCTTAATTCCCTTGCAATCCTAACAGCCTCTACCCCAGATTTGGCCTGTCCAACAACTTCAATACCATCTTGATGACTTAGTATCAGAACTAAGCTTTCTCTAATTAATTCTTGATCATCTACAACTAGTACCTTAATCATATGCACTCCCCCATCGTATCGGAATAGTCAACTTGGTTGTAAATCCTTTACCTACTGCACTTATAAATTCTACTGTTCCCCCAAGCATTTCTACTCTTTCTCCTATGTGTGTTAATCCAAATCCTTTACTAATATCTCCACATCCCTGACCATCATCTTGAACTGTAATATTCACTTTATAATAACCAAATACAATATTTACAGCGACATGTTGAGCCTTTCCATGTCGCATGGCATTAGTCAGGCTCTCTTGAACAGTCCGGTAAACAGTTTGCTCCTCATCATCATTTAACTTCAAAACCTCTCCCTCTATGGTAAGCTTAACACAAGTCTTTGAAAATGTATTCATTTCTTCAATCAGTTTTTCTATGGCAGGAATTAAAGCATATTTTTCAATGGTATCTATTTTAAGTTCTTTTACCGATCTCCTAACATCGTTTAAACCTTTCTTAGCAATCTCTTGAATTTTCAAAATTTGCCCCTTAGCTCCTTCAACGTTAATGTCTAATAATTGTATACAAGCCTCTAGGCCTGTTGCAATACTAGTTAAAGAATGTCCTAAAATATCATGTATTTCTCTGGCTAATCGGTTCCGCTCTTTCATCTTAGCTACTTGTATAGATTCCTTAGCGTAGCTTTCTAATTTTTCATTGGCAAACTCAAGTTCAATTGCCTTGTCTTTTAGCTTATCATTTAACCATATATATTGTTTATTTTCTCTAATTTTTGACTGCAATAACAAGAAGAAAAAAAGAAAAAAGAAAATATCATTAAGGGACATAAGTATAGTTTTTAAGCCGTATAAGTACATCCTAATATGTTCAGAATGATAATTAGCATAGTTTTGAAAAGATATTAAATTAACCCTTACAGAAAGTAAGTCGTAATCTAATATAATAAAACTCACAAGGGTTACCCCAAGCAAAACAAACCTTCCTGGCATCCACTGAATATACAGGAAAATACTAGCAATGAGAAATAAAAACAAACCTTTGTAACTATAATTTATATAATGGGTAATATAAATACACTGGATAATATTAGCACTTAATAATAACAGGGGGGCCCATTTATTTTTTCTATGTATATAGTGTAGGATTATATTAGATATGCCTATGCACACCATTAAATAAACCGTGTACATAAGCATTTTAGATGGTATTAGTGGTAGGTATTTGGCCTCTTCCAAAAACATTCTGGCCTGGAAATCTTCACAAATCTGATAGGAAGTCTTATATATACTAAGGGATAAAAAAGTTATAATAACGACATTAATAATGTAGATTACCCAATGAACATATTTTAGTTGTGTTATTTTATTCATATCATCCCTCTTTAAATAATTATAATTTATCTGCTTTTAAGTGATGTATATTCTTGACGCTTCGAAACATTTTTATAAGCAGGTCTGATTATTTTACTCGAGTTAATTAATTCTTCCATACGGTGAGCACTCCACCCTGCAATACGGGCTATGGCAAATATTGGTGTATAAAGCTCCATAGGAATCTCTAGCATGTTATACACAAATCCACTATAAAAATCTACGTTTGCGCTGACGCCTTTATATATGTTTCTCTCTTCCCCTATAATGGCTGGTGCAAGGGTTTCTACTAGATTATATAGCTTATACTCTTCACCTTTTCCTTTTTCTTTTGAAAGTCTTTCAACAAATCCCTTGAATACTGTTGCCCTTGGATCTGATAAAGAATAAACCGCATGGCCCATGCCATAGATTAGCCCTGCATTATCAAAGGCTTTTTTATTTAGTAGGTCTCTTAGGTACTGTTTAATCTCGTCTTCATCTTCCCAGTCTTTAAGCTTTTCTTTCATATCTTCAAACATCTGTATAACTTTAATGTTCGCCCCACCATGCTTGGGTCCTTTTAGGGAGCCTAAAGATGCAGCTACTGAAGAATAAGTATCTGTCCCACTTGAACTAACAACGTGGGTGGTAAAACTTGAGTTATTACCGCCGCCGTGTTCTGCGTGAAGGACTAAAGCTAAATCCAAGATTTTAGCTTCGAAGGCTGTATACTGACTATCTGGTCTTAGGAGATGTAGGATTAACTCCGCTGTTGATAATGATGGATCTGGTGTGTTAATGACCAGGTTCTGTCCATCATGATAATGACGATAGGCTTGGTAGCCATAAACAGATAGCATTGGAAATAGTGAAATAAGTTGTAATGATTGTCTCATAACGTTAGGCAAAGAAATATCATCTGCCCTATCATCATAGGAATATAATGTTAAAACACTTCTTGCTAAGGTATTCATCATATCTGAGCTTGGTGCTTTCATAATAATATCTCGAACAAAAGATGTTGGCAATGAACGATAGCCACCTAATATGTTTTTGAAATCTTGCTCTTCTGTTTCAGTTGGAAGTGTGCCGTATAACAATAAATAAGTAACTTCTTCAAATCCAAACCGATCTTCACTCATAAAGCCTTCTACGATGCTCTCCACATCAATCCCGCGGTAGAATAACTTTCCTTCACAAGGAACATACTCATTATCCATAATATAGTGTGAACGAACTTCTGCAAGTTCTGTGAGTCCTGCTAAAACACCCTTACCACTAATATCACGCAATCCACGTTTTACATCATATTTAGCATACAGTGCAGGGTCAATCGAGCTGTGTTGTACTGATAATTCTGTTAAAGCCAATATTTCCGGTGTAATAATTGAAAACGGATTCTTATCCATAAAGACCTCCTTTGAGTGTGTAAAATCATATATCCCCCATTTTATCATAATAATCGGCTAATGACAATATTTGTAACTGTAGAATCTTTATTCGTCCCACCATTATCTTCTTAGAGCCTAGGGAAAATGGCGATTATAATATAAAAAATCAAGCTATTGTGGGCTCATAAAAACCCCGACTGCCTTTAACTAAAAGGTCATCGGGGTTATCAAGTAATTATTTTATAAAAAAACTTTAGAGGGTGCTTGTCTAAAAATCACTTTTTTCATATCCTCATTAGGTTCTATAATGACTTTGGTCAACTCATTTTTATGAGAAAATACAATTGCATAAGTATTAGGACCTTTTTCGCCGCTGCTTACATCAATTGTCTTTTGGGCACGATCAACTTCTGGCTTACGTACTGCATCATCTATATGAGCCATAATATTTATCTCTTTTAAATCTATTGTAAAGTATCTTTTTCTTCTTTCCTTATTCATAATCTTATCCACATCTAGTTCATTATTGGTCAATATATATTCATATTCCAGATTCATACTGCCTAGTAGGTAATTTCCCCCAAAAAACAAAGCTACTACTACTACAGGTCCAATAAATGAACCTCCAAATAACATGGCAACTACTGCTACTACTATTCCTACAGCAATTAGGCCTGTTTTCTTCAACGTTGTTTTTTTGTTTTTCTTTACTGCTATTAGCTGCTCTTTAAAAACATCCATTTTCTATCATCCCTTCATCCTTATGGTCTTTCATACAATTATATCATAAGGAGTGCGAGGGGGCAATACATCTGGCGGATGGCGCATCCCTATTATTTGGTTAGTTTGTCGATGACTAGCATGATTTCTTCAATTTTCTGGCGTTGTTCTTGGGTGCCGAAGGCGTCTGCAACGCAGCTGCCTAGGTGGGCGTGAAGTATTTCTTTGTTTACATTTCGTAAGATAGCTTGTGTTGCCATTAATTGATTTGAGATATCGATACAGTAGCGGTCATCTTCTATCATTTTTAAAATGCCATCGATTTGGCCTCTGGCTGTCTTTAAAAGACGGGTAGCTTTTGCTTTGTCTGCTTGCATTGTTAGGATCCCCCTCTTTCACTATGTTTTGATTGTATCTTGATTCTTTCATTGCGTGCTTTATACTTATTATTTGTTTTGTGTTACGTATTTAGGTTTGAATAGCTTTAATCTTAATGCGTTCGTTACGACGAATACTGAGCTTAAGCTCATGGCTGCTGCCCCAAACATTGGGTTAAGCTTCCATCCTAGGGCTAGGTAAAACACGCCTGCTGCTAGTGGTATGCCTAAGCTGTTGTAAAAGAATGCCCAGAATAGGTTTTGTTTAATATTCCGAATGGTGGCGTGGCTCAGTTGAATCGCTGTTACGGCATCTAGGAGGTCACTTTTCATCAAGACGATATCGGCCGATTCTATAGCAATGTCTGTTCCTGCACCAATGGCAATTCCAACGTCTGCTCTTGCTAGGGCTGGGGCGTCGTTGATGCCATCCCCAATCATTGCTACTTTTTTCCCGCTATCTTGTATTCTTCTTATTTCCTCTTCTTTATCTTGTGGTAGTACTTCTGCCACAACCCGATCAATATGCAATTGTTTTCTAATGGCTTCTGCAGTTTTTTTGTTATCTCCTGTAAGCATGACTACATCAATCCCCATGGCTTTAAATTCATCAATTGCTTGGCGACTTGTTGGTTTAACCACGTCGGCTACTGCAATAATTCCTAGGAGATTTTCTGTATCTGCAAAGTATAGTGGGGTTTTACCTTCATCGGCAAAGCCATCTGAAGTGCCTTGGAAAGAACCTACGTCTATATTTTTTTCTTTCATTAGGGCTAAATTCCCTGCAATATATTCTTTATTATTTACAATGGCCACAATCCCTCTTCCTGGGATTGCATCAAAGTTCTCTGCATCTTTAAAGGATAAACCGCCTTGTTTTGCTTTTGCTACAATAGCTTCTGCTAATGGATGCTCTGATGGCCCTTCAATCGCTGCCGCAATGCCAAGTAGATCTTTTTCACTTATTGTACTGGATGTAATAATATCGGTTACAACTGGTTTACCTTCTGTAATGGTACCTGTTTTATCCAGTACAATTGTGCTAATGGTATGAAGACTTTCTAAAGCCTCGGCTGATTTAATTAATATACCATTAGAGGCACCTCTGCCTGTTCCAACCATAATCGCCACTGGTGTTGCAAGGCCTAAAGCACACGGGCAAGCGATGACAAGTACTGCAATCCCTATTGACATTGCAAATTCAAAAGGCTGACCCATGAGTAACCATACAATTGTTGCCGTTACTGCTATAAGCAAGGCTATTGGTACAAAAATAGCACTAATTTTATCGGCCATTTTTGCAATGGGTGCTTTAGATGAACTTGCATCTTCTACCAGCTGAATAATCTGAGCTAGGGTTGTGTCGTCTCCAACTTTTTGGGCTTTAAATTTAAAGAATCCAGTTTTATTAATCGTTGCTGAAATAACTTTGTCTCCCACGTGTTTTTCAACCGGAATACTCTCTCCTGTTAAAGCAGATTGATCAATGGATGAATTTCCTTCAATAATAATTCCATCCACTGGGACGCTTTGTCCTGGCCTTACAATAATAATTTCATCTATTTCTACTTCGTCAATAGATATTTCTATTTCTTCACCATTTCTAATCACTGAAGCCGTTTTGGGTGCTAAGTCCATAAGTTTAGAAATAGCTTCTGACGTTTTTCCTTTTGCTCTTGTTTCTAACAGTTTACCAAGGGTAATTAAAGCTAAAATCATGGCTGCTGCTTCAAAATACAAATCCCCCATATATTGATGGGCAATGGCTAAATCATTGTGCCCTAGGCCATATCCAATTCTATAAATAGCAAATATCCCGTATGCTAAAGCTGCTCCTGATCCAAGTGCTATCAGAGAGTCCATATTGGGTGTTCCGTGAAATAATGTTTTAAACCCAACTTTATAATAAGTACGGTTTACATAGACCACAGGTAATGTTAAGAGTAGCTGGGTAAATGCAAAACTAATTGCATTTTGAGGTCCCGTTAACCCACCTAGAAACGGAAGGCCTATCATGTGTCCCATGGATACATACATGAGGGGAATTAAAAATACAAATGATATGATGACTCTTTTTTTCATATCTTTTATTTCATCTTCTACTGGATTGGATTTATCTTCTACTTTACTACTCGTCTTTGGGCCACTTGTAACTGCCGATGCTTGGTAGCCAGCATCTTCAATTGCTTTAATGATGGTTGCATTATCCATAATAGCCTTATCGTAGTCTACAGTCATACTATTTGAAAGCAAATTAACACTGGCTAGTTTAACGCCTGGTAGTTTGTTGACCGTTTTTTCAACGTTAGCTGAGCAAGATGAACAGGTCATGCCTGTTACATTAAATTTTTGGTTTTTCCCTGCTACTTGGGCTATAGGCTTAGGCGGTTTGATAACTACCGATGCATCATACCCCGCATCCTTAATGGCTTTAATGATGGTTGCATTATCCATAATGCTATCATCATACTCTGCCGTCATACTATTGGAGAGTAAATTGACATTGGCTGATTGAACACCTGGCAGTTTCCCAACTATTTTTTCAACATTGGCTGAGCAAGATGCACAGCTCATACCTGTTACATTAAATTTTTGATCCATATTGTCACCTCTTATGATTTTATTATAATGGCACTTGATTTCCCCACTACACCCCCAGGGGGGTGTATGACTTAATATTACACTTAATTTTATGCTTTGTCAATTCGTATCATCAGTAAGGAAAGTAGAACTTTCCTATCATATAAAAAACCCATAGGCTTAAGCCTATGGGTTAAAAGATTCCTATTTTGAGTTAGATACGTCTTCTTCTGGAAATAAGGCATAGCCGTTGAGATATAACCGAATAGCCGCCATCACTACTAAAACGGTCATACCTGCAAGGACAACCACCTGAAGCAAAGCAAATTGTCCATTGAAACCTTCTGGCGCTTTTAAAAATTGATAGATTCCTAAATATGCCCAAGCGATAGGTAACGGAAGTACCGCATTAAGTGTACGATGAAGCACCACGAAAACCACAAGCACCCCAATTATAAGAGTAATAATTGCCCATATTTCTTCGTTAATCCCAAAACCATTCCATTCTAATTTAACTAAGGCTGCCGCTATATTAACTACAGTAGCAATAATTAACCACCCTGTATAAAGTCCAAATGTCAAAGCCAGTAAGAAACGTTTTTTAATATTAATTTTCTTTAGTTTTAAACAAATTAATGACAAGACAATGACAAATCCTAAGATAAATAGGGTGGATAGTTCAACTTGTAAATATGAAAATAAAACAATCCAAATCATATTCAAGGCACAGGAAAGTCTAAATAAAACCGTAATTTCGTCTATGCCTTTTTGGTAGTATGGGTCATCTTTTCTTACGATCATTACAATCATGGAAATCAGTAGTAAAGTGTAGATAACACTCCATATACTAAAGGTAGATGGGCTTGGTGTAATTAAGGTAATATACTTGTCTGAAATTTCTTTTTGAGAAAGTCCATTGATGAGACCTATAGCACCTAAAGTATTGACAACTAGAGTAATAATTAAAAAAAGACCATTAATCCATGCATTTTTTACTCTATCCATAATAAAAACCTCCTTTAAAATTAATAATAAAAGTTAAGACTATTACTTAAATTTCTTCCTGGAGATGTTAAATACCCACCATTATAATATAATCCTGATGAGGCGCCACCGTCTAGGCACATGGCACTCTTAAGTCCTAGTTGAGCTACAATATCCTTCAGTTGATTAACACTGGCTGAAACTGTTCCAATCATAAGTTGATTATCGTTTGTTACCCCAATAAAGGTTCTCTGCGCTGAGCTTGTTAATATCTTTGCTTCTGTAAAACTTTCATTTTTAGGGTCCCCTGTTTTTTGTCCATTAATTCTTAGACTAGGACCTGCACTTATGGCATAAATAACATCTTCCCACTCCAGGGCCTTTGTATGAGTCGTTTCGTAAGTTGTTTTATAGTTTACAGAGTCGCCTACACTAAACCTACTTGGTTTAGTTGTTACAATGATAAACCCATTGTTAGGCACTTTTCTTGTCTGGTTAACAATTTTTTCTACTTTACCATTAACACATACGACTGCTGACCAACCACTTGCAAGGGGTATATCTTTTCCGTATTCTGGTGTATAGATAATATTTGCACTCTCATCTGGTGTTGGGCGATTCACACGGTAGGTGAACCAACCTTCTTCCCCGTTAATATAACCTTGTACCCGGGTTTTCACAAAATCGATTAGTACTTTGTTGTCTGCCGTAAATCCGATTGTTGAGCCAATATCCGTTATATTGATTACCTTGCCATTAGAAATAATCGTCCCATCTGGCAAAGGTGTATCTCCATTATAGGCTGCAAAATAAGTTCCATTCACCCCTACTTTTGCTCCTGCTGCTAAGGTTTTTAGAGCTTGTACTTGTGTAACTGTATTGTTAGCTGTAGATGTCTTGACCTTTACTTTAGAATCATTCATATTGATTGTCACATAAGTAATTTTCTTACCTGCGACTGTCTTTGTACCACTACTAAAGGTGCTACCTGAAGTAGGTGTTTTAGGTGATGTTGGTTCCGTAACTGTGGTTTCTAATTTCCACTCTTTTACTTGATCATCTAGGGTAATTTTCAAAGTCCCATTTTGGTAATCTACTGCCCCCCCTAAAGCTTCCCCGATAAATCGAATGGGTACATAGGTTGTGCCCTTTATAACTTGTGGTGCTGCTTGTAATTCTTTGTTATTGCCATTAGTTGTGGCATTCTTACTGCCAACAGTAGCCACAATGGTAGAATCCTTATAGATCACTGTAATCTTTTGACTCGCACCATCAAAGCCTACCTTAGCCCCTAGTTCTTCACTAATGGTCCGTAGGGGTACTAAATTCGTATTGTTTTGGTTAATACTCTTTAATGTACCCGCTTCTGCTCTATTACTAAATAGCGCAACTCCTAGCAATATCATGGATAATGTTCTACTAAATGTTATACTCTTTTTCATTTTGTCTGACCCCTCTAAATTCTGTATTTTTTATATAAAAGTTATTTAAACACAATAAACTTACTCAGCAAATAATTTAAAACTTATATGATAACAGAAATAATACCATTTACCCTGGTATATAATACCACATACACGTAATATGTTCCACAGGTACTTATAGAGGGTTGCTACAAAGTGATCATTAAAAAACTCCCTAGTAGGCTGCGTTAACAGCCCACTAGGGAGTTTAGTATGTCTTGGCAATCTAAATTACATCATTCCGCCCATTCCGCCCATTCCGCCTGGTGGCATCATTGGCTCTGGTCCTGGGATATCTGCTACGATACATTCTGTTGTTAAGAATGTTGAAGCGACAGATGTTGCGTTTTGAAGGGCAATTCTCGTTACCTTTGTAGGGTCAATGATTCCGCCTTCAATCATATCTACGTATTCTTCTTTAAGTGCGTCAAATCCAACGCCTACTTCTGCTGCTTTTACATTGTTAATAACAACTGCCGGCTCAAGACCTGCATTGGCAACAATATTATATAATGGAGATTCAAGAGCTTTAAGGATAATACGCGCGCCTGTTTTTTCATCGCCATGTAATGTTTCCATAAGTTTTATAATGTCTTTTGTAATGTGGATATATGAGCTTCCACCACCTGCAATGATTCCTTCTTCAACTGCTGCTCTTGTGGCTGCAAGTGCGTCTTCTATTCTTATCTTCTTTTCTTTCATTTCAGTTTCTGTGGCAGCTCCTACTTGGATAACCGCTACGCCACCTGACATTTTTGCAAGACGCTCTTGTAGTTTTTCACGATCAAAATCAGATGTTGTATCTTCAAGTTGTCTTCGAATTTGAGCAACTCTTGTTGCAATATCTTCTGGACTTCCTGAACCATCTATAATAATCGTGTTTTCTTTTTGGATTTTAACACTAGCTGATCTACCTAGTTGCTCAAGGGTTACATCTTTAAGATCAAGTCCTACTTCTTCTGATATAACTGTTCCACCTGTAAGTGTTGCAATATCTTGAAGCATTTCTTTTCTTCTATCACCAAACCCTGGTGCTTTAACAGCAACACAATTAAATGTTCCACGAAGTTTATTAACAACAAGTGTTGCTAAGGCTTCACCTTCTACATCTTCTGCAATAATTAATAATTTTGATCCACTTTGAACGATTTGCTCAAGGATTGGAAGGATCTCTTGGATATTTGTAATCTTTTTATCTGTGATTAAAATGTGTGGCATCTCAAGTACTGCTTCCATTTTATCCGTATCTGTTACCATGTATGGTGATAAGTATCCGCGATCAAATTGCATCCCTTCTACTACTTTAAGTTCTGTTTCCATTGTGTTTGATTCTTCTACTGCAATAACACCATCGTTAGATACTTTTTCCATTGCATCTGCAATTAAGCTTCCAACTTCTTCGTCTCCTGCAGAGATTGCTGCAACTCTTGCAATATGATTCTTAGTTGTAACTTGTTGGCTCATGCCTTTAATGGCTTCAACTGCAACCTTAGTTGCCTGTTGCATACCACGACGAATAATAATAGGGTTTGCACCTGCTGTAATGTTCTTAAGACCCTCTGTTATCATGCCTTGCGCAAGTACAGTTGCAGTTGTTGTCCCGTCACCTGCAACGTCATTTGTTTTTGTTGCTACTTCTTTTACAAGCTGTGCACCAATATTTTCATACGCATCTTCAAGCTCTATTTCTCTTGCAATACTAACACCGTCATTTGTAATTGTTGGTGTGCCATATTTTGAATCTAAAACCACGTTACGCCCTTTTGGTCCTATGGTTACCTTTACTGCATTTGCTAATTGATCGACTCCTGATTGGAGTGCTTGCCTTGCTTCCATTCCAAATTTCATTTGCTTTGCCATTATATATTTCGCTCCTTTTAATTATTCTACGATTGCTAAAATATCATTTTGACGTACAACGACGTATTCTTCTTTTTCTAGTGTAACTTCAGTACCAGCATATTTGGAGTAAATAATCTTATCCCCTACTTTTACTTCCATTTCCACTTTCTCACCGTCTACTATTCCACCAGGTCCTACTGCCACAACAATTGCCTCTTGTGGTTTTTCTTTGGCTGTTCCTGTTAAAATAATGCCTGATGCAGTTGTTTCTTCTGCTTCTAAATGCTGAATAACAACCCTATCACCTAAAGGTCTAAGTTTCATATTAAATATACCTCCTATATTATAATTTTGATTTTTTGCATTAGCACTCATCTCTAAAGAGTGCTAACATATGTCTAATAGTATGAGATTTATAGGTTTTGTGCAACCTTAAATTTTGGCGTTTTTGCCCCATTTAACAGTTGATATCTTGTATTTTCTCTCATTTTCTCTCATTTACTTCATTTTACACAGGTTGCTTTGTTTGGGCCTTTTTATCCAGTTCAGTTTGTCTGCCATAGTAGAATAAATACTGCTGTGCGTAGCCGGCATAGTCTCCATATTTCTGATCGGCTAATTCTATTATATCTTGATTTTTGGTTTCATTATTATCAAAATATATTTCTTGCATAATACGCTTAATCCACACATCTGTTGGGAATGTGTCTGTTTTATTAAGTCCAAAAAGCAGTACGCAGTGGGCTACTTTTTCCCCTACTCCCTTAATTTTCATCAGTGTTTCTTTGGCTTGTTGGGTAGACATAGCCGGCAGAGCTTCAAGAACCACAGTGTTATCCTTTACTTTCTGGCAGGCATCCATAATGTAGGGTGCTCTAAATCCAACCTTACACTCCCTTAACTCTTCTTCTGTAGCCTTTGATAGTTCCTCTGCTGTTGGAAATGCATAGTAGATTTCCCCGTCTTTATCCGTTACCTTCTCACCAAAGGCCTCACAAAGATTTTGGATACATTGCTGAATATGGGGAATCGCTTTATTTTGGGAAACAATAAATGAAATTAGCATTTCCCATGTATCTTGGTTTAAAACCCTAATACCTTGTCCATATGCTATTGCCTCTTGCATATGAGGATCATCTTTCGATATCTGACTAATAATGTGCTCATAGTCTGTTTCTATATCTAGATAATCCTTCCAAATCTCTTCATACTCTGAAATAGTTGAATTATGAATCATAAGAGTTGTACTTTCTGGCTTTTGGGTTAGCCTAATGCGCTTATTATTAGCAATCACCGTGTAGCTATTTTCTGAAACCTTTTCATATCTAAATACCTGACCACATTCTAGTGTTTGTTTTAAGTCAAAGTTCTTTAGCTCTTCAATTACAACTACTTTGGCGACTACATTCTTCATAAAGTATCTCTCCCTCACTTGAATATATGCATTACATCTTATTATTGCCATTTTATCACCTTTTATGACTAAAATACAGATAAGTTTATAATGCACTTATTTTCCATTGTGCTATAATGTTAATTAGATAGGAGTGATACAATGAAAGACAACATTTACACCATTCCCTTAACAGATGCTTTTCATTCTGGCCACGAGTGCCCATTTTGCTTTATCCATAATAATTTGCAAAATGATGCTATGGATTTTATACTTGGTTCTGCATATATGGCAGATGATATTAGGGAAGAAACGAATAGGCTCGGATTTTGTTCTAATCATTATGGCCTTTTATATGACCATGGCAACCGCCTGGGTCTTGCTATGATGATGCATACCCACTTGGTTGAATTTAAAAAAAACTTATTGCCTTTACTTAAAAACAATAACCCTAAACAAACAGCTTCAAAAATTTCAATTTTTACCAAAAAAATCAATCCGCAATCCTTTCATACGCTGGCATCGTCTAATAATACGACTTCAGAGTACATTTTTAAAAATGAAGAAAGTTGCTATGTTTGTAATAAGATTGATGGGGATATGGCGCGTTATCTAGATACATTCTTTTTTGTATGGAAAAGAGATCCTAAGTTTAAAGACTTAGTCATAAACTGCAAGGGCTTTTGCCTTAGTCACTTTGCCTCCCTACTGGATATGGCCCCTCTTAAATTATCCGGTGATATGCTGCAAGATTTCTATCAACTAGTGATTCCTTTAACACTCGAGAATTTAAATCGTATCGAAGAAGATTTATCATGGTATATCGATAAATCTGATTACCGGAACAAAGAAGCGTCTTGGAAAACTTCAAAAGATGCCATCCCTAGATCCATCCAAAAGCTAGCCAGCCTTCAAGTAGGAATAGAGCCTAAAAAAGAAAAAGGAGAATGATTTATGGATAAGATTACAAGTTTTACAATTAATCATTTAAAGCTTTTACCTGGTGTATATGTCTCTCGAATTGACTATGTAAAGGGTGAACCTATTACAACTTACGATATTCGCATGAAAACACCTAATCACGAACCTGTACTACATACTGCTGAAATGCATGCTATTGAGCATTTAGCAGCCACATTTCTACGTAATCATTGTATTTATGGTGATGATATTATTTACTTTGGACCAATGGGGTGTCGCACTGGATTTTATCTTCTTGTAAAAGGTGACTTATCATCTGCAGAGATTGCACCTTTAGTCACAGAAACCTTTGAATTTATAAAAGAATTTAAAGATATCATTCCTGGTGCCTCTGCAAGGGATTGTGGAAACCACTTAGATATGAATTTGCCTATGGCACGTTATGAGTCTAATAAGTTTTTACAAGAAATACTCTATAAGTTAAAAGATGACAATTTAAATTATCCTAAGTAAAAATGATATAAAAAAAGATTAGGGTGCCTTTGGGCATATCCTAATCTTTTTTATATAGCTTTTTATTTATCTCTCGTCTCCATCACTTTCCCATAGTTCATCCATTAGGGATGTAATCTCTTGCACCCTATCTACGGTACTTGACCTATCGACTGTAATTTGCAGAACATCCCCTTCTTTTGCCTCTGGCGGAATAAGTCTTTTAGACATATTCACAAATGAACCATCTTCCTTTTCAATGACAGCTACTTCCTCTTCAATACGATCAATGACTATTCTCATATGCTTTCACCTCATGTATTATTTTTTATTAATTACTTTGTTTCACTTCTGTAATCCATTCAATTTCTTGTCCATTTGTAATCGCTGTTGTGGTTCCATGTCTTTGTGTATCAAAATAGATAATATTATTATCTTCTAATTTCTTAATTATATCCTTATGGGGATGCCCATATTTATTATCTTTTTGAGAAGATATTACTGCGTACTTTGGATTAACCGCCTCTAAAAATTCATCTGTTGTAGATGTGTCACTCCCATGATGTCCTACCTTTAAGACGACTGAGTCTAATGGGTATCCTTTCTCTATCATTTCATACTCTGAAGTTTTTTCTGCATCTCCTGTAAATAAAAAGGTCATCTTTCCATATTTTAACTTAACAACAGCGCTATAATCGTTAATATCAGTATAACTATTACTGACAGGCCCTAACATTTGAACGTTCATTGTCTTATCTAAATCGAGAGTTACACCAGCTTTAGCCGTTTTAATAGTATGCCCCCTTTCTTTAATAGCTATTAATACATCTTCAAAAGTTTTAGTCGTATGTGCTATCTTTGGCATATAAATCTCACCAATATCAAAATTCCGTATAACTGCGTCTAACCCACCGATATGATCTGCGTGTGGATGTGTCCCTATAACAAAATCTATTTTTTTAATTCCCTTCTTATGTAAAAAACTGACCATATGCTCTTCCTGAGAATTGTCGCCTGCATCAATTAACATAGTATTACCATCTGGAGTGGTAATTAAAATAGCATCTCCTTGTCCCACGTCTATAAAATCTACTATAAGCTCTCTCCCGTCATGTGGCTGCATATCAGGAGCCTCTTTACTGGTCATTAATTGAAATATGACCACAGCTGCTATTAATAATAAGTATATATAATACCGTTTATCTTTCATCTTTATATTCTCCTCTATTAGTATTGTATTCGTATCGTATTCATGTGGTATATATTATACATGAAAATAAATAAACAAGCAAAACACGATACAATTCGACTAATCGACTTATATCGTGTTTTTATACGTATATGTTAAGCTATTTAGTCTTCCATGGTTTTTAAATAGCAGTTACTAAATCTTATAAGCATACGCACCTTAACACGGGTGTATGGAAAGTTGCGTATGCCTGAGTGGTTTTGGGATACAATCACTTTTTTATACATCTGACATATAAAATATATGTTACCTTTATAATCTACGTGGCCTCCAGATGTATCGTGTATATGATATGGCTAATTAGGTTGTAAAATCATAATCCTATAATGTTACCTTTTACATCTATTATACGTCAAAATAGATGGTCTTAAGATTATTATAAATTATTTATGCCTAACGTAGTACATCACTTTATACCCACCTTGAATTAATTCAATTCCTTAACCACTCCCTATTAAGTTACCCTTTTTAAAATATATCATACCTCATATAACAAGGTATTTTTTTACACTTTACTGATATATCTTTTTTTTATCATAAAGTACTAGATCAACAATTCCTTTTGCAACAGCTGCTGATAAGAATATTATATTAATAACCATCCCAGCTATGGAGACTCCTTTGTCTCTTGAGTTTCCCATTCCTATTGCCCCTAAAGCAATGCCTACTACGGTTATTGGTAATCCTATAATCGGAATGATCCAACCTAAAGATGCTATTATACCTAATATAAAGGATATCCATGCACTTTCATTTGTCCTATTCATTTTACCACTCCTTTGATTTTTTTAATTTGTATATTAAAAAATCGGATTATCAATAGTGATAATCCGACCTCTTATACTTATGTAATACTAAAAGCGGGTGATGGGAATCGAACCCACGTATCCAGCTTGGAAGGCTGGCGTACTG